>JAJZKN010000001.1 GCA_021850865.1 bacterium | reverse complement strand
CCGCCTCCATCACCAATGTTCGGGTCGATATGATGATCAATCACTAAAGAGTAGCCGATACCAGTCGAGACGGTGACATAGAGCAATTTTCTTATCTCGTTTCTTAGCATTGATTCGGAAAGTCCCGCTAACTTGGCATCGTTTTCGACTGCCACCGGGCATTGTGTCAGGCGCTCGAGATCTTGCTGGACCTTGACGTTACGCCAGTCCAGATTAGAAAAAGTAAGAGCGATTCCTTCTTCGCGTTGCATACTGGTTACCGGAATTCCGATACCGGCGGCACGGAAATCTTTGACTCCCAGTAACTCTATAGACCGGGACAGTTCAGCTAAGAACTCCTGGTAATCCTGCGGTGTGGGGAATTTTTGTTGTGCTAGGATGACCCCGCTATCATCCAATGAGGCGACAAGTGTTTTGGTCCCTCCTACGTCGATGCCCAGATACATATCTAACCCCAGTCTAGCATAAAGAACCGGAACTTTTTATTGTTGTTACAATTAAATAACAAGTTATACTTTAGTTAATTATGAAGATAAAAAAAATAAAGACGCGGCTAAATACTTTTCCGTTGGCGCTGTGTCTGCTATTTATTAGCGCAATGTCTGGAATAGCCTATGCGTCTGTCGCTAGTCCTCAGGCTATTGCTCAGGGATACAGCAGTTCATTTCCCCTGCAACCGGGAATGATCGTCATGCTGAGTAATAATACTAATCAAGTGCAACCGCTCGATATGTCTAATATTAGAAAAATGCTTGGTGTAGTGATCTCTTCATCGGGCGCTGCAATAACTCTCGGTAGCACCAAGGCCACTAACCAGGCATATGTCACTAACTATGGCTTACATGACGTGCTGGTTAGCAATCAGAACGGCCCGGTGAAGACGGGTGACTATATTACTATATCCAGTCTAAACGGAGTCGGGATGGACGCTGGCGTCTCTGAGCCGATTGTATTAGGACAAGCAGCGGGTAATTTCAGCGGATCCAGTAATATAGTCGGGAGCGCCAACTTAAGTTCTAGTGGCGGCGGTAAAATCGCAGTCAATTACGGACTGGTTCCAGTGGATATTGCGATCGCCAACAACCCATTGGATGTCGGACCGCAGGGGATACCGGCCTTCTTAAGCAAACTAACCAGGTTTGCGACAAAGAAAAGTGTCAGTGCTACCCGCGTCTACCTAACTCTCTTTATAGTTTTAGTCGGCATAATAGTAGCCGTTACGATCATCTATTCCGGTGTAAAGAATGGTATTATTTCGCTGGGGCGTAATCCTCTTGCCAAGAAAGTAATATATGGCAGCATTATACGTACGGCCCTAATCGGAATAGCTATTTTTGCGCTAAGCTTAGCGGCGGCGTATCTTATTCTTCAATAATAAATACCCATAACGCTTCTAACCGTTCATTCGGAGTGTCTTATCTAGTCGATTGCTAAATAGTCAAAAGTGTACGATTGGCCCGGGGCGGGTGAGTTAATCGAACATATGCTGAAGTTATTAATTGTTCTGTTGACGTAATAGTTTAGGGTAGCCGTCGACGGTCCAACAGGAGTAATAAGCAGTTTCGGAGTGGTGTTAAACGGTGTGACGAAGCTGACGCTAATATAGCAGCCGGCGTAAGCGCCGTTCCCGGCATTGAGCGTAATTGTTCCCGATGAGTCGGAGCCGTTTAGCGATGAAGTTCCACCGGAGCCGAGAGCGGCGCCGGTAGTCCGCCCCGGTATGGGTCCGCTAATAGTTAAATGATGGGTTAGGCTCAGGTTTCCGTTTAGCTGTAATGAGCCGGTGGTTAACTGGGGCGCTGAGACTGACCCAGAAAAGTTAGCGGAGCCGTTTACTGTTAGATTATTTTGAATGGCTAATGTCCCCTGAAGAGTGGTATTGCCGCCTACCAACAGGTTCTTGTTAATCTGGACGGTGTCAAAAACGCTATTACCGGACACTACAATACCGGTAAGACTTAAGCTACCGCCGACCTCAAGCTTGCCGGCTACCTGTAGATTGTTTCTGACCAGAACCTGACCGTTGAATATGGAGCTGCTCTGTACGGTCAGCAACTGATTCGATCCTCCGACTACCTCGCTGCTGCTGGCAATTTTATTTAAGGCTGAATTTGAAAGTGGTTGTTCGGCAATCGAAGGTTGGCTGGATCTAGTACGGTTATAGCCAATAATTGTAAGGACCACCACGATAACTGCCAGCACGATAAATAAAGACATATAAACGGTTGCTTTTTTAGTGATGTCGCCAAATATTTTATTAAAGAAACTGCTACTTTTTGGCTGCTGATGTTGGGGCTGTTGGTCTTGGTGATTGTTCTGTTCCGTTTGGTCTGGGCCAAGACTTTCCAGTGAAGACTCCAGAGCTTCTTTGGCTTCGTTGTTTTGATTATCATTATTCATATTCGAGTACTTTTCTTATTTAGTACTATACAAGAAAGCACGATTAAACGTTAACGGATTGCTATTTAGCTTTAAATTTAGCATTATATTAACAAATGGGGAAACTGAGATTTATTATAACTGCAGTAGTATTTTGTTTGCTTTCGGTTATATATAACAGCGGAGCAACTTCGGCGGCTTGCGTTTCCGGCCAGCAGGCATGTTCTTCTACATACGGTGTTGGACAGATTTTTTTTGGTAGCGGCGGATCGCTTGATTCTACTTGCTCGCAATCTTATTGCGCTAAACAATCATTGTCTGAAACCGGCGTTGGACTCGTTTCCAGTTCTAACTATCAAGCATACGCCGGATTTAATGTTAACCGTGAGCCGTCACTCCAGCTTGTTGTAAATACTTCGAGTGTCAATATGGGAGTAATAAGTACAACCTCAACGGGTACCGGAACGGCAACATTCTCAGTTGGAGCATATCTGGCGGGGGGGTACTCAATTTATACGGACTCGCCGCCGCCGCAGATTGCCGGCTATACAATGACGGCTATGAGCACGCCTGCCGCCTCATCTCAGGGGACTGAACAATTCGGCATGAATTTAGTAAACAACACCACCGCCTGCGGGGCTCCGATTAATTTCGGCGCTAATCCGGTACAGGTACCCGGCCCATCATATAGCTACGGTGCGGTGTCTAGTAACTATGGTACATGCGGTAAGTTTTATTATGGCAATAACACCGAGATAGCCTATTCCAATTCAAGCTCGGGAATTACCGACTTCACAATCTCCTATATTATGAATATCAGTGCCACTACGCCTGCCGGTACTTATATAATGAACGATGTCATAACCGCCGTCCCGACCTATTAAGAGTTATCCACAGGCTATAGAAAAATTCTATTGCAAAATAAGCATTAGTAACTATAATACCTCTCATAAATTAACTTAATATAAAAAATGAAAAAACAACACAAAAAGTTCTCTATACAAAGTATATTCTACGTAGTGACAGCCAGCCTGTTGCTATTGGTGGGTATTGCACCGGCTCTTCTTGGTCCGCAAACGGCATTAGCTGGGATTGTCGAGCCTAGACAAATTCAAATGAGCCAATCGAACGCCGGTCAAAGTTCGGTTACTTACACGGTTAAGTGGACTCCAACAGTTACTACTAGTATAGGTGGAGTTGTTGTTGATTTTTGTAGTACTTCGCCAATTGTCGGCGCAACCTGTACCGCACCGACCGGATTTACCACAGGTGGCTCATCTGCTGCAACCGTAGAACCTTCGGGTTCGGGCTTGGGTACTACCGGATGGTCCGTATGGGCAAGCTCTACCGCCAGCACTCTGTTTTTAATAAACAGTACTCCGGTAACGCAAAGTACTACTGTAGCTGATACTTTTAGCATCACTTCAGTCACCAACCCCACGACTGTCGGTACTTTTTATGCTCGTATTCTGACTTTTGCTACCGAAGCTGACGCCGAAACTTATGTATCAACAACGCAGACGTCCTCATTGACTGGATTGGTTGACTACGGTGGAGATGCACTGTCAACAACTACAGAAATTCAGCTGCAAGCGATCGTTCAGGAAGCTCTCTCATTCTGTATCTATCAGACATCTGCTTGTTTGACGACCAACTCTACCAGTGTAAACCTAGGCACCCCCGTCAACGGAGTTGACATAGTCGAAGACTCGACTGTATCTACATCAACGGTGAGTTTTGAAATCAGTACTAATGCAAAGAACACGGTAACAGTTAATCTGTATGGCGGCACGCTAACGTTCGGTACATATACCATACCCGCAGTTGGCGCAACGGCTGGCCCAATAACAGCTGGCACCGCGGACTTCGGACTATACCTGTCTGCGCTTGGCGCCGGTATGGCCGCCGTATCACCCTACACAACCAGCTCGACGACATATGCCCTGGACACAAACACTACTAGCGGCACTCTTAGTACCTACGGTGAATCCATTGCTCAAATGACCGGTCCGCAAAACTCCTCTGTCTCAACAATCACCTATGGTGTAACTGCCAGCGCTACAACTCCCTCCGGTATCTACACAGCCACTCATCAGTTAATAGCCACCGGATCGTTCTAAGACAGCACTAGGCGGGCGAATGCATCGCGTACGCTTAACTACCAGGCTGCACTATCTGTCGCTATGGGCAACCCAACTACTGCCCATAGCGCTGATTTTGTTTTTAAATGTACAAGTTGCATACGGCTTATCGTTATTAGAGCCGCGACTAATGTATATTGGCAATGATACACCCGGAGCGGTAACCAGCTATAAGGTTGAACTTACTCTACCGTCATCAGAGACTCTCGGCTCAATTGAAGTGCAATACTGTTCCAACTCACCTCTTTTTCAGGTAACTTGCGTTGTCCCAAGCGGGTTTAGCCTGAGCGCAGCTACGTTGTCTTATCAAAGCGGCGTCAGTGGTTTCAGTATCTCTGCGCTGTCGAACCCCAACACGCTTATTCTAACCAGAACCCCATCGACCGTTGGGCCGGTAACGATCGTATTGGACCTATCTAATGTCACTAACCAGTCTTCTGCGGGAGAGTTTTACGCGAGGTTGCAAACTTTTGCGACCGCAGATGCTAGCGGAACTCCGACAGATACAGGCGGCTTAGCTTTGATAGTTAATAATGCCTATACGGTTAATGCCTACGTCCCGCCTTATCTGTTATTTTGTGTAGGTGTCAGCATACCTAGTCTAAACTGCGCCAATGCCAGCGGCAACTACATTAACTTCGGCTATCTGTCTGCCTTTACTACGGCTAAGGCGACCAGCCAAATGGTTGTGGCGACAAATGCTCAAAACGGCTACAGCATTCAAGTTGCCGGCAGTACTATGACCTCCGGTAACAATATTATTAATCCGTTAACCCTTAACGGCGCTTCCTCTACGGGGACTAATCAGTTCGGTCTTAACCTTGTTTCAAACACTTCACCGGCAGTTGGTAATAGTATTCTCGGTCCGGGTACGGGCTACCCTACGACGCCATATGATGAGCCAAATTTGTTTAAATATAATAGCGGTGATGTCATCGCCAGCTCAACGCAGGCCTCGGACCTTAGAGAGTACACGGTCAGTTATATTATAAACATAGCCAACAACCAACCGGCAGGCTATTACGCCACTACATTAACCTACGTTGGGGTAGGCAACTTTTAGTACTTATGCTATTATCGTCTTGAGTCAAAAAAATAAGAGGAAATGGGGATATGATTTTAAGACGGGCGACTTTTAGTATAGCGGCTGTTACTTTGCTATTGTCATTAATGAGCACTGCGTCCAGTGCGGCGGCCGGAACCACCCAGGTATCGTCATCGAACGGTCTAAGGGTGTCGCCGGTTAGAACCGAGCTGACTATCTATCCCGGTCAATCTAAAACTGTGCCGGTTTATGTAACTAATGCCACCAAAACCCCTGCCAGTCTGCAAGTAATTATCGACGACTTCATTGCCAGAGGGGATAATGGGACGCCTGCACTGCTTATTAAGCAATCGAACGGCTACAATCCGCATAGCTTAAAACAGTTTATTGCGCCAATAAAAAATGTTTTGTTAGCCCCTGAACAAGAGTCTTTGGTTAATGTGGTAATTAATATACCCAAGAGTACACCCGGTGGTGGTTACTATGCGGCGGTAAGGTTTGCTCCGGCGAGCATTAACGCTACGCACAATGTTACCCTGGCGGCTAGCGTGGCATCGCTGATATTGGTCAAGGTCCCCGGACCTGGAATGAAAGAGCAGCTTGACTTAAATAGCTTTAATGTCTCAAATTCATCCGGACCAAGCCGATTATTTTTTGGCTCTAATGGTCTTTCGGCGATCGTAAAATTTGAGAATACCGGCAATGTTCAAGAAGAGCCATACGGTAAAATTGAAGTTCAATCAGGCAGTAAAACCATAATGACAAAGGTTATCAATAACGTCACACCTCCCGGTAGCGTTCTTCCGGGAAGTTATCGGCAATTTAGCGTACCCTTGAGCGGTCTGGGTTCGTTTGGCAAGTATACCGTCAATGGATATTTCGGTTACGGTACCTCAGGCCAGTTATTGAGCGCGAGTACAACTATTTATGTAGTCGCCTACTGGATAATTATATTGGCTGTGATCGTTCTGTTTCTTATAATCTTTGGCATTTGGGGTATGCCAAAGGTTTTCCGATACTGGTATAAGCGCTCAATACGTAGTACTAAGCATAAGGAATATCAATAGGGAGATATTCAGGTGTAAAAATGACAATCAAACGATTTGTCGCCGGGTTTATAAAGATAGCTTGTATTCTTAGCGCGCTGTTAATGATTGCTTTGAGCCCAACGGCCAGCGCACTTGGCTCACAACAAAACCCACAGTCAGGTTCTCTCGGGTTGGAAGCAACAATACCCAGTCCGCCACCGTCGCAGGCGGCGACAATCGCAGTCCCCGGTAATGGTCAGACAATCGCCAATATACCGATTGTGGTTAGCGGCCTTTGCCCCAACGGTTTACTGATAAAGATACTGGACAACAATGTTTTTGTCGGCTCGGCTGTATGTGTAAATAATAGCTATAGTTTGAAGGTGGGGCTGTTTAACGGGCGGAACGATATTGTAGCAATGGACTATGACAGTCTAGGACAGTCCGGCCCAGCATCAAACGGTGTTAGCGTGACATATAACGGAGCTCAAGCTATACCTACCGGTAGCCGGGTAACTATTACCAGTGAATACGCCGAAAAGGGCGCTAATCCCGGCCAGGTTTTAAGTTGGCCAATAATAATAAACGGCGGAACCGCGCCTTATGCCATTAGTGTTGACTGGGGTGATGGCCAGCCATCAACACTCCAAAGCAGTGCCTCCGGCGGACAAATTAATATCAAACACACTTACGCTACTTCTGGAACCTACAGCGTAACCATAGAAGCTTCCGATAGCCAAGGAAACACCGGGTTTTTGCAGGTCGTGGGCGTGGCTAACGGACAGATAACAGCAAATGCAACTTCTCCGGTTCAGCCAAAGAGCAACACGCTTAATACCGGTAATTTGTTGTCGTATTGGTGGTTGTTGGGTGTGTTGTTTTTGGGGATGATACCATCGTTTTGGCTGGGTAGCAAACACGGCAAAAAATTACTGCTCGATAAATACAATTAAGACTTTTATAATCTTTGCCGCACGAAATTTGATCTTAAAGAGTAAATCTGTATAATTAAGGTAATCTTTACGGGGGTTTGTTCGGCTTTGATTATGTAAGCGCGACATCAACCGTAGGAAATACACTATAAAGGAGGCATATAGTATTATGCCAAAGACTTCATTAACAATGGACGAGCTGCTTGCTCAGAGCGAGATTGAGGCTTTGAAGCCCGGCGACGTCGTAGAAGGGGTAATTACCTCGATTAAAAAGCACGAGATCTGGGTAGATCTCGGGGCAAAGGGTGTCGGCGTGGTTATGCGTCGGGAAATTGGTCACGGGCAACAGCTGGAGGCCGGTCAGACGATCACCGTAAGCGTGATTGACCCGGAAATGGACGAAGGCCATGCATTACTTAGTATGCGTCGGGCTGTCAAGGATCGAGGATGGGAAGAGCTCGAACGTATTTTCTCGGAACAGGAAATAGTCGAGATTACGCCATACGATGCTAATCGTGGCGGCTTGTTAGTTGAACTCGAAGGAATTAGAGGCTTTTTGCCGGTCAGTCAATTGGCGGCCGGGCACTATCCAAGAGTCAGCGGGGCTGATAAGGATGAAATTTTACAAAAACTTAACGCCCTTACTAATAAGCCGATATTCGTGCGAATACTCGACACCAGCCGCAAGGATAATAAACTTATTTTCTCCGAAAAAGAAGCGGTAAAAGACGATATGGCTGCCCGTTTTGCTAACCTAAAAGTCGGTGACGTTATAGATGGGATAATTACCGGAGTGATCGACTTTGGTGCATTCGTAAACGTTGATGGCATAGAAGGTTTAATCCACATCTCGGAGATTTCTTGGGAGCGGGTAGATAATCCACGCAACTATCTGAAGGTTGGCGATAACGTAAAGGCGAAGATTATCGCTATCGACAAAGACAGGTTGTCGTTAAGTCTGAAGCAAATGAGCGAAGACCCCTGGTTGAGCGAGGTCAAAGCCTTTAGTAGGGGAGACGTCGTTGAGGGCAAGATTACCCGGATTACACCATTCGGTGCTTTCGTGCAACTTACTCCGAGCGTCGAGGCCTTAGTTCATGTTTCAGAAATGAGCGACGACGAAAGCGTTGATCCGGAAAAGCTATTCCAGCTAAACGAAACCAAAGAGTTTAAGGTGCTGGATGTTGATACTGAAAACCGCAAGATTTCGCTGTCCCTGAAGCAGGGTTTGACCAAGAAGCCCAAAGCTAAAAAAGTCAGCAAATAGGCTAGTTTAAGAGGATTAACTAAGCCGTCCGTGGCAGAAAGGAGCGTTTACGGCACATGGCAACCACTATTGAAGTCGAAGACACGATTACCGTTGGCGCTCTTGCCGAACGGCTAATGATTCCAGTATCTAAGCTCATTACCGAACTAATGAAGAACGGAGTGATGGCGACAGTTAACGAACGGATTGATTTTGATACTGCCCAGATTATTATTCAGGAACTGGGCCTAGACGTGGAGCTTAAGGAGCACTCAGATGAACAAACGCTGAAGCCGAAGCGAGTCAAAACATCAAATTCAAGTACGGCTGTTGTCCGCCCGCCGGTTATTGCCGTAATGGGCCACGTCGATCATGGTAAAACCAGTTTGCTGGATGCGATCCGTAGCGCCAATGTTGCAACTAACGAAGCCGGCGGAATTACTCAGCACATTTCAGCTTACCAAATTGAACATAACGGTCGTATGCTCACGTTCCTGGACACGCCGGGGCATGAGGCGTTTGCCGCCATTCGTGAGCACGGTGCCCAGCTGACGGATATAGTTATCCTAGTTGTTGCGGCCGATGATGGCGTGAAACCGCAAACAATCGAGGCCATTCGCTATGCCAGGAAAGCAGGAGTTAAGATAATCGTTGCCCTTAATAAGATTGACAAGGAGGGTGTCGACCCAAACCGAATCAAACAACAGCTGGCAGAGCAGAATTTGCTAGTTGAAGAATGGGGCGGGGATACGATAGTCCAGGAAGTATCGGCCAAGACCGGACAAGGGGTGTCTGAATTACTTGACATGATTTTATTGGTTGCTGACGTTGAGGATTTGCGCGCCGAAATTAACGTATCGGCCAGGGGGCTAGTGATTGAAGCGCATGTTGAAACCGGTAGAGGACCGGTTGCCCATGCACTGATTGAGTCCGGAGTACTCAAAAGAGGACAGTTTGTTGTTTCCGGTACAACATACGCTAAAATTCGTAATCTAGAGTCGACAACCGGACAACCGCTTAACGAAGCCGGCCCATCGACTCCCGTTACTATTACCGGCTTTAAGACTTTGCCGGAGTTCGGTGATGAATTCAGAGTGGTGGCAAATGAAAAACTGGCTCGTGCCGAAGCGGAAAAAACTTTATCATTGGGACAAAACCATCACACACAAGGAGTAAGCAGCTCGGAACTCCTCCGTTTAATTAGTAGAAGCCAGGAAATGCAAGAGCTTAAAGTAATTATTAAGGCGGACGTTCAGGGATCGCTGACCTCGGTGATTGATAGCCTGAAAAGCCTGGATACCGAAGAAGTCGCGGTGCGACTGGTCGGTTCTGGAGTCGGCGCGGTAACCGATAACGATTTACGCTTAGCCAAAACCGCTACAGCCATAATCTACGGTTTTAACGTTAATGTTCCCAGTTCAATTAGGCAACAGGCGGTTCGAGACAGGCTTGAATTAAGAATCTATAACGTCATATATGAGCTCTTAGATGATGTAAAGCTGGAGCTTGAGCAGCTGTTATCGCCGGAAGTTGTCGAGACTGATATAGGTACCTTGGTCGTAAAGGGGGTCTTCAATTCCACTAAGACAGGGGTAATTTGCGGCGGTGAAGTAACAAAGGGCCATTTGCTGGCGCCGGCGCGGGCGAGGGTAGTGCGAGACAAGAAATTACTTATGGACGTTGAGGTAGTTGGATTGAAGCGCGGACCTACGGATGTAAAGGAAGTATTGGAAGGGGAGATGTGCGGAATTAATCTTCAAACAATCTCCAAGCTTGATCTTCTGATTAACGACCGGCTGGAAGTATATACCAGGGAAGTAGTTCAACGACATTTGTAGATGGGCATCTGTCAATGATAAAATCTTAATAACTAATCGGGTAAAACATATATGGCAATAGTACTTGATGTTAACCTGCTCAACGAAATCGGACTTGGGTCATTGCCCCAGGCTGAACAAAAAAGCTTGTTGGACCACATCTATGAGACCTTGGAAATGCGAGTTGGAATGCGTTTAGCGGATCAGATGACCAACGAGCAGCTGGACGAGTTTGACCAGTATTATCAGACCAAAGATGACAACGGCGCCTTTAAATGGTTGGAAACAAACTTCCCTAACTATAAAGAGATAGTCCAGGAGGAATTTGATAAATTAAAAGAAGAAGTTCGGCTCGTTGCGCCACAGATTTTACAAGCTACGCCGACCGGCCAAGCCGTTAGCGGCACATCCGCTGTACCGCCCCAGGCCGTACAAAACGGCAACGATAATTACGGCCAGCAGCTCCAGCAGCAATCGCCTGTCCCGCCATTAAGTAATAATTTGCCGCCGCAGCAGATCCCGCCTTACCCGCCGGACAATAATCTGCCGCCGGCTCAACCGGGGAATAATCAATCCTTTCCGCCCAGCGCCCAGTAGCGATTTAGAGGGCGAGATAGCCTCTTAAATATTCGGCTCCGGACATTTCTTTGCCACCGCTCGGTATTAGCCTGTCAATCTCAAGAATTCCCTTTGATGTAGCAATGCCCAGCTGCAGACGGTCAAGAGTCCACAACTTGCCGGCGGTTAGCGGTTTCTTGAGCGGGGGATTGATGGCATGCGCTGCGGTAATAATAACTCCTTTAGAGTTAATTTCACTACGGCTGCGGGGCCAACCCAGATAAGCTCTGATTTCTCGAGCCAGCACCTCCGCCGATTTGTTAAAATCCAGTTTTGACTGGTCCGACAGAATTTTACTGTCATAGCTGACCGGATTGCTTGGTTGCGGTTTTGCTGTCAGCCGGCCGTCAATGATCGCCGGCAAGTGTTTGATTAATAAGTCTGCACCTAAGTTTCCCAACGTATTGGCAAGATAGCTCTTGCTCTCGCTGCCGTTTAGCTCAATGACTGTTTGGTCGAAAATCGGCCCGGCATCCATTGCTGCGGATAATTGCATCAAACTGACTCCTGTTCGTCGTTCATCGTTTAGGATAACTGACTCGATTGGTGTCGGTCCTCGGTGGCTAGGCAGGAGAGACGGGTGAATATTAATAATACCTTTCGGAAAGATATCAATTACCGTTTGAGGAACAATTTTGCCATATGCGGCCAAAATGGCCGCCGTTGCATTGAATTTACTCAGTGGGCCGACCGAAGCTTTTAGCGACTCAAGTTCCAATAGGGGGACATTGTTATGTTGGGCAAAACCGACCACCTCCAGCGGTCTGGTTTTGCGTGAGCGCGGAAGCGGTTTTTGTGGCGCTATGACGATTGCCGCTACCCGGTAACCGTTAGCGATCAAGGCACTTAAAACCGGTAGCCTAGTTTCAACTCCGGTTGCCAGTCGCTCATTCCCAAAGAAGATAATTGTTCTTGATGTCATCGTAGTTTAGGGCTATCAATTTGCCCTCCTCGGTTAGATTGTAAAAAGCCTCGGGGTCGTCTTTGATGTGGTCAATAAAGACGATGCCGTTGGTGTGGTCGATTTCATGCTGGAAAACTCTGGCTAGAAATCCATCGGCCGTTACCCTGAATGGCTTGCCTTCGAGATTCAGTGCTTTGATTCTGACTTTTTCGTAGCGCTTAACTTTACCATAGATATTTGGAACACTTAAGCAGCCTTCATAGTCAGCCACAGTTTTACCTTCGAGTTTAGTTATCTCAGGGTTAATGAATGTCAAGAATGAATTGTCCTCTTTGTCTTCGTAGTTGTTTCTTATCACGATTATCCGATAGGGGCGGTCGATTTGCACAGCTGCCAGGGCGACGCCAACCTCGTGGTTGCGTGAAGCATCCCAATTGAGCGTTGCCGCAATCATATCCTCAGCGATCTGTTTTATCTCTCGTGAAATGATTCCGACCTTTCTTGAGCGCTGTCTTAGGCGCGGATTAGGCAGGGTTATGATGTCGTCTTTGGTAATAGTCATAATTCAACAGCAAGTATATAGGAGGAGCAGAGTACGATAAAGTCTTAAATCAAATCTATCGGATCGATGTTGTACGACCAACCTGAAGGCAGTGTGGCTATTATGTTGGTCAAATCGGACCGGTTGGTTGACTTGACGATCAGTTGCCAGCGATACTTTCCTCCTAGGCGTTCATGGAAAGCCGGTGCTGGTCCTTCGACTCTTAGCGTTTCCGGCAGGCTTGATTTCAATTTTAATGCAGCCGTTTCGGCACGGGCGGCTGATGCCCGCTGAATACTCAATTTCAGCATATGCACAAATGGCGGGAAAGCATATTTTTGTCTTTCCTCTACCTCTCTAGTATAGAAATCGTTCCAATCGTCGTTTATGGCGGCGCTGATGGTTGGGTTGTTTGGTTGGTAGGTTTGAATAATTGCCAGACCGTTAAGATGGCCTCTTCCTACTCGGCCAACAACCTGTTCCAGCAGCTGGTAGGTTCTTTCGTTAGCAGTGTAATCGGGTAACTGCAGCGAAGTATCGGCCATAATAACACCGACAAGGCTCAGTTTTGGCAGGTCAAGTCCTTTTGCCAGCATCTGAGTACCGACGATAATGTCTATATTTCCACTATGTATTTCTTGAAAATTCTGCTCCAGTCGATCAGCTTTCAGGTTATCGGTGTCAAATCGTCTGATTGATGCCTCCGGAAACAGTCGGCCAGCCTCATCGACGATCGCTTTAGTGCCGACACTTAGATACTTAATAGAGGGGTTTTTGCACTGAGGACAGGTTACCGGCGCCGTCATCATAAAACCACAATTATGGCAGCGTAAGTTATGGCTGTCGCCATGGTAAGTAAGCGGTAAATCGCATCGGCTACACCGCGCTTGCCAGTCACACTTTTCACAGATTATGACTCTGGCAGTGCCGCGTCGGTTTAAATAAAGTAGGGTTTGTTCTTTGCGCGAAAGGTTTTGGTCGATTGCGTCTATTAGCGGTTGAGAGAGATACGCCGAGCGGTTAAATAATGACCGGTCTTTACTATCGATTATCAGTGTTTGCCGGCTGATCGGTTTAACTTTAGAGGAGTTGGCGAGTTCGGTCATTCTGACAATTGGCTTATCCAGGCTTTTGGCAAGATAATAATCGCTGATTAGCGGTGTGGCCGATCCTAAAATCAGTTTTGCCTGATGTAGCTGCCGCAGCTTGGCGGCTACCCGGCTGGTCAGATAATAGGGCGATTGTTCCTGTTTGTAGGCGGGTTCGTGTTCCTCGTCGAGGATAATTAAACCAATATCCTTTAGTGGACTGAAAATAGTCGACCTCGGACCGATGACTATCCTCGGCTCGGAGCTATTGTTTAAGGAAGCCCATCGTTCGGTTCGTTGTTTTGGGGTTAGGGTCGAATGAATAACTATGGTTTTTCCCGGAAAAGTACTATTAAAGCCGATCTCCAGCTGGGTGGTCAGGCTGATTTCGGGAGTTAGCATTAAAACCGAGCGGCCTCTGGCGAGTTCCTGTTTGGCCAGCTCCATATACAGCCGTGTTTTACCGCTGCCAGTAATTCCATGCAACAGGTAGGTGGTGTTAACGGCTAACATTGTTTCCAGCGCCGCCAACTGCTGTTTGCTAAGCGGTGGCAATTGGGCGGAGGCAGGCGGGTTCTGATCCCGATTCTCGAGTTTAGCGATATCTTTGTTAAGCGTGTCAATGCCAGCCGGAATAAATTGTTTCGTTATGGCACCGACCGGCGCTGGGTAGTACTCCTTAAGCCAGCGCATTAACTCCATTAGCTTAACCGGCAACGGCGGCAAGTCGATTACTGAGTTGATTTTCTTGAGTGTTACTTTTTCGGGAGCTCTAGCTTGAGCTTTGACAATTACCCCAATAAACGTTTCGTTTCTAAGTGGCACACTGACCAGCTGTCCCGGTCTAAGTTTTTGCTCGTAACAATAGCTTAAGCCGTTTAAGCCGTGATAGCGATTGCTGCGCACCCAAACTTCAAAATACTGCATAGTTATCTAGTTAGGTATTTTATATGCCGACGATTTTAATTTATAATTTTCTTAAAGAAAATGCCTTGAAATGGCATAAAGAACTAAGGTATACTTGAGTGTACGTTGTTTGAATAACAATAAAGGGAATATGCTAGACGTTTTTATTACATCCAGAGTCAGACGGAAGATCATCGTTATTTATGCGAAGTATCCCGATTTCAAGACGCATGTACGTGGTCTAGCTAAGCTTATCAAGGAAGACGCCGGTAATATCCAACGTGAATTGAAACGCTTGGAAAAGGTCGGATTTTTAACTTCAGAAAAACAGGGTAATACCAAAGTCTACTCGACAAACAAACAGTTTCCGATTTTTAAAGAATTGCAGAGTATTGTCTTGAAAAGCCAACGAACGACCCAGAAAAGAACATAGGTTTGCTAATCTGAAGCTCTTGAGGTAAACTAGGCGCATGATACAGGTAACAAGAAAAGATTCCAAAGAGTCTCTGGAAAACTTACTGAGGCGCTTTAACCGTAAGGTTCAACAATCCGGCGTTCTGGCTAACGTTAAACAGGGTCAATTTTTCGAGAAACCGATTAGTAAGCGGGAAAGACGAGTTAAAGCTATAATTCGTCAAGAGCGCAAGGCGAATAAAATTAAGCGCGCTAAACTAGGTCAGCGCTGATCAATAATGCTGGAACGGCGAATTGAGCAGGACTTAAAAGCAGCGCTTTTAAGCGGTGATCGCACCAAAGTTGACACACTGCGCATTATCAAGAGCGCCTTGCTTTATGCTAAGGTTGAAAAAGGTAAACGCGACAGCGGTTTGGACGAAGAAGAAGAGATTGCCGTATTAAGTAAAGAAGCGAAGAAACGCCAGGAAAGTGCCGATTTATACATTAAGGGAGGCAATCAGTCTCGGGCTGATGCTGAACTGGCGGAAAAGGTTATCATTGAGGCCTATCTACCTCAACAGCTGTCCGAAAATGAATTAAAGTCAGTGGTCGAGACGGTAGTTGATAAACTCGAGGCTAAGGATTTATCGGCGATGGGCCAAGTGATTGCTACCGTTAAAGCTGAAACCGCCGGAGCTGCTGACGGTGCTAATATAGCCAGGTTAGTAAAAGAAAGGTTGTCTAGTTGATACTACTGATGGGTCTGCCCGGTTCCGGTAAGGGAACGCAGGGCAAAATGATGGCCGACCAACACGGAATGCATCTAATATCTATGGGCGAGCTGATCCGGCTTTACGTCAGCGGCGAGCGACGTTCCCAGATGCTGGCAGGGGAGCTGTTGGATGACCAAGAGGTCATCGGGCTGTTGGACCGAGTGCTTGATAGCTTGTCTAATAAAAGGCTTTGCGTGCTTGACGGTTTTCCCAGAACGGTCGTGCAGGCGGAATGGTTACTGGATAAGGCCAAGAGGGAAGGTTTCAGTATCGACCACGTCATAAACCTGGAAGCACCGGAGGAGACAGTTAAACAGCGGTTGCGCGCCCGCGGCCGAATGGATGACAAAGAAGAGGTCATTGAGGAGCGATTTAAGGAATACGCTGAACTTACCAGGCCGTTAATCAACTGGTACACTAAACATGGAATCAAACTGATCAATATAAACGCAAAACGTTCAGTCGATGAGGTTAATAATGATGTTATCCGGACGATCCATCTTTAAAAACGATAGCAATTAAACAAATGATGACTAAAATTAAAAATGCGACTGAAATATTGGCTATGAGAGAAAGTGGTCAAATTCTGGCAACGATCTTGAAGCATTTGGGCAGTGAGGTTAAACCCGGCGTGTCAACTAAGGATTTAGCAGTCATCGCCAAAAGAGAGCTGAGCGCGTTGGGGGGCGAGGCGCCGTTTTTGGGGTATCAAGGGTTTCCCGATGTGATCTGCATTTCCCTTAACGACGAGGTAGTTCATGGAATTCCCAGCCCAAGTAGAATTATTTACGATGGCGATCTGGTAAGTCTGGATTTTGGCGTTAATTACCGAGGAATGATTACCGATAGCGCCGTAACACTAATAGCCGGCAAGCCAAAAGACAAAAATCATTCACAGTTACTTAAATACACTAAGGCGTCGCTAGTTGATGGGATTGCGGTAGTCAAGGATGGTGTTAGGGTTGGTGATATCGGTGCCGCCGTCCAGTCGGTATTAGATAAACAAGGCTATGGAATTGTCAGGGACCTGGTCGGACACGGCGTGGGGCATCAATTGCATGAAGACCCTAATGTTCCCAATTACGGTCGTAAGAATTCCGGACCATGGCTGAGCGCTGGGATGACTATCGCCATTGAACCGATGGCGACAATGGGCAGCGAGAAGGTGATGCTTGATCCTGACCATTGGACGGTGCGGACACGCGATCACTCGATGTCGGCTCACTTCGAGCATACTATCTTAATCACTGAAACCGGTAGTGAAGTCTTAACGGAGTTAGATGTAGCTAGTGAATAACTTGCTCATCTAAAAGTGTTAGCGTTATACTTACGACAATGCGTGAAGCGCAAAACAATTGTTACGTCGGTTTAGATATTGGCACTAGCACTGTCAAGTGTGTTGTGGGTATGCTTGATCCGGGCAGTAATCAACTGTCGGTAATTGGACACGGGTCGGCTAAAAACAGCGGAATGCGCAAGGGCACCGTCGTGCATGTTGATGATGTCGCCGAAGCGATTATTGCGGCGGTTACCGAAGCCGAAAGGATCAGCGGTCAGCAAATCCATCGGGCAACAATCAATGTCAACGGTTCGCATGTCACCGGTTTTAATTCCAGGGGAGTTATTGCCATCAGTGCCGCTAACCGGGAAATAACACCAGAAGACCGGATGCGGGTAGAAGAAGCGGCGACGGTTGTATCGTTACCTGCTAACCGGGAAATAATTCAGTTTTTTGCTAAAAATTACAGTCTTGACGGTCAACAGAACATTAAAGATCCGGTCGGTATGCAGGGAATCAGGCTGGAGGTCGACGCCCATATAGTTACGGCGGCAACTCCTAATCTGCGCAATCTCAATCAGGCGCTGGAAAAATCAGCCATTAGTCCCAATAACTTCACGGTATCCAGTTTGGCGGCCGCCGAAGCTGTACTGACCCGCCAACAGAAGGAAGCCGGAACCTTGGTGCTGGACATTGGTGCCGGGACAACTAACTGGATAGTTATTGAAGACGGAGAAGTTCAACATGTCGGAGTAATACCGGTTGGGGGTATCAATCTAACTAATGATCTGGCCATAGGCTTAAGAACCGATTTGGATGTGGCGGAAAAAGTAAAGATTGAGCATGCCACGCTGACGCCGGATCACAATAAGACAACAGTAACGATTAAAAGCGGCAAGCAGGTTTATAATTTCGACTTTGCTGACGTAACCATGATAACCGAAGCTCGCATCGACGAGTTGCTGGAGCTAGTTGATAAGGAACTGGGAAGAATCAAGAAATCGAGGAAACTGCCCGGAGGAGTAGTTATTACCGGCGGTAGCGCTAAATTGCCCGGGCTAGCTGATTTTACTAGAGACAAGCTGCAGTTGCCGGCCAGAACCGGAAAAATCCGCAATGTCAGCGGCTTGGTGGATACGGTTGAAAGCCCATCTTATTCAGGCGTGGTCGGCTTGATGATGTTGGACATGCTGCTTTTGCCGGATACCTTGGTACCGCAACAAAGCAGTCTGACTCAATCCACTTATAGCATCGCCAACAAGCTTTTAAAACGATTTAAAAAACACATATAACAGATCATAAAAGCCTTAGAGTACATAATTAGCTCAGCTACGTGGCCCTACAATTCTGCTGGATAATGCTAAGCTAAGGGCTGAAAATCACATATTGGTGTCGTATACATTTTGTTGATTTGTACCGCAACAAGGGTATACTGTAACCTAGTAAAAGTTTTATCTAGGGGGATACATGGCCCAGGTAGTAGAGCCCGCAATTGAAACGTTCGCTCAGATTAAGGTTGTCGGGGTTGGCGGTGCCGGCGGGGCAGCCGTGAACCGAATGGTTGAGGCCGGCGTGGAAAACGTTGAGTTTGTAGCAATCAATACCGATGCTCAGGCGCTACATCACTCTAAAGCTGACAGAAAGATCCATATTGGCAAAGATACTACCAGGGGACTGGGCGCTGGAGCTGACCCAAAAGTCGGACAGAAGGCGGCTGAAGAATCAGCAGACGATATCCGCAAGGCTTTAGAGGGTGCCGATATGGTATTTGTGACCCTAGGTGCTGGTGGCGGAACCGGCAGTGGCGCCGGACACGTAGTTGCTTCAATTGCCAGGGAAACCGGCGCACTTGTCGTTGGCTTCGCTACCAAGCCATTTGCGTTCGAGGGAGATAAACGTCGCCGTAACGCTGAAGACGCGATCGATAAATTGAGGGGTTCAGTCGATACGCTGATTATTATTCCTAATGATAAATTGCTGCAGACGATAGACCGACAAACCCCGCTACTAGAGGCTTTCAAGGTTGCCGATGATGTCTTGAGGCAAGGTGTTCAAGGTATTTCCGATCTAATAACGGTGCATGGTTTGATTAATCTGGATTTCGCAGATGTTAAGACGGTAATGCGTAATGCTGGCAGTGCTTTGATGGGTATAGGTAGGGCAAGTGGTGACGACCGGGCTATTAAAGCGGCTCAGCAGGCGATTGAATCGCCATTGCTTGAGGTTTCAATTGATGGGGCCAGGGGTATTCTATTTAACGTTATTGGCGGCAATGATTTGGCAATGCATGAAATTAACACTGCCGCTGAAGCGATTACGACTGCCGCCGACCCTGAAGCCAATATTATCTTCGGTGCGACAATTAATCCCGATTTGAGCGGAGAACTGATTATTACCGTGGTGGCTACCGGCTTTGACGCATCCTATTACGCCGAACGGCCAATAACGTTGCCCAAGACCGAAGCGACGCATGAGTCGAGAGAAACTGGAGCGGTAGTTGACGAGTCGACAATGTCTGGTATCGATACGACATTAGAAGACGAAAACGAGACAAGCGATTTTACGAGTGAGAACAGCCCAATGCCGAACATTTGGACAATTGACGAAGATGAAGATGACGTAGCCGATGAAGACAATAAAAAGACCGATAACGATTCGGGAAAAGAGGAATCACTAAGCGATGACGCAATCGTCAGCAGCAAGCTGGACGAGGATTTGGAAAAGCCGTCATTCCTCAGAAGACTATCTAAGCGGCATGTCAAAGAAGACGACGGGGAAGACGAGCAAAAAAAGTAAATAATACAGCGCAAAGGCTATTGCCAAGCGCTATGGATAGGGCTATATTGAATTTACCAAGCGCTATATATGGGCAACAGCCAAAGCAGCTGGTGTACATTAAACAAACAAACACCTCATCAAAAAAATAAAATCCGCTTTGCTGGGTTGACCAGTAAGGATAGTGTTTTTTTGGCGAGAAGGAGGTTAGGTATGAAATGCAATAAATGCCAAAGTGATGACATTAAGGTCATCGAGTCACGCGACGTGGCAGATAACCAGGCAATTCGCCGCCGCCGAATGTGTAATACTTGCGGTCACAGGTTTACTACCTATGAACGCATCGAACGGCCTCAGCTGATCGTCATCAAGAATGACGGCACTCGACAACTGTTTACTCGGGAAAAGTTACTGAGCGGCCTGTATAAGGCCTGTGAGAAGACTCCGATAACCGGTTTGCAGCTGGAGCAGATGGTTACTGACATTGAAGATTCACTATATGCTTGCGGAGATCAGGAGGTGAGCTCAGCGGCTATAGGCGATCTTGTAATGCAGCGACTCAGTTTGCTTAACGAGGTGGCGTACGTCCGGTTCGCCAGCGTCTATCGGCGCTTTAAAGACATCGCCAGTTTCGAAAGAGAGTTAGAGCGCATTCGCCAGCAAAACGAATTACTTAAATCTGACCTCGTGAAGGAGTGATAGTTCTCTTCGGTTGTGAAGTATAAAACTTGAAGGTCGTAGAGAGCTCTCAGGAGGCACTGATTAATTTAATTTGAAGTGCTTTTTGAAAACTCTAACAAAAACCATAAAATAATAAACTAAAAGCTAAAACGTCGGAGCAGGATTAGTGTGAGGGTTCTGCTCGGGGGTTAGGAAAGGAAAAAACAATGGGACAGGCAACCGACCTAGGGGTGGGGCGGATATTCACCCCTAAAAATAGCAAGGCTTATGACCAGCTTAATTGGGAGATCCGCCACTCATTATTAAAAAATCCACTTAACGACGAAGTGGTCTTTGAACAGAAAGACATTGAGTTTCCGGAGGGTTGGTCACAGAATGCGGTGAATATTGTCGCTCAAAAATATTTCAGTGGCACACCGGGAACTAAAGAACGTGAACAATCGGTGAGACAACTGATTGATAGAGTGGTAGATACGATTACCCGAAGCGGTTTAGAGGAGGGATATTTCGACTCCGAAGCGGTTGCCGAAGACTTCAAGCAAGAGATTAAATATATTTTAGCAACTCAACGGGCAGCCTTTAATTCACCGGTATGGTTCAATATCGGCGTGGCCGAGCGCTCGCAACAGGCCAGCGCTTGTTTTATTCTCGGTATCGAAGACACGATGCCAGCAATCCTTAACTGGTACGTGGAAGAAGGTATGATTTTTAAGGGCGGTTCGGGTTCGGGCATTAATCTTAGCCCGATCCGTTCCAGCATTGAACCTCTAGGCAAAAGCGCCGGAACAGCCAGCGGACCCCTAAGCTTTATGCGCGGGGCCGACGCCAGTGCCGGGGCTATTAAGAGTGGCGGTAAAACCCGAAGAGCGGCAAAGATGGTTATTTTAAATGTCGACCACCCGGATATTCTGGATTTTATCTGGAGTAAGGCCATCGAAGAGCGAAAAGCCCGTGACTTGCAAAGTCTCGGATGGGACATGACCCTGGATGGTAAGGACAGTTTCTCGATTCAATATCAGAACGCCAACATTTCAGTTAGGGTAACCGATGAATTTATGAAAGCCGTGGAAAACGACGATGACTGGAAGCTTAAGGCCGTTAGGTCTGGCAAGACCCTTAGAACAATTAAGGCCAGAGATCTTTTCCGGCAGTTTGCCGAAGCGGCCTGGGAATGCGCCGACCCCGGTATGCAGTTCGATACGGTAATTAATAAGTGGCATACGGCCCCTAAGGCGGGCCGGATTAATGGCTCTAACCCCTGCAGCGAGTACATGCACCTGGACAATTCGGCCTGTAATCTAGCCAGCATTAATCTGCTTAAATTTCTGCGTGACGATTCATCGTTTATGATCGAAGAGTTCAAGCATACGGTTGAGCTAATTTTTACCGCCCAGGAAATCCTGGTTGGTTATAGCGAATACCCGACCGAGAAAATTGGCAAGAACGCCAAGGCTTATCGTGAACTGGGTATTGGTTATGCTAACCTGGGAGCACTGTTAATGGCCCAGGGTTTGCCTTACGACAGCGACGAAGGTCGGGCTCAGGCAGCAGCGATAACATCGCTACTGACCGGTTATGCTTATGCTACGTCCGCGAAGATCGCTGCCAAAGTTGGTCCATTTGCCGGCTTTAACCGTGACCGCGAGGGTATGATTAGAGTTTTGAAACAGCACCGGGACGAAGTGTCCAAGATTGATGCCGGGCTGGTTAGCGAGGATTTGCTGAGTGCGGCAGCTGCTGCTTGGGACGAGGCGGTAGAGTTGGGCGAACGCTATGGAGTCCGAAACTCGCAAGCCAGCGTCTTGGCTCCTACTGGGACTATAGGATTAATGATGGACTGCGATACTACCGGGATTGAGCCGGATCTCGGACTAGTTAAAGTTAAAAAACTGGTTGGCGGTGGCTCAATGAGCATTGTCAACCAGACCGTCCCCCGCGCACTCAAAGCCTTGGGCTACAAGAAGACGGAAGTCGACGATATCATCAAGTATATTGACGAAGAAAAGACTATCGTCGGCGCGCCACACTTGAAAAATGAACACCTGCCCGTCTTTGCTTGCTCGATGGGGGATAATGCTATTCATTATCTTGGGCACGTTAAAATGATGGCCGCCGTTCAACCGTTTATATCTGGGGCTATATCCAAAACAGTCAACATGCCCGAGGAGGCAACCGTTGAAGATATTGAGCAACTGCATATTGACGCTTGGAAAATGGGGCTTAAAGCAATAGCAATTTACCGCGACAACTGTAAGGTTGCCCAGCCGCTGTCTATGGCCAAAAAAGAAGGATCGGATAAAGAGGAGTCCAAAGAAGAGGTAACCAAGATTGATTCCGGCGCCAGCCGAATTGTGCTTAATGCGCCGGCCAGACGAAAATTACCGAAAGTCCGTAATAGCAGAACCTATAAGTTTCAGATTGCTGACCTGGACGGCTACTTTACAGTCGGTGAATTTGAAGACGGTAAACCAGGCGAATTGTTTATTAATGTCAGTAAGCAGGGAAGTACGCTTAGCGGGATAATGGACTCGTTTGCCATATCGGTCAGTTTAGGCCTGCAGTACGGGGTGCCACTTAAGCATTACGTTAGAATCTTAAGGGGTACTTCATTTGCTCCGGCTGGCTTGACTGACGATCCGGAAATCACTACCGCAAGTTCAATTACTGACTATATTCTCAGGCGATTGGCCATTGACTACTTGAGTTTTGATGATCGGCTTGAGCTCGGCTTGGCTAACCTGGAAGATCTTGATTTGAGCAAATCCCAGACTTCATTGTTAGAGCCGCGCGAAGAAGGCCAATCTGCGGGATTTGAAGCAATTGCCGAAAAGGTCAAAGCCGAGAGCGAGACTCAGTCTCCCGAGGCGTTCTTTAGCGATATTTCACCGACAGAACAACAGACGCCGCTCAGTTCGGTCAATGACCAGAACGCGCCGCTTTGTTACAACTGTGGGAATATTACCCAACGGGCCGGAAGTTGTTATGTCTGTACCTCATGCGGCAGTACTACCGGCTGTAGTTAAAGCCGACCGTGTATTCGTTATGTGTTAAAATACTAGCGATGAAAGTTCTAGTGCTTTATCGACAGAAGTCTGATCACCGGCAAGTTGTCGAGGATCTCTTAAGAGAATACCGGCGATTGCACCCTGAGACAAAAATCGAGACCTTAGATCTTGACTCGCGAGAAGGCATCGCCACGGCCAGTCTGTATGACGTCACCGCCTATCCGTCATTCTTGGCGTTACGTAATGATGGTAGCTTGTTGCAGCTGTGGCAGGGCCAGGATGAGATGCCACGGATAGATGACATCAGCTATTACGCTTCAGACCAACTGTAATCTGTGCTATATTAGACTAAAATACGTCCGCTTGAGCAGATTATCAGCTGTGAGGACCGGGAAGAAAAGCCAATTGTGGCTGACTAGAACCCGTCGGCGTGGACCGTAACCACTAAATTAAGTGCTTTTGAGCCTAACCTCAAAGGAAAACGGATGGTACCGTCCCTCATGCATCGGGATTCCGTTAAGTCTTTTGAGGTTTTTATTTTATAAGAGGAAATATGAAGTTCAAGCAGAAAAGCCGCCGTCCGGCAATCGTATACGAAAAAGAATTGATCCGCTACTGGCACAAAAACCGGACTTTCGAGAAGTCGGTCGAAATGAGGCCATCCGAGAATTCATATGTTTTTTATGACGGACCGCCATTTATTACCGGGGTGCCGCATCATGGAACCCTACTTTCGAGCATAGTTAAAGACGCCGTACCAAGATACTGGACAATGAAGGGAAAACGGGTTGAGCGAGTTTGGGGATGGGATTGCCACGGCTTGCCGGCGGAAGTATTTACTGAAAAAAAAATGGGAATCAAGGACAAGCGTGATATCGGGACAAAGATTAGTTTGGAGGACTATATTCTAACTTGTCGCCAGAATATGGTGCAGACGGGTGACGAATGGGAATCGACGATCGAACGTATCGGCCGCTGGGTAGATTTTAAGGGTGCCTACCGGACAATGGATAAAGATTATATGGAATCGGTCTGGTGGGCTTTTAAACAACTTTATGATGCCGGAAAGATCTATGAAGGTGAGAAGGTCTTATTATATTGCATACGGGATGCGACACCGATTTCCAAAGCTGAGGTAGCTCAGGATAATTCATACCATGAAGACACTGACCCCTCTGTTTATGTCAAACTTAAATTGGCCGATGAAGATGCTTTTTTGTTGGCCTGGACGACAACCCCGTGGACCTTGCCGTCAAATACCGCTGCTGCTGTTAATGGGGAGGTTGAATATGCTCTGGTGGAGATGGAGGAGGACGGCGAGAAACTGATTATGGCCAATGCTTTAGTAGAGCGGGTTTTAGTTGATGAGCGCCATCAGCCGATGAAATATAGACTACTGAAGACTTTTAAGGGATCGGAATTAGTCGGGAGATCTTATCTGCCGTTATTTGAAGATCAGGGAATGAATGCCCATAGAATTTGGCACGCCGACTATGTCAATTTGGAAGAGGGAACAGGTGTCGTACACCTATCACCTGCCTATGGAGAGGATGACTATGAGCTCGCCAAAAAGCACCAGGTGCCAATAGTCGCCAATGTCGATGACTACGGGATTTATACCGGCGGACGATGGCAGGGTTTGCAGATCTGGGAAGCGAACAAGCTAATCGCTAAAACACTTAGCGTCGAAGGAGTTATCTGGAAGGTTGAGTATATTAAGCATTCCTATCCACACTGTCACCGCTGCGACACCAAGCTGATATACCGAGCTCATCCAAGTTGGTTTATGAACATTGCTACTCAAAAACCTCAGATGCTTTTGCTTAACGAAGATATCCATTGGTTTCCTGAACACATAAAACATGGAAGGTTTACTAAGACCGTTGAAAGTGCACCTGATTGGAACATTAGCCGTGATCGGTTCTGGGCAACTGCCATGCCGGTCTGGAAGGGTGTTGACGCAAGCGGTAAAGAACACTTAAAAGTGATCGGTAGTTATGATGAACTTTTTGAATTATCAGGGGTTAGGCTTGAAGACTATCATCGTCCCTGGGTTGACGATATAACCTTTGAAATTGACGGTATCCACTATGAACGGATTGATAAGGTTCTGGACTGCTGGTTTGAAAGTGGCAGCATGCCGTTTGCCCAGTTTCATTATCCATTCGAAAACAAGGATAAATTTGAGAAAAATTTTCCCGGTGACTTTATCGCCGAATATGTTGGACAAGTCAGGGCCTGGTTCTATTATCTGCACACTATCAGTACTGGTTTATTCGGGGTTAATTCTTTTAAGAACGTGATTGTTACCGGTACCTTGGCTGGCAACGACGGCCGGAAAATGAGTAAGAGTTACGGTAATTTTACCGATCCTAATATTCTAATGGATCAATATAGTGCCGATGCACTGCGGTTTTTGATGCTCAGTTCACCGGTGCTTGCAGCCGAAGACTTCTCGCTAATCGATAAAGATGTGGCTGATACCAGTCGCAAATTGGCAATGGTGTGGAATGTTTATGATTTTTTCAGTCTTTATGCCGATGTCGACAATTGGGATTGGGATCCTGGTGATATAAATAAGGTTCCGGTCTCTGACAATATTCTTGATAAGTGGATAATTTCAAGGATACACCAGCTGAATGCGGAAGTAGACCAACAGATGTTGGCTTATGATTTGCCTGGTGCGCTTAAGCCGGTAATGCCCTTTATAGATGATCTTTCAAACTGGTATGTCCGTCGATCCAGAAAACGATTCTGGAAGAGTGAAAACGATAAAGATAAAGACCAGGCTTACAGCACCCTTCATTATGTACTGTTACAGTTTGTTGTAATAGCGGCACCGTTTATCCCGTTTATGAGCGAAGAGCTGTTTAGGCTGTTAACCGGAGCCGAGAGTGTTCATTTGTTGGATTGGCCGGTAGCCGGAGATGTTGATGTCAACTTGCTCGAGACAATGAATTTTGCCCGCAGCATTATTAACGAAGGTCTTAGGCAGCGTGCGGAGGCCGGAATTAAAGTCAGGCAGCCTCTGGGCTCAGTATCTGTTCATGACCCCAACGGAATGATTAATGGGGAGCTGGAAACGATTATTGCCGATGAGTTGAATGTCAAAAAAGTTCTGAAAAGCGACCGGGCGAGCGAATTGGCAGCCGTGGTTGATTTGAAGCTGACAGCAAAACTGAAACGTGAAGGTCTGGCCAGGGAGATTATTCGTTTAGTCCAAAATGCCAGAAAGAACGCAGGGCTAGAAGTTGATGACCGGATTGATTTACAGTTGGGTTCAGATAATTCTGGAATAACTGGCGTGCTGGACGATAGTCAACTGGGGGATTTGATTAAAAAAGAAACTTTGGCACTTACCCTAAACGACAAAGAGCTAGATGATAGCTACTATGAGACTGCTCAAGTTGACCGTGACGGTGAGCTGGTTATCAAAATTAAGAGATCAGCCAAATAAAGATTAGGTTTTTGCATAGCTTCTTTATCTTCTTTGACAGAGGCGCCCATCTCTGATAGAATCTATCGGTAACTTTGAATAATAAGATAGCATTAATACCTATGAAAAAAGCAGTAATTAGCACGGGCGCGAAACAGTACCTAGTTAAAGAGGGCGATGTATTATCCGTTGAAAAACTGCCGATAGGGGGCAGTAAAACTAAAACTGACTTTGAGCCACTAATGATTATCGACGGAGACAAAATTAACATCGGGCATCCAGCACTTACAGAGACTAAGGTAAGCGCGGATATTATTGAGCCGGATAAACTTTCCGAAAAAACTGTCTCTATCCGCTACAAAGCCAAAAAACGGGTTCATACGGTTAAAGGTCATCGTCAGCATCTATCGGTTATTAAGATAACCAAAATCGTCTAGCCAATTAAATTGGCCCGATTTAAGCAAACGATTGTGGAAAACTTTTAAAGTCCATTTTTGTAGTAGTAAATTTATCTACAAGACGTACCTTCCATCGTTATTATTAATATGACAACAATAGGTATAAAAATAGCTATAATTCCGTAATCGTAGACATAAAATCAACGATAAGGGGTATAAAATATTATAATTTTTAGGCTTTTTATCGGATATATAAATTGCTCAAAAAAGGCTTGATTACACCTGTTTAAAGGTAGATACTAACCACATAGGATTGAAACGGGTCCCTGGCCTTGGGCGACAAGTAACAGTCCTAAACCAACAAAAATTGGTTAAAACAATAAAAGAAGCCTTATAATCAAAAAGGCATAATAAAATTCAACAAGCAAGCGGCAAAAAGCCGTAAGCGAGAAAGATGCTGGATCTAGCCAAAAGCGATGATACGGCATCTTTTTATTAGAGTGTTAATTTACTACTAAGCTAAAAAATGCTAGGCTTAAGCTAAATCGGAGTTAAGCTAGATAAACGTAAACTATGAGTCACACAATTGCAGTACTAAATCAGAAAGGTGGCGTTGGTAAAACAACAACGGTGATTAATCTTGCCGCCTATTTAAAAAAGATGAATAAGTCAGTATTAATCATCGATATAGATCCTCAGGGAAATACAACCAGTGGTTTTGGCGTCAGCAAAACAAAAATAAACAGAGGTACCAGGGAGATAGTTATTGGAGAATCTCAACCCGATAGTGCTGTTCTGGCGGTTGAGAGCGGAATTCATTTAGTGCCAACCAGCCAATCCCTGGCGGCTTTGGAGGTTGAGCTGGTTGCTCTTACGGAGCGTGAATTTAGGCTGAAAAAGGCACTAGCCAATTGTAATTACGACTACATAATTATTGACTGTCCGCCGGCACTTAGTTTACTAACCGTAAATGCGTTGACTGCCGCCGACAGTATTTTGATTCCGGTGCAGGCTGAGTACTATGCGCTAGAGGGGTTAAGTCAACTGCTTGAAGTTGTCCAGTTGGTTCGCTCTGGTTTAAACCCGGAACTTAGTTTACTCGGTGTATTATTAACAATGTACGATGCGCGTACCAGCCTGTCCGAACAGGTCAAAAGTGAAGTTAAGAACTATTTTGGCGAAAAAGTTTTCGATACGGTTATTCCACGTAATGTTCGTTTGGCGGAAGCACCTTCTCACGGTAAATCTATTGCCACATACGATAGATGGAGCAAGGGGGCGAAGGCATATCGCCAGTTAGCCAAGGAAGTACACCGAAGGGTCGTATCTGGCTAGACCCGGAGTGTTATCCGCTTCGGTTATGCTATAGTTTAAGCAGTTATGGCTAATAAACAAAGTCACGGATTGGGCAGCGGCCTGTCGGCCCTTATACCGAAAGAACTCGATAAGTCCTTCATATTGGAGGCTGCTGAGAAAATTCAAAAACTGGCAATTGATCTGATCGAACCGAACTCTGATCAGCCCAGAAAACAATTCGATGACACCACGCTTAAGGAGTTGGCGGACTCAATTAAAAAGCACGGTGTGCTTCAGCCGATAGTTGTATCACCCAAGGGAGCTAATTATCAGATCGTCGCCGGTGAGAGACGATGGCGCGCGGCAAAGCTGGCCGGAAGCAAAACAATACCGGCAATTGTTAGAACACTGAAAGAACTCGAGCAATTGGAATTGGCTATGGTTGAGAATGTCCAGCGAGTTGATCTTTCACCGATTGAACAGGCTTTGGGTATCGAAAAACTACACGAACAATTCTCTTTGTCGTATGAGACTATCGCCAAGCGGCTAGGCAAGGCATTAACGACAGTGAACAATATTTCGAGACTATTGAAATTACCTCCGGAAGCAATTGAAGCATTGAATAAAAAATTTATTACAGAAGGTCATGCCAGGGCGATACTTGCATTGAAAAGTTATCCAGAGCACCAGCAGTATCTAATTAAAGCATGTGCTTCCGGGGGCTGGAGTGTTAGGCAGGCTGAAAGGTACGTGGTTTCAGTTAAAGAAGGCGCTAAGGATATCGAAGCAGCTAAAGCTAGGGTGGCATTGGTTACTCCGGAAACGAAGTTACTTAGCAGTAAATTAAAGACTAAGGTACACGTCCGGCGAATGGCCAAGGGCGGCCGCCTGGAGATAACTTTTACTAGCGACGATGACCTGACTAGAATTATTAAGCAAATCGCTTAAAACAGCTTGACTTGAGATAGCGGCAGTATCCGCATAACTAATTCGCCAACTACCTGGTTGGTATTGATAGGTCCGAAGTATCTTGAATCGCAAGAAAGGGGCCGGTTGTCTCCGAGTACAAATAACTGATGGGAATTCAGCTGGATTGTTTCCGTCGGGCCGGTATAGGCTATGAAGTGGGCTTTATTATAACCTAGCTGTTGATCGGGCTTGAACCCATTTGGGTGATTCTTGTCATATATAGTAACCGCACCGTTTTTAATAACAACCTTATTTCCGGGCAGGCCGATTACCCGTTTGATGAGCTGCTTAGGGGTGCTCTGGCTGCAGGCGGATAGATTCGGCTCATTAAAGACGATAATATCTCCTCGTTTCGGAACGTACTGGTGTCCGGTAATACTGGCCCATGTTCTCGGTACTTTCCAGATGATCAACTTGTCCTGGTTTTGCAGGGTAGGAAGCATACTTATACCGTCAACGGCATAAGACCTGAAAACAAAAGTAATGATTAAAAACGCGAATACCCCGGCCATTATAAACATACCGACATATGGAAGTACGCCTAAAAATCTCGCGGTTCCGTTGGATGACCATCGGTTACCGGCTTTTTCTTTTTCGGGCTTATTTAATGATTTAAACACTGCCTAAAAACTATAGCATGTTCAACTTTGAAATTAACCAAAATAGGGCATAAAGTTAGACTCGACTTAGAAAAACCAAACTTATAGTAAAATAGATAACATATCTATGGAAGTAGCATTCAGGAGGCTGAAGCCAATCAAAGGCATTTCGGTCTTATTACACCGGTCATTGCTGGCGCTGTTGCCTTTGATTATTTTTGCTCTGGTACGCTTAAACGAGAATGAGTTTACCCAGCTAGCCCTCATCTTAATTATCCTAAGTAAGTGGCGAATGTTTGCCGTAAGGCCTCGTTTTTGGCCGGCGAATATAAGAGCAAATTCAGTCGATTTGATGGTTGGGATATCGGTGGTACTGTTTATGACGCACAGTTCCAGTTGGTGGATCCAATTTATTTGGGCATTGGCTTACGGTATTTGGCTGATAGTGATTAAGCCGGCAACGTCCGGCTTTATGATCTCGCTTCAAGCGGGCATCGGACAGCTGAGCGCTTTGAGCTCTCTTTATTTAGTCTGGCCCGATGGTCCCGTCTACGGCCTAACTCTGCTCACTGGTCTGATCTGTTATTTAGCGGCCAGACATTACTTTGACGCCTTTGATGAAAGCTACTCCCGCCTGTTAAGTTACCTATGGGGTTATTTTGCTGCCGCCCTGGCATGGTTACTTGGACACTGGCTGTTGTATTACAGTGTTTTTTCCCAGCCAACCATTTTGTTGACCGTTATCGGTTACGGAGTCGGTGCCCTCTATTATTGGGACCATCAGGATAAGTTAAGCAAAAATACTCAAAGACAGTTCATTGCGGTTATGGTAGCAATTATATTAATTGTCATATTATTTTCAGATTGGGGCAGTAAAGTAGTTTAAGATCAAAAAATAGTATAAGTTCAAGGAGAACATATAATATGCCGAGTAAGAGCGAACAGCCATCCGATAATCCCTACAGCGTTTCTAGCCGACCCAAGCCAAAGACGGTCGCCAAGACTATTACTATTACCGTTCCCAAGCTCAGCTTGCCAAAATTTAATTTCAAGCAATTGTTAACCCAGGGTCAGGTAGTGTTTATTTTGTTAGTTCTGATCATCGGTATTGTTGCTGGCTTTACTGGCGGGTTACTTGAGTCAATTGGCTATAACGGTAGGGTTTATACCGCGTCAACCACCTCTCCGGCCAAGTTCGTCACCAGCAATAATCAGATTATTGTTAATCTTGCTAAGCAAATAAGCCCGAGCGTGGTTAGCATTAACGCCACCACGAGTACGCAAAGTACGCCTAATTTCTTCGGTTTCGCTCAAAAGGTCCAGCAGCAATCCGAAGGTACGGGGATCATTATTTCTAGTAACGGCCTGGTGCTTACCAACCGTCACGTCGTACCAGCCGGTACGTCATCGGTGAGCATTACCCTAAATAACGGCACTCAACTGAATAATGTTTCCGTCGTTGGCCGGACGGCGGCAACCGACCCCTTGGACATAGCAATACTTAAAATTAATAATAGTAATGGTCAGAAATTGGTGCCGGCGGTGATTGGAGACTCCAGCCAGGTATCGGTTGGTGACGAAGTGATTGCCGTGGGTAACGCGCTCGGCCAATTTCAAAATACGGTTACCAGCGGTATTATTTCCGGATATGGACGTAACATATCCGCCAGTAGCAACAACGGCAGTGCTTTAAATCCATTCTTTCAGCCATCTACTACCAGTACCAGTGAGAATCTTAATGATCTGTTCCAGACCGACGCGGCGATCAACGAAGGCAATTCCGGCGGTCCGTTAGTCAATCTTAACGGGCAGGTAATTGGAGTTAATACCGCTATCGCTTCGAACTCGCAAAACATTGGTTTTGCTATCCCGATAAATGAAGTTAAAGGTTTGATCAAGGAAGTGATTAAAACGGGTAAATTCAAACGACCGTTTTTGGGGGTGATGTATATACCGGTTACACCAGGGGTGCAAAGCAAATACAAGCTAAGTGTTGACTATGGGGCATACATTCCCAAAGGAACGGGTTCCTCGCCCTCCGTACTGAAGGGCACGCCGGCAGCCAAAGCCGGAATAAAACCTGGAGATGTCATTACCAAAGTCAATAACACCGTAGTTAATATTAAAAATGATCTGTCCACCATAATCGATGAATATGAACCGGGCCAAAAAGTTACACTGACGGTAGTGACTAACAACGGCAATATTAAAAGCATTCCGCTAACATTGGGCGTTAAGCCAAACAGCTGAAAACTTGAATAAAATCATTAGTGCCGATTAATTTATAACCGTAAATCGTGGCTAGCTCTGCTAGGGTTGCATGTTGCGGCGGCATTGATTCACAGAGTAAATAATCGACCGGGTTGTTTCTGGTGGTCAGTTGCTTAAACAGTGTGCGATAAAGATCAAGTCCGTCCCCGCCGCCAAAAATGGCCATCCTCGGTTCTTGCATAGCTGCTTCGTTTATCTTCCAGTTATTTGGTACATAGGGCAAATTAGCCAGCGCCAAAACCGGTCGATTAATTTGGAATAATTTATCTGGCAGGCAATCAATCAGATCGCCTTTACGAAACTCAATATCCAGTGCGAACTTTTGCATATTTATCTTTGCAACATCCAGGCAATCTTGGCTAAGATCGATTGCTACGGCTTGCCCCAAAGGAAGTTCCAGTTTAAGGGAAATGATCAGTGCTCCTGATCCGGTGCCAATATCAATGACAAGGGGTCGGCGCTTTAGGCTGACTATCAAGCTTTTAGCTTCATCGATCATCGCTTCGCTTTCCGGCCTGGGTTCTAAAACGCGCTTGTCGATATAAAAAGTCCGGCCGTAAAATTCACTTTGCTTCCGGATGTAGGCTAATGGAATGTGGCGGCGTCGTTGGTTGATTTGTTGATTGTAAGTTCGAAGTTGGGTTAGGGTGAGCTTTTGTGCCGGTTCGGCTAGCAACCGGGCTCGGTCGATTCCGGTTACATCTTCCATTAACACCAGCGCATCGAGATCTGCGGTGCCGGATATTCCGGCCGCCTTCAGTCTAGCTCTGGCTTGATTTAAAGCCCTGCCTGCCTCCATAACCAAGTCACAACCCCTCCCGGTTGATCAGGTCGTGTTCGGCATTCGCTAAAGCCTTCATTAGGTCGTCAATGTCCCCGCTTAACGCGCCGTTAATGTTACTGCGACTATAGCCAATGCGGTGGTCGGTTATCCGGTCTTGCGGAAAGTTATAGGTACGAATTTTTTCGCTCCGATCGCCGCTGCCGATGAGTCTTCTCCTGGAATCGGAAAGTTGTTGCTGCTCCTGTTCGATTTTACGTTGGAGCAACCTGGATCTGAGCACGCTCATTGCCTTCGCCTTATTTTTAATCTGTGACTTCTCGTCCTGGTTAGAAACTACCAGGCCGGTCGGCAAGTGAGTTATCCTGACGGCCGAATCGGTGGTATTAACGCTTTGGCCGCCATGGCCGCCGCTACGGTAAACATCAATCCTTAAATCACTAGGATTAATTTCAATATCCGTTTCTTCAGCCTGGGGCAGCACAGCTACGGTAGTTGTTGAGGTATGAATCCGTCCCTGACTCTCGGTAACGGGCACTCGCTGTACTCTATGGACTCCAGCTTCATACTTAAGATGGTGGTAGGCATCGAGGCCATGAACAGAAAAGGTAATTTCTTTAAAGCCTCCGGCATCGCTAGGGCTTTCGTTAATTAACTCTATTTTATAATTATGTGTCTCAGCCCAACGGTTATACATGCGAAATAGATCGCCGGCGAACAGGCTGGATTCGTCGCCGCCCGCCGCGGCACGTATTTCGATGATCACATCACGTTGATCATTGGGATCTTTGGGTAGGGTGATGTCGGCGATTCGCGCTTCTACTGCCTGCAGTTTCGGAGTTAAATCTTCTATTTCCTCTACGGCCATCTGCACTATGTCATTGTCCTGGTGGTCTTTAAGCTTACGGGCGGCATTCAGCGCTTTAGTTAGCCTTAGTTTTTCATCAAACAGCTTAACTATCTCATCTAATTCCGAACGGCGTTTGGCCAGTCGGGGATAATCACTATCATTAAAAATATTCGGATCGTTAAGTCTAAGATCGATTGCGTCAAGCTCGGCTCTTAAATCATTTTCTTTGGCATCCATGAGCTTATTTTACTCCTTAAAATCATCAGTCGATAACGGGTAGGCTATTAACTTAACAATCGAAGATTAAGGTTGCCGGCGACGCTTGAGTCTAAGCAGCGGCTTTGCTAGCGGCCTTATCTATCTTGGCAGCTTGACGCTTAGCTTGTTTCTTGGCAGCGTTCACTCTCTGGGCGCGGGCTTGTTCCGCGGCCTGGGCTCGAGCTTTGAATTTGTCTACCCGGCCTTCAATATCCAGTATTTTTTCTTCACCCGTAAAATAGGGGTGAGAGGCTGAGCTGACATGAACTTTAATCAAAGGATAATCGTTGCCATCTTCCCACTTAATGGTTTCTTCGCTGGCGGCGGTTGATCGGGTTAAAAAACGGAATCCATTATTCAGGTCTTCGAAAACTACAAGTTGATAATTGTCCGGATGTAAATCTTTTTTCATACGATAGACTAATATATCTGTTATTCCTGGAAAAAGCAAGTTTTTATCGCTACTTATCGGTGTTTCTATTGCGCAGACGTCATTCAGCTGGTAGAATAACTGATTATCAATTAATCAAGCACGGAGCAGCGGCTCTGTTTTTCCCTAGAGGTAGCTTTACCGGGAACAATGGAAGCTTCGGCTGAAGATTTTAAGAGCCGCGAAATAGTATGGCTGTATAGCCGTACAAGAAAGGATAGTTAATGGCCACTAACAATATTGATATGAAGGAATTGCTTGAAGCAGGAGCGCACTTCGGGCATAAAACCAGCCGCTGGCATCCTAAGATGGCACCGTATATTCACTCTAAACGGGATGGTGTCCATATAATCGATTTAGCCAAAACTGTTGAAGCAATGGAAACGGCTATGACATTCTTGACTCAGGTGGCGGGGGGTGGCAGACAAGTACTTTTTGTCGGGACCAAACGTCAAGCGAAGGACATTATCAAGGACACGGCTACTGCCGTTAAGCAGCCCTATGTAAGCGTTCGTTGGCTCGGCGGTATGCTAACTAACTGGAACACGATTGGATCAAGAGTAAAGCACCTTAAAGACCTCGAGACCCGAATGGCTAATGGTGAACTCGCCAGCCGCTATAGCAAACTCGAAGTCCAACGTTATCAGGAAGAGATCGATGAGCTTAACCATCTATACGGTGGTATTAAAGAGCTGAACGGCAAACCCGGAGCGTTATTTGTTGTTGATGTTATTACCGAAGCCAATGCGGTTCGCGAAGCCAATCGCATGAACATCCCGGTGGTGGCGATTGTCGACAGTAATGCGGATCCATCACGAATCACCTACCCGATTCCAGCGAACGATGATGCAATTAAGACTATTAAATTGCTTTGCGATTATGTCCGGAAGGCCATAGAGATCGGCCAAGAACAAAAATCCAAAAATACTGCAAGCAAGGACAAGGTTGACGACAAGGAGACGAAATAATGGCTGTCGAAATTGAGCAGATTAAACGACTAAAGGATTTGACTGGAGTCGGTCTAACTGATGCCAAGGTGGCGCTTGAAGAAGCTGGGGGTGACTTTGACGTGGCTTTGAAGGCAATGCGCGCAAAAGGTTTGACTAAGGCCGATAAACGGGGAGAACGCCAAGCACTTGCCGGCGTAATCGGGAACTATAACCACGACAACCGCATTGGTGTGATTGTCGAGGTCAACTGTGAAACCGACTTTGTGGCCAGAAACGAGATTTTTACCAGTTTGGTTAAGGATATTGCGATGCATATCGCAGCCATCAACCCGGAATACGTCAGTCGCGACCAGATACAAGAGTCGGCTGTAAAGGTGGTCGAGGAAGAGTTTAAGGCCAAAGCTAAGACTGATGGTAAGCCGGCGCCGATAATCGATAAAATAGTCGCCGGCCAGGTCGATAAGTACTTTAGCGAAAGGTGCTTACTAGACCAGCCATTTGTTAAAAATCCCGATCAAACAGTCGGTGACTATGTTAAAGAGCACAATGCTAGGCTGGGCGAGAATATTGTTGTCCGCCGGTTTTATCGACTGGCACTTGGCGAGATCAACTAGTCTGGATTAAAATAGATTCTAATATATATGGATACTGCCAAAATAGTTTCTCGAGCTGACGCGGCGTTTAAGTCGGCCAAGGAATTTCTGGAAAACGACCTGGCGAAACTTCGAACAGGTAGGGCTAATGCCGGTATGTTGTCTGGCGTAATGGTCGAGGTGTATGGAACGCGGCTGCCGCTCAATCAGGTCGGAAACGTAATTGCTCAGGAGGCTCAGTTACTCCAAATAACGCCATTCGATCCAAGTAATCTCCAGGCCATAGCGGCCGCTATTCGCAATAACCAATCTCTTGGATTTAATCCTAGCGATGATGGGCGGGTCGTAAGGGTGGTGATTCCTCCGCTTACCGAAGAACGTCGGCGGGAAATCGTCAAGCAAATTGGGGAAAAAGTTGAGGAAAGCATGGTGCGGCTGCGTAGCGTACGGCATGAAGCATTGCATCAAATCGATGAAGCCCAAAAACAAAAACTAATTAGCGAAGATGATGCGAGGCGAACAGAAAAGCAAATTGACGAAAGCATGAACGGCTACCGTTCCAGTATCGAAACGTCAGCGAAAAATAAAGAGCAAGAAATTATGACTCTTTAAGGTAAATCTTGGAAGCTTAGTTCAGGATTAGTTAGGGTATAATTTTTAAGTATGTCTGTTTTGGTATTAATAACCGGTATTGTACTTTTTATAGGATTGATTATTGTCCACGAATTGGGTCATTTTCTGGTGGCTCGGCGAAATGGCGTAGTTGCCGAAGAGTTTGGCATTTTCTTCCCGCCAAGGCTTTATAGGCGCATTACTAAAAAAGGCTGGGTTTTCTCTATCAACGCACTGCCTTTAGGCGGGTTTGTCAAAATGAAAGGCGAGCACGACAGCGATGTTGAACCCGGTAGTTTTGGCGCTGCCAGTGTCTGGTCAAAAACCAAGATAATGGCTGCGGGTGTTTTTATGAATCTGGTAGTTGGCGTTCTTCTGCTCGTTTTATTAAGTGTTATCGGCTTGCCGCAGATTATTCCTAATCAGTACGATGCCGGTAAATCCGGAACGGTGACACACCAGGAAGTATTGGTAAATTACGTTGAGCCTAACAGTCCGGCTGCTCGTATCGGATTGAAAAATGAGGATCAGATTATCGCCGTGGGCCCAGTTAAGCATTTAAGTCCAATTTCTTCGATCAGTGATCTGCAAAAGATAACCGAACAATATGCCGGACGCCAAGTAATGGTGACCTATAAAAATAACGGCACAAGCTACACTAAATTAACGACGCTACAGTCAAAAGCGGTTGTACTGGCCAGTCTGAAAACCAATAATCCGAAAGGCTATCTTGGCATAGCATTAACACCCTTGACAATCAAGAGGTACAGTCTGCTTAAAGCACCCATCGAAGCCGTTGGGTTGACGATACAAATTATTAAGCTGACAATGATTGGTCTCGGTCATGCACTATCCGGACTCGGGCGGTTGATTGCCGGTCTGGTTACCGGTAATACTGTTGCCAGGCAGCATGGACAGGCAATAGCAACTTCGCAGGTTGCCGGGCCGGTGGCTATCTTCGTTATCCTAAAGGACGGAAGCGTCTTGGGCTACCAGTACATGCTGTTTATTATTGCAGTCATCTCGTTAACCCTCGCGATTATGAACTTTCTGCCGATTCCGGCACTGGATGGCGGTCGCTTGTGGTTGATGCTGGCTAGCCGGGCCGTTAGCGGCGGTTTGCCTATGAGCGTCGCACTCGAGGAATCAATTAACGCTTTCGGTATGTTGTTACTGATTACGCTTATGGTATTAGTGACAATTGTTGATATACATCATTTTTTGTAGCGGCGTGACGGAGATGCTGATTAATGACTAAAGAGAAAAAACATTTTGAAGAGAAGGACGGCCCATCTAAGCTGAAGCGGCTGGCTTGGATTGTGGAAGTGATTGCCGCAGTCGGATTGGTGTTTCTGGTCTCCCAGCTCGCCGCGAGCCTGATAGTTCAGATCTACCCCTTAATAAAGGGTGAAAACACTGCACAAATCAACAATTTGTTATCTAATTCGGTGACCGCTCAGTTCTTTTTCGTGCTGCTGGCTGAGGGATTATCGGTAGTTTTTGTTTATCTGATCCTCCGCCACTTTAAAAAAGACTTAAGAAGTATCGGGTTTAATAAATTTCGACCGATATATTTATTTTACGCCCTGGTTGCTTACCCGGCATATCTGTTGCTGTATATCGTTTTACTGGCAATCGTACAGCACTTTACTAGCATTAATTTGTCTCAAGCCCAACAGATCGGTTTTACTACCGTTCATGGCTCATACCAGCTAATCATTACTTTTTTAAGCTTAGTCGTAATTCCGCCGATCGCTGAAGAGATCTTATTCCGTGGATTTTTATTTGAAGGACTAAAAAAGGCTATTAGACCGTTATACGCCGGATTGTTGGTCAGTGCCATATTCGCTGCGGCTCATTTACCGGAAGGTGGTTCGGCCGGTCCGTTATGGATTGGTGCTATTGACACTTTCTCTTTGAGTTTGGTGCTGGTTTTCTTAAAGCAAAGGACTAAAAGTCTGGTTCCGGGAATATTTCTTCATGCAAGTAAAAATGCCGTTGCCTTTACATATCTATTTTTACTGCACGGTCGATAGGGTACAATAGATTGAAATCAGGTAATTAAGATGCGCATATCCCAAACTTTCAGTAAAACAACTAAGACTGTTCCAGGTGACGAGAAAGCAATCAACGCTTTACTGTTGATTAAAGCCGGTTTTATTTATAAGGAAATGGCCGGAGTTTACGCCTATCTGCCGCTTGGCCTGAGAGTCATTGAAAACATTAAGACCATTATTCGTGACGAAATGAATAAACTGGGTGCTTCAGAATTGTTGATGACCTCTTTGCAGGCCAAGGATGTCTGGCAAACGACCGGACGCTGGAGCGATGATGTTGTTGATATTTGGTTTAAGAGCAAGTTGCAAAATGGTACAGAGGTGGGATTGGGCTGGAGTCACGAAGAACCATTAATGGCAATGATCTCGAAGTATGTAAAGAGTTACCGGGATTTACCGGTAAGCGTTTACCAGTTTCAAACTAAACTGCGTAACGAGTTAAGGGCCAAGAGCGGCATAATGCGGGGACGAGAATTTCTGATGAAAGATATGTATTCCTTTAATCGTAGCCAAAAAGAACTCGACGACTTTTATGATCGGACAAAACAAGCATACTTAAATGTTTACGAACGGGTCGGTCTCGGACCCTATACTTTTATGACCTTTGCCTCCGGCGGCTCCTTTACTCAATTCAGTCATGAATTTCAAACCGAAACTTCCAGCGGCGAGGACGTTATTTACTTGGACAGGACTAAGCGTTTGGCGGTAAACGAGGAAGTCTATAGCGACAGCGTGTTGGCGCAATTGGGTCTGAAGAAGAGTGAACTGGAACAGATTAATGCCGCAGAAGTCGGTAATATCTTTAACTTTGGCAGCGTAAAAGGTGAGCAAATGGGGGTTTATTTTACTGACGATAAGGGCATTCGTCAGCCGATCTACCTTAGCTCCTACGGTATCGGGGTCAGTCGTTTAATGGGCGTGATTGCTGAGCATTTCAATGATGAGTCGGGCCTGGTCTGGCCTGAAGCTATTGCCCCCGCTAAAGTCTATTTGATGGCAATTGGTGAATCTAAGGTAACTAAACTTGCCGATCAAATATATAATATATTGACAGGAAACGGTGTTGCGGTACTATATGATGACCGTGACATTCGTCCGGGTGAGAAGTTCGCTGATGCTGACCTGATGGGTATCCCGTGGCGGGTGGTCGTCAACAGTGAATCGGTGACGAATGACCGTTACGAGATCAAGAGCAGGAGCAAAAAGACTTCCGAGTACATGAAGCAGGAAGCCATGGTCAAGAAACTCGCTATACACGGTTAACATATTCCCCAAAAGCTAATACTTAGATTGGTTAAATAAACTTGCCTTTAGTCGCAGGTAGGAAGGATAAGAAAACATATGGTAGTCAAGAAGACGTTTCGGCTGACCAAAGAAGGAGTAACCGAGCTGCAAAATGAACTGGAGGCGTTAACCGCTGAAAGGGCGCAAATTGCCGAGAATATCCGTACTGCTCGTGAATTTGGCGATCTGTCTGAAAACAGTGAATACCAATCAGCCCGGGCGGCGCAAGAGCGAAACGAAGCGAGAATTATCGAAATCGAGCACATTCTTCAGAACGCGGAATTGATCAAAACACCCAAGGGATCGGCAAAAGTTCAGCTAGGCTCCAAAGTCACCTTGAAGGGTGACGACGGCAAGTCGAAAATATTCCAAATAGTCGGCACCGTAGAGGCTGATCCGCTAAACGGTAAGATAAGCGATGAGTCACCGATCGGTCAAGCTCTGATCGGCAAGCATGAAAACGATAAGGTGGAAATTGAAACCCCAGTTGAAACCTCTGCCTACAAGATTGTTGAGATTGCTTAAAAAATTAGAAGTTACAGCTTATATCAGGCTATACTAATAACAATATTATTAATTTCATGGGCAAACGGTATTCGTTATGGCCACGCTTAAAGAACTAAGAAACGAACGTTTAAGAAAACTCGAAGCAATAAAGAAGCTCGGTATTAATCCTTATCCCGGGCATAGTTCGCGTACACATCACTTAATAGAAATAACCAATGATTTTGTTGGGCTAGAGCATCATGTGGTAATCGTTGTCGGCAGGATTACCGTTATCCGTAAGTTTGGCAAAATAGCGTTTTTAAATATTAAGGATATGAGCAGCGAATTGCAGCTCTTTCTGTCTTCTGCCGATGTTGAAAACCTTAAGGTTGAAGATTCACAGTTGGGTTTCGCCGAACTGCCACTGCTGGATAACGGTGATTTTATTGAGGCGACAGGTGAAGTGATTAAAACCGAGACCGGTGAAATCTCGGTTAAGGTAACCAAGCTAAGGCTGCTGGCTAAAAGTTTGCGGCCGCTGCCGCAGAACAGGGAAGGCTTCAGCAATAAAGAGGAGCGTTTCCGCCGTCGTTATGTTGATATGAATGTCAATCCTGATATTCGCGACCGGTTTATTCGTCGCAGCCGGTTCTGGCAAGCCAGTCGGGATTTTCTGAATCGAAATGGATTTATCGAGATCAATATTCCGGTACTTGAGCATACGACCGGCGGGGCTGATGCCAACCCCTTCGTTACGCATATGGATGCCCTTGACCAGGATTTTTATCTACGCATCAGCCATGAATTGCCGCTTAAGCGTTTGCTTGGTGCCGGTTTTGAAAAGGTTTATGATATCGGGCCCAGGTTCAGGAATGAGAACTATAGCGACGAGCATTTGCCCGAGCACGTAGCTATGGAGTGGTATTGGGCTTTTGCCGACTGGAATGACGGCATCAATTTGATGGAGAAGATGTTTAGAGAAGTACTGCAAAATACTTACGGAACCCTTGAATTTAACCTAAACGGCAAGAACGTTAAGTTGGATGGGGATTGGGAGCGATGGGACTATGCCGAAACGATCGCCAAAAACTATGATGGCCTGGATGTGTTTAATTGTTCGATTGAGGATGTTAAAAACCAGCTGAATAAACATCAACTCGAAGTAGCCAATGGCGACAATAAAGCCCGGGGTGTCGATAAGCTTTGGAAAAATATCCGCAAAGACGTCGCCGGCCCCGTCTGGCTAATTAACACACCGGAATTTATTAGTCCGCTAGCGAAAACCAATCCCGAACGGCCGGAAACAACTCAGCGTTTTCAGGCCATTATTGGCGGCAGCGAAATTACTAATGGTTTTTCCGAGCTGAATGATCCGCTCGATCAGTACCACCGATTCATCGAACAACAATCAATGCGTCAAGGGGGCGATTCGGAAGCGATGATGATGGATATTGATTTCATTGAAATGCTTGAATACGGCATGCCTCCGGCTTGCGGACTTGGCTACAGCGAACGGGTATTCTGGATATTTGAAGGAGTAACCGCCAGAGAAGGAGTGCCTTTTCCGCAGCTACGTTATGAGATAGATCCGACAGCGAGAGATATTTATCCGGAAGCCTTACTATAAAGTGAGGTCAGCAGCATAATGTTTAGAGTTGATGATCAGCAGTTTCAGGTTTTAACCGAGGAGGCATTAAGTACTCTGCCGGGAATTCATGCCAAAAATATCGCTAATGTTGCGATTCTTTTTGATTATGAACCAGACGGCGAACAGCGACTCAAGCTGCAGCTGCGTGATGACCAGACATTGTTCGGTTTGTATGAAGGGATTCCCTTGCCAAGCCGACAGGGCCAGTCGAAACTATTGCCGGATAAGATAACGCTCTTTAAGGGTCCGCTGGAAGCGGCATCGACTTCGCTATCAGGGTTAAAAGAGAATATTCGGCATACCCTCTGGCACGAAATCGGCCATTACTATGGGCTTGATCACCAAAAGATCAGAGAACTCGAATCCTGAGAAAAAGCCACAAGCGTCAAGCAAGTCTTATATTACCAGTTCTATTTTCTTGATATAGTTAGGCTGAAGATGATCGAACTAGAAGATGTATCCAAGGTTTATGGCAAAAAAGATACTGCCTTTACGGCGCTTAAACATATTAATCTAACACTGCCTGACAATAAAACTATAGCCGTAATTGGCAAAAGCGGTTCGGGCAAATCGACCTTTCTGCATCTACTTGGTGGCCTGGACAGACCGAGCAGCGGTTCGATTAGGATTAATAATCACCGACTTGAAACACTTTCCAAAAAACAAATGGACCATTACCGGAGCCGTGAGCTGGGGTTTGTTTTTCAGTCGTTTTTTATCGAAGCCAACCAAACCTGTTACCAGAACGTAGCTTTGCCGCTTGAAATAAACGCCTTAGCAGTTACCGCTCGCCGTAGGCTGATCGAGGATGCGCTAGCTAAGGTGGAACTGGCAGACAAAATCAAAAGCCCGGCCGGAACTCTTTCGGGTGGCCAAAAGCAGCGCCTGGCCATCGCTCGAGCAATCGTTACTAATCCGAAAGTAATTTTAGCCGATGAGCCTACCGGTAATCTGGACAGTGCTACCGGGGATAAGGTAATCGATCTGTTGTTTGACCTTTATCGTAGTCAGGGATCCACGCTGATAATTGTCACTCACGACAGCGATATCGCTAATCGGTGTGATATTCGGGTATTTATCAAAGACGGTCAAATTGACAAGGTAGAAGGAACGGGTGGGGACGGCGAATGAAATTCAGAGATATCCTCAGGCGCAGCGGCCGGTCTATCAAGCAGGCTAAAGTGAGAACCTTGCTAACGGCGGCGGCTTTGGCGGTTGGCGGTTTTACTCTGAGCGTGACCCTGGCGGCGGCAAATGGTGCCAATGCCTATGGCGCTAAATTAATCGATACTAATTTTGATCCGAGCTCATTAATTGTGGCTAAGAGCGAGTCTACATTTACTTCCGGTCCGGTCAGTAATAAGCCGCAACCATATAGCGGTTCGCTGGCTTCGGTGGGGATACTTCGCGGTCATCTGGTTAAAGAACTGAACCAGAAGGATTTACAGAAGCTGGCGTCGATAAACGGTGTTGAAAGCGTATTTGAGCCATATACCACTACCGTTCGCTATGTCACTCGTAGCGGCGCCGGCAAGTATACCGGATCGGTTGAAGCCTATAATCCAGCGATAACCCATCAGTTTGTTGCTGGTTCAGTTAAGAGTAGTGGCTTGACCGCCAACCAGGTTGTTTTACCTAATGATTATTTAAGTTTGCTGCATTTTAAGAACGGTCAGGCGGCTCTTGGCCAGACATTGAGCGTTAATCTGCTGCAAACTCTTGGTGGCACACAAACCAGAACGTTCACTATAGCCGCCGTATTAACTAGTCCATCGACCCTAATCAGCGGCAACATCAACACTACCTTGCTAGTTAATGCCTCTACCGCCAAGTCCACCTATGATTTTGTTAATCGCGGGACAGTTAACGCCAATCGTTTTTTACTGGCGACAGTGAAAGTCAAAGACGGTACCAATCAGGCAAAACTTAGTGCCGTCCAATCGGTGATCGAAAAGTACGGTTATGGGGCGGAAAGTGCCAAAAACGCCCAGGCTTTGATTACCCAGATAGTTAATGTGTTGCAGATAGTCATAATTGTGTTTGGTCTGATAACCTTGATTGCATCATTCTTCGGAGTAGTTAACACTCAGTATATAAGTGTGCTGGAGCGAACCAGGGAAATCGGGCTGATGAAGGCACTTGGCATGAGCAGTCGCAATGTCAGTAATTTGTTTATTGTTGAAGCGGCCTGGATTGGCGGCATTGGGGCTGTTATCGGCAGCGGCCTGGCGATTATAGCCGGTACGGCGTTGAATCCCTGGATTTCAAAACAGATCAGTTTCGGCAACAGTCGGTTATTGATTTTTCACGCCAGCCAGATTATTGGGCTAATTATTTTCTTGATTATAGTTGCCGTGATCGCTGGTTTATTGCCGGCCCGCAAAGCGGCGAAACTTGATCCGATTGAAGCCTTGCGCAGTGAATGATAAGCCGGTAGTATGCTGAGACTATGACTAGTAACGGACAGACGATACCGGACTCATCGATTATTTTTGATCTCGACGGAACAATTGCCGACAGTTTTGATTTGATAGTAAGAATTGGCCACCAACTAATTAAAGATGAGCGACTGGCGGATCTGGAGTTGGTAAAAATTAACCGTGACGATAATGTCGGATTGGCCGAAGCTTTCAAAACATTAAAATATCCGAAGTGGAAGTGGCCTTTTTTATTATTCCGGGGACGGAAACTTTTGTCTGAACAGATGGGTAACATTCCCTTGACCGAAGGAATTTCCACCTTATTGACTCAACTATCAAACAAAAAAAACCTCAGATTATTTATCGTTAGCAGTAATAGTAGTACCAATGTAATAAAATTTTTAAAAGCTAAAAAACTAAGTAACTGCTTTGAGAGGGTATACGGCGGAGCCGGGCTGCTAAATAAGGGTAGACTAATCAAAAAGTTAATTAGGGCCGAAGGCTTAGACCTTGAGCGGGTAATTTACGTCGGGGACGAAGTTCGGGACATCGAGGCGGCCAGACAGGCTAAACTTAAATGCATCGCGGTGAGCTGGGGTTATAACAGTAGACAATTACTGGCCAATTCTTCTCCCTACGAGTTGGCGACAAACATCAAGGAACTAACCAATGCGCTAAATACATGGCTAAAAGGATAGGGGATAAACCGATTAACAGCGAAGTTGTAACTATTGAAAAACTGGTTAATGGTGGCCAGGGTCTGGCAAGACTTAATGACGGGCGGGTAGTGTTTGTCTGGAATGCATTACCCAAAGAGACAGTGGGAATAAGGATAATAAAGAGGAAGAAGAACTACCTGGAGGCGGTCGCTGACCATATTATCGAACCGTCGCCTATGCGACGTACGGCCAAGGACACTAACTTTCTCGACAGCTCACCCTGGCAAATTATGACCCGGGAAGCCGAAGCCGTTGCCAAAATAACGATCGTCCAAGAGCTAATAAGTGGCACCGATTTGCCGGAAATAAAACTTCGGTTTCATCATTCTCCGAAACAATGGCATTACCGGAACAAAATGGATTATGGATTTTTTGGTGACGATCAGGGATTGCATTTGGCGCTACGTCGTCGAGGCAGCCATCAAAAACAGATCATAGAGGGTAGTTCGCTGGCGATGCCGGCAATTGACTCCGGGGCGCATGCATTGATTAGCGAGCTTTCTGCCGCCGGGCTGCGGGCTTCGGTTCTTAAAGGAGCGGTTATCCGGGCTAATCAAGCGAATGATGTGGCTATTTCTTTATTTATTAAGGAGAATGTTCCTGGTTATAAGTTTATCCTGCCCAAAGGTGTAAGGGGCCTAAATGTCTATTACTCCGACCCGAAAAGTCCGGCAAATCAAGCCACTAAACGACTGCTAGTACTGGGCAATACGGTTTTACACGATAACCTCTTTGGTTTTGATTTTAGTTATGACCCTGATACGTTCTTTCAGGTTAACCTGGGCGCCTTTAAGGCAGTACTTAATCGAATGAAGCGTGAAATTATCGGACAGTCTCTAGTCGATATGTACGCTGGCGTTGGCACTATCGGCATTAGTTTAGCCAAGTCCAGGCTGGATTTGGTGGAAATTAACTCGCGCGCAGCAATACTGGCTAAGCAGAATGCCTCCGGCCTAAAGCAGGCCAGAATTCATTTGGCCTCCAGTGAAGATTCGCTGGAGCTTATACCTTCTGACCGGCCGGTAATATTCGATCCGCCCCGGACTGGCTTGCATCCTAAAGTAATCGCCGCTATCCGTGAACGGCGCCCGCCGCAAATAATCTATTTAAGCTGTAATCCGGCAACTCTAGTTCGGGACATGTCGCTAATGAGTGATCTATACCTGACAAAGGTGATTGATTTGTATAATTTCTTTCCCAAAACTCCGCACATTGAAGCCTTGGCCATTTTAAGGGCACTATAAGATTTAAAATGACCGCCCGGCCGTACTACCTGATACAATAGAGCTTAAGTTATGGCAGGTTATTACAAACGTTCGGCTTATAATCCCGGACAAAAAGATCCATATAAAATATCTCGGTCCAAAATTGAACTGTTTATGCAATGTAAACGGTGTTTTTGGCTTGATGCCAGGTTGAGTATCACGCGTCCCAACAGCCCTCCGTTTACGCTCAATAAGGCGATTGACGAGTTATTGAAGAAAGAGTTTGACGTATACCGGAAAAAAGGCGATCCACACCCGTTAATGACTAAGCACAATGTTACCGCCGTTCCGATGCAGCATGAAAAGCTGGAACAGTGGCGGCACAACTTTACCGGTGTAGCAACACTGCACCAGCCGACTAATTTGTGGGTATATGGGGCAATTGATGATCTGTGGATCGATACTTCGGGAAGGGCTATTGTTGTTGACTACAAGGCGACAGCTAAAGACGGCGAAGTGGGTATCGATAGCGACTGGCAGATCAGTTACAAGCGCCAGCTGGAGGTTTACCAATGGCTGCTTAGGGAAAACGGCTTAAGCGTTGCGGATGAAGGCTATTTTGTTTACACTAACGGCCGGGTTAACGCTGATGGTTTTTTTGATAAACTGGAGTTTCAGACTAAGCTGATTCTATATAAGGGCAATGATAGCTGGGTCGAACCAACCCTTGGAGAGATTAAGATGGTGCTAGAAGATGAGGTAATGCCTCCGGTTGGAACCGCCGCCATGGGCGGTCAGTGTGAATTTTGCAGCTATGCCCGGAAAAGGACCGAACTAACCCTTAGCGCAGTCAGAGCTAAACAGCGTACCACTCTAAGCAAAGTAGCAAAACTAAGTAGTAAAGAGAAATAGATGCTAGATATTCAATATATCCGGGACAACCCAAAACTTGTCGAAGAAAAAGCTGATCAAAAGGGATACAAGGTGGATATTACGGGTCTGTTAGTAAAAGATGAAGCCAGGCGCAATTTGCAAAACCAAGCCGATCAGTTGCGCCGCCGCCGTAACGAGCTTAATGAACAGCTTAAAGGTTCCAGGCCGAGTCAACAGCAGCAAGCTGAGGGTCGGCAACTAAAAGCAGATTTGGCAGTTATAGAGGAACAGTTAAAGCTGAGTGACGGCGAGTTTAACGAAGCCTTAAAAGCTGTACCCAATATGCCGCTCGACGATGTGCCGGTCGGTAGGAGCGAGGACCAGAACATTATCAGTAAGACAGTTGGCGAACCGCCGGTTTTCGATTTCAGTCCGCGTTCACATCATGCCATAGGCGAAGAGCGTGATTTTATCGATAAAACCCGGGCGGCAAAAATTGCCGGCAGCCGCTTCGCTTATATAAAAGGCGATCTAGTCAGGCTGCAATTCGCGATTATTAATTTTGTTATCTCTCAATTAACCGACACCTCTTTGATCGAGAGGCTAATCGATGACAACCGACTAAAGTTAGTCGCCAAACCGTTTTTGCCGGTTTTGCCGCCAGCCGTGTTGAAAACCGGACCATATCAGGCCAGCGCCCGACTGAATGCCGAGGAAATGACCTATAAGATCGAACAAGATGATCTGTGGCTGAACGCCAGTGCCGAGCACACCCTCTGTACGATGTATATGGACGAAATTATTGCCGCCGACACGTTGCCGATCCGGTTGGTCGGTTATTCAACCAGCTTTCGTCGCGAAGCCGGTACTTACGGCAAAGACATGGAGGGACTGATCCGGCTGCATCAATTCGACAAGCTAGAAATGGAGGTGCTAAGCTTGCCGGAAACCGGCCTGGACGAGCACAAATTATTAATTGCGATCCAGGAGTATCTGGTCCAACAATTAGAACTCCCATATCAGTTGATCACCAAATGCACAGCGGATATCGGCAAACCCAATGCCAGCGGCACCGATATTAATACCTGGTTTCCGTCGCAAAATGCTTACCGCGAAACGCACACGGCCGATTATATGGGCGATTACCAGAGTCGTGATTTACGAATCCGGGCCCGTCGCGATAATGGCGAACTCGCTCTGATACACACTAACGATGCGACTGCGTTTGCCCTCGGTCGGATTATGGCTGCTATTATCGAAAATGGCCAAACCGCTGATGGCCGCATCAGATTACCGAAAGTACTGCAGGCGTTGATGGCCCAAGACCGGATTTAATTTTGGCTAAGAGAGTAAAATATAGAAATAGAGTAGTGGAACAATCAAGTTCTTTTTACCTAAGACATTAAAAATAAAGGAGGGTGCAGCATATGGCTAGATTAGAAATTCACGGTGTTCATTTTGACGTTGATGATAATTTGAAAAAATACATTATTAAAAAAATTACCAAACTGAATAAATACTTGCCACCGGAAACCAGAGAGAGTTTTCATGTTGAGGTATATATTTCCGAGTCAAAGTCTAAAGGCGGTAAGTTATGCAACTGTGAAGTTGTTTACCACTTGCCAAAAGAAAAGCTAAGAATCAACGAGGGGACGGTGAACATTTATGCAGCTGTCGATATCGTCGAAGAAAAATCCAAGCAGGCATTAATCAAATACAAAGAACTACATGAAGGCGGCCGTAAGGACCGGAGCTTGCTTCGCCGGTTAAAATTTCAGTTTTAGCAGTCAAGCTATCGCTTTTATTTGTTCGCCTAGGTTATAATTGTCTATGAAAATTTGTTGTTAATCAGTCGCGGGGAAGAATAATAGGAAGATTTTACTATATATGCATACTGTTTTTAAAAAAATATTAGGTGATCCGCAAGCTAAAACTCTAAAACGCTTAAGAAAGCGGGTCGAGGAAGTCAACAAACTAGCGGACAAATACCAGAAGATGAGTGATGCCGGGCTGAAAGAGCAAACCTTAAAGCTCAAAAAACGACTGGGCAAAGAAACTCTTGATGGTATATTACCGGATGCTTTTGCTTTAGTGAGAGAAGCGGCAACCCGAACGTTGGGGCAGCGACACTATGATGTCCAGTTGATCGGCGGCATAGTATTGCATGAAGGCAACGTGGCGGAAATGAAAACCGGCGAAGGTAAAACCCTGGTAGCCACTTTGGCGGTATATTTGAATGCTCTGACCGAAAAGGGAGTGCACGTTGTGACCGTTAACGATTACTTGGCACAGCGGGATGCCGGCTGGATGGGACAGATCTATCACTTTTTAGGAATGCAAGTCGGCGTTATTATGGCCGACCACTCATATGTTTACGACCCCGATTTTACCAATAAGGAGCATGATGATCCGCGAATGCGCCATCTGAAGGAAACCTCCCGTCAAGCCGCCTACGCCGCCGATGTTACTTACGGTACTAATAATGAATTCGGTTTCGATTATCTGAGGGATAACATGGTTAGAGAGGTTGATCAGTTACGTCAGCGCGACCTGAATTTTGCCATTGTTGACGAAGTCGACTCGATTTTAATCGACGAAGCAAGAACCCCGTTAATTATTAGCGCTCCTAGCGTGACCAGCGGTACGGCTTATGCCCAGTTTGCCAAAATCGTCAGACCGCTAAAAAAAGACACCGACTATGAGACCGATGAAAAACGTAAACAGGTCATTCTGACCGATAAAGGCGTCGATAAACTGGAAAAGTCCTTGGGTATCAGTAATCTCTATGCGTCGGAAAATATCCGTACAATCTATCACTTGCAGCAGGCCCTAAAAGCCCAAGCGTTGTTTAAAAAGGATAAGGATTATGTCGTCACTAAAGACGGCGAGGTAGTAATCGTCGACGAATTCACCGGCCGGTTATTGCAGGGTCGTCGTTATAACGAGGGCTTACACCAGGCGATCGAAGCCAAAGAAAGCGTTGAGGTTCAGGAGGAATCTATGACCTTAGCCAGCATATCATTCCAGAATTACTTCCGTTTGTATGACAAATTGTCGGGTATGACCGGTACGGCTATGACCGAAGCCGAGGAGTTCCATCAGATTTACAAACTGGACGTTGTGGAGATTCCGCCAAACAGACCGATTGTGCGCGAAGACCGTTCCGATCGGATCTACCGTAGCGAGAAGTCCAAATTCCAGGCAATCGTCAGGGAAGTGGAAATGTTGCATGTCAAGGGGCAGCCGGTTCTACTCGGCACCGCCTCGATTGAAAAGAACGAAGTGCTCAGCACTCTGTTAAAAAAGGCAAAAGTTCCACATCAGATGTTAAACGCGAAAAACAACGAACGCGAAGCGACAATCGTTGCCAAAGCGGGTGAAAGGGGAGCGGTCACTCTGGCAACTAACATTGCCGGGCGAGGCACGGATATCGTATTAGGCGAGGGCGTTAAAGAGTTGGGCGGTTTATTCGTTCTTGGCTCGGAAAGACATGAGTCTCGGCGGATTGACAACCAGTTGCGTGGGCGATCCGGCCGGCAGGGAGATTCGGGCGTAACCCAATTCTTTGTTAGTACCGAGGATGATTTGATGCGTATTTTCGGGGGTGACCGAATCGGCAATGTTATGTCACGATTGGGAGCGGATGAAGATACTCCGATCGAAAACCGGATAATCTCCCGTTCACTGGAAAAGGCTCAAGAGAGAGTTGAGGGTTATAACTTTGATCAAAGAAAAACCGTAGTTCAGTACGATGATGTGATGAATCGGCATCGTAAGGCTGTCTATAGCATGCGGCGGGAAATTTTACGAGCAACGGATATTAGCAAGCGAGTTAAAGCCTTAATCGAGGAAGAAGTTCATCTTCTAGCCGGCTCTCCGGAGTTGATGTCGGACAATTACGAAGATACTATCAAGGAAATATTCCCGTTTGATGAGCCGACTCTGGATCGGATGTTTGATACTGAAGCGGACAAGTTCGAGCCGATTTTACTAAGTGAAGCTAAAGAACTCTACGCTTCTCGGGAAACCGCTTTCGGTATAGATTTCATGCGGCGGCTGGAGCGGGATATATATCTTCAGATTCTTGATGATCAATGGATGCAGCATTTAGAGAACATGGATCACCTGAGAGAGGGGATTCACTGGATGGGTGTCGGACAGCAGGATCCGCTTGTTGAATATCGACGGCAAGGTCAGGTACTATTCGATGCCATGCTTCAAACCTTACGGCACCTAGTGATTAGAACGGTATTCAACACTTATCCGGTTGATGTCGGCCAGCTCGACCGGCCGATTGAAACCAGCTTGACCCGCGCTGCCAGAGGCTCGGTTGAAAATGCCGGTCAGATTATTCATAATCAGGACGAGTTTCACGAAGAGGACTTTATCGCTACGGCCAAAAACGGCAGCGATTCAGCTAATCAAACGACGCGGCAAAATGGTAGCGGTAACTTAGCATCTTCCAAAAAGACTATTGGCGCCAATCAACGGAAAAAAGCCCGAAAAACCGAACGTAAACGTAAAACAGTTGCTAAAAGAAGAAAGCGTTAGAAGATTAATAGGCAAAGATGAAGCATACAGTCTCCGAAATAACCTTATCCAACGGTGGCGGGGGGCTATTGATACATGTTCCCAGTGCCTCGGTTATGACCTTTGATGTTAATTTCCGAGCCGGAGAATTTTTGGTCGATCCAGATAAGAGCGAAGTGCCGCACTTAATGGAGCATGTTGTTTTGGGGGCCAACGAGCTGATTCCCAAGGCCAGGGATTTTCAGGCTGAGTTAGAAAAAAATGGTGCCTATTCTAATGCCTCAACCAGCGTCTACGATATCACTTACGAAGCCGAGTGTGCCGATTTCGAATGGGACCGGGTGTTTGATTTGCTCCTAGTCGCAATTACCAAACCTTTATTTCTCGAAGAAGAATTCAAAGCCGAATTCGGGAATGTGCAGGAAGAAATGGCCTCCAGGGCCAATAACCATTTCCGGCGTCTCTCTCTGGAAATGCGCAAACAACTGGGACTGTTAGTTAAAACCGATGCTGAACGGTTGAAGTTGATACACAACGTCTCGGTTAACGATATTAGAGCGCATTACAAAAAAACACATACGGCTCCGAATATGCGATTTGTAATAGCCGGTAATTTAACGCCGCGCCGCAAAGAACATATCCAGAATGTCCTGGAAATGATCGAGCTGCCTAAAACGGGCCGACGCTACAATCTTCCCAGGGAAATACCCAGAAGCCTGGACAGCGCGACATACATCAAGAATAAGACAGTCGAAAACCTTTATTTTTATATAGATACCTTTATGAAGCGACGCTTGAGCGATCCGGAGACTGATGCTCTCAATTTGGCGAATACTATGCTCACCGAAACTTTGTATTCTAAAATTCTCGGCACCGCCAGAGAGCGAGGACTGGTATACGGAATGAGCTCGGGATTATCGCAGGCGAAAGAGATCAGCAACTGGTGGTTTGGTGCCCAGGTTTCCGATAAGAACGCCCCGGCATTAATGAATATTATTGTCTCCGAGCTGGAAAAAGTTATGGGTGGCCATATCGACGAAAGGGATATAGCGAACACCAAACAGTACTCGTTGGGTAGATTTCAACGCTCAGCACAAACAGTCGGCGGTACAGCCTCAGGTTACGCTGGCAGATATTTTTTTGACGGAATTATTGAGGACTACTACAACATACCCGAACGCATCGAAGCGGTTACTAAAGCGACGATTGTGGATGTGGCGCGTGGTATGTTTCAAGATAATATCTGGGGGTTCGGTGTTTTAGGAGCTTGCGGCAAGGAGTTTACGGCCCAACTGAAGGATCAGATTAGTCTGCTTTGGGAAAACCCGACTTTTCCTCAGGACTAGGCCGTTATTAAATGAGCCAATATTAATGCTATGGAGAAAGAAGCTCAACAATTACAGACGGACCTCAAGCAGGCGATCAAGCAGCTGCAGCTCAGTAGCTTACGCGACCAGTTGGATTCACTAAAGCGGCAAACTCAAAAGCCAGACTTTTGGCAAGATAACGTTAGCGCCTCACGGGTAATGCAGCAAATCGCCAAACTCGAGCAACGACTCACGCCATGGGAGAAACTTGAGGTTTCAATTGGAGACTTAGTCGAACTGGCAAAATTGAATGACGCCAAACTCAGCGATGAAATAAATACCGGCCTAATAGAGGCGGCTGGTGAATTTAAGACGCTTAAACAGCAACTTATGCTTTCCGGACCGTATGATGATCACGGCGCAATTGTTAGTTTATTTGCCGGCGCCGGCGGTACCGACGCTCAGGACTGGACACAAATGTTATTCAGAATGTATAGTCGTTATTTTGACAAGAAGGGTTGGAAATATAGTGTCGTTGACGAGTCACCTGGCGAAGAAGCCGGTTTGAAGAACGTTGTCATAGAAGTTGATGGCGCAGATTTTGTGTTTGGTAAGCTGCGCGGCGAGAATGGGGTGCACCGGCTGGTACGGTTAAGCCCATTTAATGCCGATAACTTGCGCCAAACTAGCTTCGCCAAGGTTGAGATAGCGCCAAAAATCGATTCGCCGGGAGAAGTGAGCATTGACGAAGCTGATCTAAAAATAGATGTATTTCGCAGTGGCGGTCACGGTGGTCAGAGCGTTAACACCACTGATTCAGCGGTCAGGATCACACATATACCGAGCGGGATAAATGTCGTAATTCAGAATGAACGCAGCCAGCTGCAAAACCGGGAGACGGCAATGACCATTCTCCGTTCACGGCTGGCGCAGTTACAGCTAGAGCAGCACACCAAACAGCTAAGTGAAATAAAAGGGCCGAACCAGTCGGCGGAATGGGGCAATCAGATCCGCAGCTACGTGATCCATCCTTATAAGCAAGTAAAAGATTTACGCACCAGATACGAAAATAACGACGTCGAAGCAGTTCTGTCTGGCGATCTTGATCCGTTTATTCAAGCCTATCTCGAAACTACCCTAAGTGCTGAGCGCTAGATATTCCGGCCGGTCCGGCGGGCGGTTATCAGCAGGTTGGTCTGGTTCGCGTGATATAATTTAGCTTAATGATTTTGTTAGACCGGGTAAGTAAGACTTACTCAAAGGACACCAAGCCGTCACTTGATCGTGTAAGTTTGCATGTCGAACCAAAGGAGTTTGTGATTGTTGTTGGCCAAAGTGGCGCCGGCAAAACGACTTTGCTTAGGCTGTTGACTAGAGAAGAGAGACAGACTACCGGAAAAATAATTGTCGGCGGTATCGATTATGACAAGCTCAAAGACCGGGAAATTCCACTACTCAGACGCAAGATTGGGGTGGTATTCCAGGATTTTAAACTTCTGCCCAATAAGACTATTTTTGAAAATGTAGCGTTTGCTCTGGAAATGGTTGGCATGGGCAATAAAGAGATTCGCAATACTGTACCCAAGGTTCTGGACATCGTTAATTTGACCGGTAAAGAGGATAATATGCCGATTCAGTTAAGTGGAGGTGAACGCCAGCGGGTGGCTATAGCCCGGGCAATTGTCCGACAACCGAAAATCTTGATCGCCGACGAGCCGACTGGTAACCTAGACCCGAAGCATGCTTGGGATGTCATCAAAATTCTGGAAAAGATCAACCGTTACGGGACGACCGTATTGTTGACGACACATAACCAGGAAATTGTTAACCGGTTGAAGCGACGGGTGGTGACGCTTAAAGACGGTAGGGTGGTTAGCGATCGCGCTAATGCCGGCTACAAGATATAGATAAGTAAAGTTGATATGTTAACGGAAATTATCGAAGTAATATATGGGTAAAAAAAAGCTAATCACTTTTTGGCGGATAGTTCATACCGGTATGGTTAATTTTGCCAGAAATATTTCACTGGCAATTGCAGCCATGGCGATTATGGTCGTTACTCTAACGATCGTGCTGTTTTCGCTAATCATTAATGATACCTTCTCTCACACCATCTATCAGATCACCAGCAAAATAGACATTTCAGTCTATCTCAAGGATAGTGTCAACCAGCAGCAGACGGCTAAATTGCTCGGTGAAATCAGGAGCTTATCCAACGTCCAGAGCGCCGCTTATCTTTCCAAAGCCCAGGCGCTGAAGGTATACGAAGCGCAAAATTCCTCTAACCAGCAGCTGATCCAAGCAGTTCAGGAAACCAACAATCCACTCCCGGCGACGATTATCATTAAGCCCAGGAACCTCAACGACCTAAGCTCGATTAAATCATTTTTATCGCTACCGGCGGTTAATAAATTACAAACCGACCCCCCCAGCTACAGCGGACAGGAAAAGCAGGCGATCGACCGGATAACGCACGCTACTAACGTGCTTAGGGAAATAGGGGTAGTAGCGGTAATTGTTTTCGCGGTAGTCAGCGTGTTGATTATCTTCAATACCATCCAGATGGCCATCTTCAACCGACGGGATGAAATTCAGATTATGCGTTTGCTTGGTGCCAGCACTTCGTATATTCGTGGCCCTTTTATTGTTGAATCGATTATTTACGGCGTAGTATCGGCAATGATCTCGGTTCTGATCATTAACGAAGCATTTCAGGCCAGTAGCACAACTTTGCAGGCCAGTAGCCTGGGCCTATTGGACATAGGTTATGCAAACCAGTTTTTCACCGACAAGTTTCTAGTGCTGTTGATTTTAGAAGTCGTGCTTGGTATTGTAATAGGAGCCGTTTCTTCTTTGATAGCGACTAGACGGTATTTAAAATTCAAATCCAGATAAAAGAATAATACCAATAAACACTATTTACACTCGTTTTGGCTAAAATGTGGATTCTTGAACCGCGACCGGTTAATAATCGGTTTTCTGATTTGTCTGTTTGGTAAATAGCGCAATTTTAACAAGTGAGACAGTGTCAATCATAAAAAACGGAGGGATTTTCTTGATTTTTTATGCTATAGTAAAAGCACGGATTAAAAATAACAAAAATCCACAAATGAGTATTAATCAGAAGCCTCACACCACATCTCGCCATTTCCTTCGGCGCGGCGGGGGCGCTTTGGGCCTTAGCTTGCTCATATTTGGTTTTAGCGTTATTCCAAATGCTACTGCCTCTAATTACCAGGCTCAGATTAACAGTCTCAACTCTCAAAATACTCAGGACCAGTCAGCCCTGAATGGATTATCGGTTCAGGCTACTAACTACCAGCAGGCGATTAACGCTTACCAGGCGCAGATCAATGACATTGAGAACAGCATTAATGCCAACCAGGTAAAGCTCAACGAGTACCAACTGCAGATCCAGCAAGATCAAACCAAAATCGCCGTCAATAAGAACTATCTGTCGACCGATTTAAAAGAGATGTATGTACAGGGTCAAATGTCGACAATTGAGCAACTGGCTACCAGCCAAAACTTAAGTAGTTTCATGAACAAACAGGAAGACAATATTAAAATCCAGGATCAGCTGGACGGTTTACTAACTACTATCAAGCAGTTGCAGTTGCAGGCTCAAACCAACAAAGACCAGGTAGTTTCGATATTGGCAACGGAAAAATCGCAGCAGGTTTTAATTGCCGCCGACCAGCAGCAACAGAATCAATTGTTGTCGATGAACCAACAGCAGCAGTCTAACTATAACTCCCAGATTGCTGCGAACAACTCTCAAATTGCCAATTTACGCGCCGAACAAGCGGCGGCTAACGCTTCAATCTCCCGGACAGTCAATATTCGGCCTTCCAGTGGCTCTGGCGGAGCTTGTGACATAGGGTACGGTAACGGCGGTTACCCGACTCAGCTCTGTGCTGCGCCACAGGATTCGCTGGTTGATCCTTATGGATTTCCAAACCGCGAATGTACGTCGTTCGCCAACTGGTACTTTATAAACGTTGAGGGACAGGCTAATTTCCAGGTTAACGGTAATGCCGGCTGGTGGTGGGAAACCTCCAACTATCCGGTTTCCACATACCCGAACGTGGTTCCTGGTGCAATTGGAGTCGAACCGTCCAGTTCGCTTAACGCGCCGGTTCCCAGTCTTCACGGCGGTTATTACGGTCACGTAATGATCGTATTGGCATTGCCGGGAACGACCTATGATGGTCATTTCCCGAATACCAACCAAGCGACAGGAGTTTATGTTCCTCAGGGTTATGTCTTAGTCGCGAGTATGAACGAGGACTTTTACGGACATTACATGTATAACCTGTGGCCGGCAAATTACCTGATGTATATTAATCCGCAGTAAAAGCTCTACCTTAATCGCAGTTTATAGTCTAAAATGTCTTTAGATATTAAAAGGAACAGATGAATTGATAGTTCCGCCGTCGACTGGACGGAGGAGAGGGAGACCAGTGTCTATGGAAAAAATTGTCGAATTTATCCAACGCAAACAACTCAGCAGAGTTCTTATTGGACTTTTCTGTGTCGTTTTTGTTATTGCTGTATTTCTCCTGGGGCTAAATATCGGCAACGGCAATATTAATTTTTCTAATCAAGCATATGATTCTGGACTGCCGGCAAGCCTTAATTACTCAACAGTTAACCAGGAATATCAGGCGCTTAGACAATATTATGATGGCAAGTTGACTCAGACTCAGCTGCTGGACGGGATTAAACACGGACTGGCTCAAGCGACTAACGATCCCTATACGGAATACTTTACGGCCTCTGAAGCCAAGGCATTTAGCAATGAATTAAACAATTCGTTTAGCGGTATTGGCGCCGAACTAAGCCAGAATGCACAGCACGAGATTGAAATAATGTCACCGCTCAAAGGGTCTCCGGCCGCCAAAGCCGGCTTATTGCCGAAAGACATTATCGCCGCCGTTAACGGTAAGTCGACGTCAAATATGACGGTAGAGCAAGCTGTTTACGCTATTCGCGGTAAAGCCAATACCGCCGTAGAGCTGACCATTATTCGTGCAAACCGAAGCTTCAATGTCAAAATTATCCGACAGAATATTGTCGTACCAAGCGTGTCCTATAAGATACTGAACGGCAATATTGGGTATATATCAATTATGACGTTCGCTAATGACACCAGTAGTTTAATTCAGCAGGCTTCTAGCTATCTGGTTAAGTCGCATGTCAAGGGTATAATTCTGGACTTAAGAAATAATCCGGGAGGATTAGTGTCCGCTGCAGTAGCGGTCACCAGTGAATGGTTAAAACCGGGACAAGAAATAATGCAAGAAAAACGCGGTTCCCAAGTTCTTCAGACCTACAATGCTACGGGCGGTGATATTCTGCACGGTATACCAACGGTGGTGTTAATTAATGGTGGTTCGGCTTCGGCAAGTGAAATAACTGCCGGAGCGCTGCATGATCATCACGACGCTTATTTAATCGGGACAAAATCCTACGGCAAAGGGGTGGTTCAGCAGCTAGTTAACTTATCGGATGGCAGCGTCTTAAAGGTGACTATTGCTTCATGGTACCGGCCTGACGGACAAAACATTAACAAAATCGGGATAACTCCGGATCAAGTCGTTCAACTAAAAAGCGGCAGCACGGATAACCAATTAATTGCAGCTGAATCATACCTAAGTAAGCAGTAAGCTACATTATCCAGAGCGGATATTCATTCCTGCTATTGTTAATCGGCGCGAGATTATGCTAACATTTGGTGTAATTAGAGAAAACGAGAGAGGTGCAAGTGGCGAGAAGCCATACCAAGTACATTTTTGTTACTGGTGGAGTGCTTTCTGGATTGGGAAAGGGCATAACTGCCGCCTCCATTGGTAATCTACTGAGAGCCAGGGGTCTCAATGTCAATCTCCAAAAATGTGACCCTTATTTAAATGTTGACGCCGGACTACTGAATCCCAGAGAGCATGGGGAGGTCTTTGTTACTAAGGATGGAGCAGAAACTGACCTTGATTTGGGGCATTATGAACGTTTTACTGACCAAGAAATGACCAAAGACAGCTCGTTAATGGCCGGGCGGGTCTATGCAGGGGTTATACAGGATGAACGCGACGGTCGTTATAATGGTGACGATGTCCAGATAATCCCACATTTAACCGGTGCAATTCAGAGCTATATCACCAGTGCATCCAAGGGTTATGATATTCACATTGTCGAGATTGGCGGCACCGTCGGAGATTATGAATCGCTAAGCTTTATCGAGGCGATACGAGAGTTTGGCATCAAAGTCGGCCGCGAGAACTGTCTTTATGTACATGTCGTTTATCTGCCCTATCTATCCGCTAGTGACGAGATAAAAACCAAGCCGGCACAAAACTCCGTTCGGGAACTACGTGGACTGGGTATAACGCCCGATCTACTGGTTGCCCGCAGCGAAAAACCGGCTAACGGTAATGCTGCGCGTAAACTTAGTTTATTTTCGGGAGTGGCAGTAGAAGCAATCGCTTTATTGCCTAACGCTAAAACTATCTATGAAGTTCCCCTGACCCTTGAGGACAGCGGTATAGCTCGAGTAATCACCGAGAAACTTAATATTTCAGCCAGTAAAAAACCGGAATTGGATAACTGGCGTAAGCTAGTTGCCCGGGCAACTATGAAATATGACCAGAAAGTAACGATCGGTGTGATCGCTAAGTATTTGGACAATACCGACACCTATATGTCAGTATTTGAGGCTTTAAAAGCGGCGGCCTGGTTCAATAAATCGGACATCAAGATAGTCTGGATTGATGCTGAGAAGCTTGGCGAATCAACAAACGTACACGGAGTGCTTAAGAACTGCGATGCCATTGTCGTACCCGGTGGTTTTGGTAGCAGGGGGGTAGAGGGCAAGATTAAGGCCGCCGAGTACGCGTTAACGCACAAATTACCCTATCTGGGGCTGTGTTACGGCCTGCATATGGCAGTTATTGCCGCCGCCCGCCTAAACGGCCTGAATAAGGCGAATACGACCGAAGTGGATAAAAATACTCCGTATCCGGTAATTGATACGATGAAAGACCAGAAGGGCAAAGAGAATACCGGTGGAACTATGAGACTAGGCAACTATGATTGTCGCTTAAGCAGTAGCAGTCTGAGTGCTAAACTATACGGTCAAATCTCTATAGTTGAGCGGCATCGCCACCGGTTCGAGTGCAATCCAAAATACATTAGCAGTTATGAAAGCTGGGGGCTAAAAGCGGTTGGGCGGAATCCACAAACCAAGCTGGTAGAGGTGATAGAAGGAGTTGATCACCCGTTTTTTGTGGCTACACAATTCCATCCGGAATTTAAGTCCAAGCCAACAGCGCCACACCCGCTGTTCAACGGACTTATAAAGGCAGCCTTGCAAAAATAGGCTAAATAATGTAGCTTAAGCAGTATGGTAGATACTGCTGGATCACGTCGCGACCAAAAAAGAATTCTGCTGGTTGAAGATGATGATGCCCTGGCCAATGTTTACGTTACCCGCTTACAGGCCGAGGGTTTTGATGTTCGCCGGGTAGTCAACGGCGAGGATGCCCTGGCTGCCGCGTTAGCCTATCGTCCGGATTTAGTTTTGCTTGATGTCATGATGCCGAAAGTCAGCGGCTTTGATGTTCTAGACATTTTAAGAAATACTCCCGAGACTGCCGGCTTGAAAATTATCATGCTGACCGCTTTGAGTCAGGATAGTGATAAGCAGCGTGCCGCAAGTCTTGGGGTTAACGATTATCTGGTAAAATCTCAGGTTGTAATTGCGGATGTTATCGAAAGAATCAGATATCACCTAGATTCTGACAACTAATTAAGAAAAGCTAATTTAATTAACTAACGGACACTTCGGTTCGTCGGACAGATTTTCCGGAAAAAAGCCGGACTTTTCGCTGCTTGAAGACAACGATTCCGTCTCGGGCGGCGTGGATAGTGAAGTTGCGCGACATAAAAGTGCCATCGCCGGGTCTTTTGGTCATGCCGACTTGCCGGACAATCACTTGGCCAATCTTAACTTTTTGCCCGCCATACAGTTTTACTCCCAATCTTTGACCGGGAGAGTCGTGAACGTTTTTGGCGGTGCCGCCGGCTTTGACATGTGACATCTAGTTATTTCCTGATTAATACTAATAGCTCTCTGGCGACGATTTGATTCTTGCGAAAATAAATTAACTGATCGTCCGCTCCCGAATGCTGAAAACTCAACCGATTATAGCCAATCGTCTCCAAGGAGTCAAGAACGGGTAGGTGGTAAAATGAACCATCGGCTAATTGCCAAGAGGGAACACCTATACATAACCGGGTTTTCGAATTAATCTGTGGCGCCAGATTTTCCAGAAATTGTTTAACGATCCGGTTACATTCCTCGATCTGCTGTCGAATATCTGACGACTGGACCGGGGCCTTGCTAAGCGGCCTACCCAGATAAGTTTCACTAGCTATCATCGATAGCCGTCCTTCCCAGTTGTGGTTTGTGGCGTCAGCTACTTCCAGCTGAAGAGTCGCGGCTGGTGGCAACGGTGACTTGGGCTGATTCCTGAGCCAGTCGATATTACGCTTGGTGTAGTCAATCATTCTCGGGTTAATATCTGACCCCAAGCAGTTGTATCCCATGATCATAGCTTCTTGGATAATTACCCCGCTACCGCAAAAGGGATCAAGTAGCAGTGATCCGACAAAATAATTTTTGGGAATTGATTGGTCGGGCGGTATATCGCACACTGATAAAGCGGCTTCCGGCGGCAGTGGTCCGCTCGCCAGATTAATAATAATTTGCGCCAGTTTCGGCGGCAACATGCCGATTTTGCTGTCGCGGAAGGGTCTGGCCTGGTCGCGGCGGGCATAGGCGGTGATATTTTGGACCTTAACGGTCTGAGCAATGATTGTGCTCTGCTTGTCTTTAAAGATGACCAGCTCCCAGCCATTAGTCAGAGTTAACCGGTTATGAATTACCTGGGCGCTGCTCAAATCAAGTGATACATTGGGTATTACCCGAACGCCTCGTCCAGTTTTGGCCCGAATCGCCTGTTTGATTTTAACCGCCGTTTTGAAGACTGTTTTCGGGTTGATGTCGAAATTGTATGCACTGACCCCCAGATACATTTTACCTTCGGGCATAGCCGTGGCGTGCAAGGGGCTTTGGTTAATCAGATAGTCCTCGATTTTGTCCCAGCCGGCATAATCTAACTTAGCCAATACCTTACAAAACTTGATTGAGCCACCCAAGCGGTCAAAAGCCAGCAGGCAGGGGTCTACATCAACCAATGCGCCGCCATGACTTAAGGGAATAATTTTCGTAGCCCCATAAAGACTCTCGAGCTCGGCTAACCCGATATGGGGTTGTCGGCCTAAGATTAATAAACTTTGCATGTTCTATTTATAATAGCGGATTTAGTAATACCTAACATCAATGAACTGATTAGCTTGACTTAAGGCAAGCTGTCAATATTAGGATACAGCTGGATCTCAAGTTATAATTGATCAAAGTTATGGGTAAAATTACCGGCTTTGTTATAAAGCGCTGGAAGTTGCTGCTTAATCTAACCACTCTTATTGCCGTTATTATCGCACTTTATATTATCCGGCACGACTTGGTGACCACCTTCCGCAATTTAACTAAGGTAAACGCCTGGTTCTTGGTATTGATGGTGCCGCTGGAATTACTGAACTACCACTCCCAGGCCAGACTGTACCAGCGCCTGTTTAAGATTGTTGGCAATAAACTTTCCTATAGATATTTATTTTTAGCATCGCTTGAACTCAATTTCGTAAATCATGTTTTTCCGAGCGGCGGTGCCGCCGGGCTATCCTACTTCGGTTTTCGTATTAAGAATGACGAAATAACCGGTGGCCGGGCGACGCTTATCCAGATAATGAAACTGGCCCTGACGTTTATATCGTTTGAAATATTGATCATTATGAGCGTCTTTTTTCTGGCGGTCGGTAACCGAGTGAATGACTTTACGATTCTGGTGGCCGGCGTTATGTCGACGATGCTACTGGTTGGTTCGGTATTGTTCGCCTATATTGTTGGTAAAAGGGAAAGAATAAATACTTTTTTGGAGTATGTAACAAAGAGCCTGAACAAGCTTATTCGTCGTTTTCGGCCAGTCGAGTCGGCTGACGCAATAGATATTCAAAGAGCCAAACGGGTTTTTGAAGATTTTCATTACAGCTACACCCAGATAAAAAAGAGCGGCAACGAAATATTGCCGCCGCTCCTATACGCACTACTCTGTAATTTAACCGAAGTGGCGGTAGTTTATGTGGTCTTTTTGGCCTTTGGACATGTAGTTAACCTGGGTGCGGTAATTTTAGCCTATGGCATAGCTAACTTTGCTGGAATGATTTCCATCTTGCCGGGTGGGATTGGTATCTATGAGGCGCTGATGACTGCGGTATTGCTGGCGACCGGTGTTTCTGCAACTTTCGCATTGCCGGTAATTATTATGTATAGAGTATTAAACACGCTTCTCCAGATATCCCCCGGTTATTATTTATACCAAAAAAATATCTCCAAGCAAGGTAACCACAAGTCGCAAGCTAACAAATTAACGCCGTCATGAAGCCGATCTTAGAGTTTTCTGTCAGTGAGTTTGTCGCCGTGCTTAACCAGACGCTGGAATACGCCTACAATACAGCTGTAATTTACGGTGAGCTGGCTAACTTCTCCGTCAGTAAGAATCGTTGGCTGTATTTTGATCTTAAGGATGATGCGGCCAAGCTCCGATTTTTTGGCTCGGTACGAGTTATGTCCGGACCGCTGGAGGAGGGTATGATACTAAAAGTCAGAGGCACGCCACGCCTGCATCCTCAGTATGGCTTCAGCATTAACGTTATTAGTATCACGCCGGTAGGCGCCGGATCAATTAAACGGCAACAGGATTTATTGCGCTTGCAGCTAGAGAAAGAAGGACTTTTCGTACCGGAACGCAAAAGAGCAATTCCTTATCCTCCGGATTCTGTCGGTCTGGTAACATCGTTGCAGTCGGCGGCTTACGCTGACTTTACGAAAATTCTGGCAGATCGCTGGGGCGGAGTGGATGTCTTTTGTTATGACGTTACTGTTCAGGGCGACGCAGCGAGCGCGGAGATTATCCAAGCACTAAGTTTTTTTGCCGCTTTGGTTGAACCCCCGGATGTGCTGGTGATTATTCGTGGCGGCGGCAGCCCGGAAGATCTGGCTGTTTTCAGTAATGAACAGGTAACCAGAGCCGTTGCCGCTAGCCGAATTCCAACATTGGTTGCCATTGGCCATGAGCGGGATATCAGTCTGGCGGAACTGGCAGCGGACCGTCGAGCATCGACACCAAGTAATGCCGCCGAAGTACTGGTACCCGATAAAAAACATGTCAGCGCCGAACTGAGCAGACTGCCCGATCGGCTGAGATTGCTGGTCGATAGCAAACTAAATGCACTTGAGCGCGAAATCGAGCGTTTAGTTGAGTCAATTACACCATTAGCTAAGGCTAAAATTGATATGCTAAGTAATCGGCTTGAATCCGACCTGAAATTATTAAATGTCTTAAATCCCCACAACATTGTCGGGCGGGGCTATGCGATTGTTCGGCATAATGGTACGGTAAGCGACGGCCGGGGACTTAAAAAGAATGACATTATTGCAGTTGAAACTTCACATGTCTCACTAGAAGCCGCTATAACTAAATTAAAGGAGATTAGCTAATGGCTACTGAACAGGTTAGTTACAGCCAGTTAAGATCAGACCTGGATGAGATCATTTCCAGACTCCAATCCGAAGAGACTTCGATCGACCAGGCTTTGGATTTGTACGAAAAGGGAGTTATGCTGGTTGGCCAACTCAAAGACTATCTCAGCAAGTCCCAGAATCGATTAATTAAGATCTCGAAAGCTTTAGAGGAAGACCTCTAGTGTTCTGGCGGGTTCTGCTGATTATCGGGTTGGTGGTTATCGGCTGCTTCAGTTTTGTACTGTTGTTCGGGGCTCCGTATCTACCGACGTTAAAAAAACAGATTAGAACTACTTTTAAATTAGCCGAATTATCGAAAGGTGACACGATTATTGAGTTGGGGTGTGGCGACGGACGGCTGTTAATTGCCGCGGCAAAAAAGGGCATCAACAGCGTCGGTTATGAACTTAATCCCCTAATGTTTTGTTTAGCCTGGATCAGGACAAGACGATACTCTGAGCAGGTTACATTAATTTACGGTGATTTTTGGCGGAAAACCTGGCCACCGGCAGAGGCAATATATGTTTTCTTGCTACCTAAGCTAATGCCGCGACTGGAAGAGAAAATTGTCAAAGAACGCGTCACCGGCAAGATAATCAGTTTTGCATTTAACTTTCCCGGACGTCAACCGGTAGCGGTTAGGGACGGTGTGTTTTTATATGATTTAAACTCAGCAGACTAGCCTGGCTGCTCAATGCTTTTAATGTACTGCTCCAGCAGTCGTTTCTCCAGGGTCAACTATCCTTTATCTCACACCCAATGAATTCTTAGGTAGTCTAAATATAACTATTCCATGAGCAAAAGTGACCACAACGTTGTAATGAGTTAGTAAAATCCGCTTGCCTTTTTAGCCCAAGATACTTATGGTTAATTATATGAGTAGATTTAATCCTAACAATAAAGGTTTTGGTGCGGTTGAAGGAGTTTTGGTTCTAGTTATCGTATTGTTGCTCGCTATATTAGGCTGGGTTATCTATAAAGATAATCACAAAACGACCGTTTCCAGCACGGCGCCGGCAACGACCGTTCCTAGTACGGTGTCGTCAACCTCCGCTACATCTGGTCAGACTAAGTACTTTACCATTACTCAGTGGCGAGTAAGGGCGCCGTATAGCGGCAATCTAACCTTGGAGTATTTGCCGCCAACCGGAAATGAAATATATCTCAGTTCGACACAGCTTGATGCCAGTAATCCTTCATGTGGACTTAATCAGACCGGTGGCGGTTATGGTGGTTTCATTGAGCGCATGAGCTCAACCCAACAGATGACTAATTCTGTCGGACAAAACACCGGTCAGACTGCCGCCCAGTTTTATAGTAGCAATGTTAACTCTCCGGGTATTTATGTTGCCCACGTCGGTAGCTATTACTACATGTATACTCCGTCGAACGGTTTTTGCAGTCAAAACAGTGTTAGTCTGCAGAAACAAACCATGAGTGCGTTCGAAAATATTACCAAAAGCCTTCAGGCGGTACCATTTCAATAAGTTCTCTGGAGCCATAATGAAAATCATTGCGGCGAATGTTAATCTGAGCTAACATAAGCGTAATATGAAAAAAATGGCGAACGGTGGTTTTGTCAGTGGTTCTGGACTTTGGCTAGTAATATCCTCAGTTATTGCGGTTATTGCTATTATTTTCAGTGTTTGGGCGTATAACGGGCGTGAAACTTATAAAAATCAAGATCAGTCATTGATTAACAATGCGGTAGCACAGGCCAAAATTCAGGAGCAACAATTACTGCAGAGCCAGTTCACCGCTCAAAGTCAGAATCCGTTTATTTCTTATTCGGCGCCAGCCCAATATGGAAGCGTCACGGTGTATTATCCGCGGACTTGGAGCGGTTATGTTGATACTACCGGCAGTGATGGTAATCCGGTAGATGGCTATTTTGATCCGGGTGTAGTACCGGCCATTGGCGGCCAGAATAGTGTTTATGCTCTTAGGGTGCAGATTAACTCAAACAGCTATAGCTCCCAACTAGCCAACTATACTAACCAGCAGCAGAGTACCGGCCTATCGATAACCCCCTATAGTTTAAATAAGGTGCCTAGCGTTGTGGGGGTGATGATTCAAGGCCAGTTACAGCAGAACATTCAAGGCGTTTTGATTATGCTGCCGCTCAGGACAGACACTCTGGAAATATGGACCGAGTCTACCCAGTATACCAGTTTGTTCACGAACCAGATACTACCGCAAATTACGTTTAAGCCTTAGCCGATATTGAACCCGTACTGATCGGGGTAGTATAATTTTGGCTATCGGGAAAAACTTTTTGAAAGGGTAGCCATAAAATTATGAAGCAGCCGCCGCATCAGCTAGCAATGTCAGAGCAGTTGTTGCTAGCGATTGCCGAGCAGATAAAGTTACCGCTGCTACAAATATCCTCTCAAGCTGAGCTGGCTTTATTGAGAAAAACAACCGACGACGATTATGGCGCCGCTCAGATTCGGGTGCTGGCAACTAATGCGCTGCAGCTGGTTGATGCTTACAGCTTGAGTCTTAGATTAGACCACCAGTTCAATTCGGAACTAGCACCGGAGACGGCATCGGTTGCCTCGATACTATATGATGCTAGTTCGCAGTTAAAAGATTACGCTAAGCTGTACAATGTTCAGCTTGAGCTTAATATTGGTGGTAAGTTCGGTCCGGTGTTGGTACACAAGAAAGGTCTGCAGTCAGCTATTGTCGGCTTAGCGAGTGCGTTCATTGAAGCGTTGCCGACACAGCAACATCCGAACAACCGCACGATAGTCCAGCTGGCTACTCACCGCTGTCGTTACGGTATAGTTGCCGGTGTTTATGCCGATATACCGGGTCTTAATAATGAAACTCTTCGCCGGGGCCGCAAATTGTATGGTAATTCCCGACAGCCGCTGGTGGATGTTAGTCACACCGGTGCGGCGGGCATCTTTATTGCAGACGCGATATTTCGGGCAATGAGATTAAGACTACAGGTGTCAAGACACCATCGGCTTTATGGCTTGGGAGTCGTACTGCATCCGTCGTCACAGATGATGTTGGTTTAACGCTATGGCGAAGAGGCAAATTGATTTATTGCTAATAGAACCAGATCGGGTTTTTGCTAGTAGTATCAACGGGTACTTGTGCGAGAATGGCTATAATGTGCGCCATGCCTATGATGCTCAGGCGGCGCTTGTTGCCGCCGATGAAGCTCGGCCGGATATGGTAGTTTGCGAACTGCAATTAGTTAGTCATAGTGGTATTGAGTTTCTTTATGAATTTCGTTCCTATCCCGACTGGCGCCAGGTGCCGGTAGTTATTTTCAGCTTGGTGCCGCCGATCGAATTCGCCTCCAGCGGTTTGGGCTTGAGCCGGGATTTAGCGATTAGTTGTTATTTGTATAAGTCGGCAACGACAATGTCGATGCTGCTGCGTGAACTAAACTTTCTCAGTGAAAGAGCATGATTCTACATAAAACCAAAGCTATTGTCCTCAACAGACGTAATTACGGTGAAGCTGACCGGATCATTAGTGTTTTAACTCCGGATAACGGTAAGCTAAGTTTGATCGCCAAGGGGGCGCGATCGATGAAGAGCAAACTGGCTGGAGCTATCGAATTGTTTACGATCAACGATATAGGTTACATTGAGGGCAGGGGAGAACTGTGCACCTTGACTTACGGCCGGCTGGAACGGAATTTTCCGGATATTGTTAAGGATATTGATCGGGTGCAACTGGGCTATGAGGTCTTAAAAAATGTCGATAAGTCTACCGATACGGTGGTTGAATCCGATTACTATTCGTTGCTCGGCGAGGCTTTTGCCGGACTTGATGATCCGAGCATAGACAGTTGTTTAATTAAGTTATGGTATCTGGCCCGGCTGATCGCTATTTCCGGACATACGCCCAATTTAGTTAAAGATGCCAACGGAACGGTTTTAAGTGAAAACAAACGGTATGGTTTTGACCCGGCGGCCATGAACTTTTTTGTTCAAAACGGAGTTGGGATATACCGCCCTATCCACATTAAGTTTCTAAGAATAGTTTTCGTTTGCACTAAACCTGGTCCACTTAAACGGATTAACGGAGCGGCCGGCTTGGCTGATGATCTCCAGCCGCTGATTAACCAGATCTACAATTATCATCTGAACAGTTAGTGAAAACGGCGAAAACTAGGTATAATCCTAGCCGTAGGCTGAAGGACCAAGTAGCAGAATGAAATCAACAAGTATGGATGAAATTGTCAGTTTATCGAAACGACGCGGTTTTGTTTTTCAATCGAGCGAAATTTACGGCGGACTGGCCGGTTTTTATGATTACGGTCCGCTGGGCGTCGAGCTGATTAACAACCTGAAAAATTCGTGGTGGCGGGCAATGGTTAAGGACCACGACAATATTTTCGGCATTGACGGGGCGATTATTCAGAACCCTCAACTGTGGGAGGCTAGCGGCCACCTGGCCGGCTTTACTGACCCTATGGTTGAAGATGTGTTAACCCACAAGCGCTACCGAGCGGACCATCTAGCAGGAGTTGATACGACTGATTTAAAAGAACTGAAGAGCCTTCTTAAGGATAAGAGGTCGCCGGACGGTAACCAATTGAGTGAACCGCGTTATTTCAATATGATGATGCGTACTTGGGTCGGTCCGGTTGAAGACGACGCGGCTATTGCTTATTTAAGACCAGAAACTGCCGGCGCCATGTTCATCAACTATTTAAACGTTAAAGAGACGATGCGGGCTAAATTACCCTTCGGGATAGCCCAGATCGGCAAAGCTTTCCGTAATGAAATTTCACCCCGGGATTTTATTTTCCGGGTACGCGAGCTGGAGCAGATGGAGATGCAGTATTTCATTAAGCCCGATTCTCAAGAAGAGGCATATGAAAGCTGGCGACAGTTTGCCTGGCGTTTTCTTACCACAGAGCTCGGTATTAAAGAATCCAGCTTGTCGTGGCACGAACACGACGCCAACGAGAAGGCGCATTATGCCAAAGCGGCCGTCGATATCTATTTCAAGTTTCCGCAAGGTCCCAAAGAGCTGTGGGGTACCCACAATCGGACAGACTATGATCTATCCAGTCACATGAAGTCGAGTGGCAAGGACTTGAGTTATTTGGACGAGACTAATGGAGAACGATTTGTTCCTTATGTTATCGAATCTTCTGTTGGCGTTGGTAGAATGCTGTTGGCTGTACTGTGTGACGCCTATTGTGAGGAAAGTGTGAACCAGGAAACCAGGACTGTACTAAAATTAAAGCCGGTTTTGGCACCGTATAAGCTGGCAGTCAGTCCACTATTAAAGAATAAGCCTGAACTGGTGGCGTTCGCCAAAAAGCTTTATGCGGAACTGAAACAGGAATTCGGTATGGTGATGTGGGATGACAACGGCAATATAGGCAAGCGCTACCGCCGTCAGGATGAAATTGGTACGCCGTTTTGTGTAACGATTGATTTTCAGAGCCTAACAGACCAGTCTGTAACCCTAAGAGATCGGGACACGACGAAGCAAGAGCGGATTGCCGCCGGTCAGCTTATATCGACGATTAAGGAGGGACTTAAGCGATGAGCGTGTTGAAGCGGCGATCAAAGCGAAGTCAGGTTTATGCGTTCATCGATAGCCAGAATCTTAACTTAGGGGTCCAAAAAGTTGGTTGGAAAATGGACTGGCGTGCCTTTCGCGCATACTTAAAAGATAACTATAACGTCACCAAGGCATTTTTATTTATCGGCTACATGGCAGGCAACGAAGCGCTTTACGAGCATATGCACGAACTTGGTTATCTAGTTGCCTTAAAGCCGACCGTAGACGTGGCTACAGCCACAACCGATGCCACGAAAACGGACGATGAGCCTAAGATGACCGTTAAAGGCAATATTGATGCCGACCTTGTACTTTATGCCATGAAGGAATTACCGAACTATGACCGGGCAATTATTGTGTCCGGGGACGGAGATTTTGTCAGCTTGATCGAATACCTGGCGGAAAAACATAAGTTAGCGCAAGTTATGACACCCAACTGGCAATACTCGAGTCTACTGAAGCCTTGGGACAAATATATTATCCGGATTGATCAGCTAAGGAGCCAATTGGCATATAAAGACTATCACCAGAAGCGCCGTCACGCCAAACGAAGCGGCAGCCCAGCTAGATAGGTGATATAATTACCCGCCGCTAATACTAATAGGTAAACGGGTAGATAATGTGACTCAAGCCCAGGCGTTACTGGTTATGCGGGGTGGGAAAAACGTCTTTTTGACCGGTCCGCCCGGATCGGGTAAGAGTTATGTTATCGAGCAGTTTGTTTCTTTATCCAGTAAGGAATCTAAGAAAGTGGCATTGACGGCAACTACCGGTATTGCGGCGAATCTGTTAGGTGGCGTTACTATTCACTCCTGGTCGGGAATGGGTCTGACTGGGCTCCAACAGAGCGCAATTCTCGCGAGACTGATTGATAATCCATCGGCCGTCTCTCGAATTCGGACAGCAAATATATTAATTATTGATGAAATATCTATGTTTTCGGCAGACCAGCTGGACCGGCTGAATCTAATTCTAAAAACGGTCAGGGTTGATCCCCGGACCTTTGGCGGCCTACAGGTGATTGTTTCAGGAGATTTTTTCCAATTACCACCGGTAGGCGACGATACAACACAGTATGCATTTAGCTCAAAGTCATGGCGGGAACTTAACTTTGAAGTTTGTTATCTGAGCGAGCAGTACCGGCAAACCGACGACCGTTTATATGAAGTGCTCAGGGCATTGAGAGACAGAAGTTTTTCCAAAAATCACCTGGGTTATCTGCTCGAACGCCAACTGCCACACGTTAATGTTGGCAACAAAGAGGTGACGATGCTATTAACTCACAATAGTGACGTTAACCGGCTCAATATGCTTAGGTTGGATCAAATCAAAGAGCCACAACACCTATATACCGGGTGTTTTTCGGGCGCGCCGGAGGCTGTCGACGGCCTGACTAAATCGGTTCTGGCGCCACTAGATTTACGCCTGAAAGTCGGGGCGAGAGTGATGTTTGTGGCAAACGAGCCGAGTAGAGGTTTCGTCAATGGGACCCAAGGAAAAGTTATTAACTTTAAGTCCGGTCTGCCGGTGGTATTAACTGACGACGGTCTTAGTATAAAGGTTGAGGCCCGCAGCTGGACTTTTATTCAGGATAATCAAGTTCTAGCCAAATTCGAACAATTGCCGCTAAAACTGGCCTGGGCGATCACAATACATAAGTGCCAGGGAATGAGCTTAGACAATGCGTTAATTGACTTAAGGAGAAGTTTTACTTACGGCATGGGTTATGTGGCCCTATCCCGGCTAAAAAGTTATGAAGGACTGTATCTATTGGGTATTAATACCCGGTCGTTGCTACTGGATCCGGTTGTCTATAAATTTGACGCTACGCTAAGGAGAGCGCCAGCCGGACTAACTTTACACCAAAAAAACTCCTCAATTATCTCCCGGGAAAACGATGCCAAAGCGCTCTTAAGGGCGGGACTTAGTAAGCGACTAATAAATCTAACAACCGCCCTAAGCTTACGCCAAATCGAAACGCTAAAAAAGCAACTACTAAATGAATAAAAAAATTATCCATTTAGTTAGTGATTACAATATAAGGAGTGGCTAAGAGGAATAACAGGTATTGATCTTTACTTTATAAAATAGAAGCCGGAAAACCTTGATACGTTTTGATTTTAACGCTCGTGCTAGCGACGTCCGTAAACAAATGAGCCCATTTTAAATAATTGATGTACGTTCGGTAAGTATGACTAAAGACCGTATGCTAATTAGTGTTAATTTTGACAGTTAGTAAAATTGGTTAGTATGAATAATTCGATAACAGGTAAATACCGAAGAGAATACCAACTAGCAGCAATTGACAAAACTAAGCATTAGTGATAATATACCACTATGAATCACGAAACAGCAAGACCCTCAAGACCCTCAAGACCCTCAAGAAATAGTAGTGTTAGTAATCGTCAGGCTTGGGAGAACTTATCCGGACCATCAGCACGCCGCAAGGAGCAATCACCGAGAAAAAAGACACTAACCAACGTTTTGGGTGCTATTGCAGCCGCGGCTGCCTTAACCTGGGGCGCTTGGCCGCCAAGCAGTCCTTCGAGAGAACAGTTAAAAAATGACCCTGTAGTTCCGGTGGAAATAACTAGTGGCAACGGAGGCAGCGATGCTTCGAGCTTGGTAGGTGCTATGGATAAAGCATTCGATGAGTACGGGCTAAATCCAAATCAAGCGACGATCTATGCAGAGACTAATTACTTGACTAAAGAAAACGGGGGATCGACGGTCGTTCAAAACGGTCAAACCATTTATGTTCCAATGCCCGGCGTATCCAAGCAAGCCCTGCAGTCAATGAAAAGTCATCCAGGTAAGTAATAATCTCCATAGGGGAAGCTTGTTATCCTCGGAAAATAAGAAGTTAATTAGACAATACTGCTAAAGTGGTGTCAAAAACACCACTTTTTTTATTAAAAATGGGTTGCAGTGGGTTAAGGTGGGTAGTATATTCACAGTAGTGGCTAAAATGTTTAACCGGCAAAATAGCGGCTGGACATCAAAAATAAAAACCACTAATTAGCACTAAAAGGGATGGCAACAATAGACTACTTCGAACGAAAGCTCGACGACAAAAAGCGGTTAACCATACCGACTGAACTGCGAGCCGAATTGGCGAGTGGCGTTGTTGTTACCAGAGGTTTTAAAAAATATCTGCACCTCTACTCTAAAAAGGTCTGGGACGAAGAAGTCGAACCGGCGCTCAAGGGGGATATCCTCAATGAAGCGACAGGCGATCTGAACGTCCAGTTCAGGATGGGGAAAATAGAGAGTCCGCTAGATGCAAAACAAGGAAGAGTACTCCTCGAGCAGCATTTACTGGACTACGCAGGAATTAAAAAAGACCTGATTGCAGTGCGGGCCGGCCGATACTGGCGACTGACAGCTAGACCATAAATTTTGGCTGAGAGTTCTTTAACAACCAGGATAGATAAGCAGAGCAAACGTCGAATAATAACCTCGAGGTCAGCTATTCGGCAGTCAACAAGTGGATCATAGGGCACCACTATAAAATGTTCTTGTTCTTTTCTCAAAAACACCTCCCAAAACTCCACCTCACACATAAGTCTCTCAACTTTTCATGCTTAGCGGTAAGAAGTTCTAAGATTTTTTCAAAATCTATAAATCCTTCTTTACATACACGCTATGCGTGATCTACAAAAACAAAAACTTACTAAAATAAAAAGTTGGCTGCTGAATAGGTGACCTTGCAAAAACAAAAACAAGAAAATGCACCAAAATCCTCACAATAAACATATACCGGTTCTATTGGCCGAAATTTTAGAGTATGTCGACCCTAAAGAGGGGGAGAGGTACCTGGACGTAACGGCCGGATATGGCGGACACGCCGAAGCGATCCTTAGCAGAACCAAGAATTACACTGGATCTGTTTTGGTCGATCGAGACGCAGAAGCCATTAAGGAACTGAGTAGAAAATTCAAGCAAAGCAATATAGTACTGGTTCATCAGGACTATCTGGGTGCTTGCAGCGAATTGCTAAAAAACAACCAGCAGTTCGATATTATTGTGGCAGATCTAGGAGTATCGTCACCGCACCTTAACGAGGTTAATAGAGGTTTTAGCTTTATTGACGACGGACCGTTGGATATGCGCATGGATCAAAACCAGGAAATTACTGCCTGGGACGTGCTTAATAAGTCCAGTGAAGCAGATTTGGCTGATTTACTATGGCATTACGGTGAAGAACCGAAAGCCAGGCAAATAGCTCGGCTAATCGCTAAAGAACGTCCAATCAATACGACGACGGAGCTGGCGGCAATCGCTAAGCAAGTCTGGCGTTCGTACAGCAGGTCTCATCCGGCAACTAGAACCTTTCAGGCAATTAGAATCGCCGTTAACGACGAATTGGGTCAGCTGGAAAAAGCCTTACCCATTTGGCTTAAACTGTTGTCTCCCGGAGGGAGATTGGCGGTTATAAGCTTTCATAGCCTGGAAGACAGGGTGGTTAAGAAATTTATGGTCGGTGAATCGGGGGATAGATACGATGCATCCCTTCGATTACCGATCAAACATCCACTGTTGCCGGGACCTCTAGAATTAGTCCATAATCCGCGCGCCCGCAGCGCTAAGCTACGGGTCGCAGTGAAACAAAAATAAAGAAAGGGAAATGCCGATGCCGATTCAGGTAAAAAGCAACTCCCGGGCCTATAAAATACACGTCCGTGTAGTTTAGCGGCCGAAAGCCCAGCTCTGTCCGTGAAGGGCAGGGCTGGATAAAAAGGAGAAAACAAAATGACTTATTCCAGTTCCGTTGCATTAAGCCGTTCGCAGTTCGCCGGACGGAATCGCAACTCAGTTACTTTTAAAAACAGGGCTCGAACGCTCGGCCCTATCAGCAACACAATTATTTTAATTGTTCTGGCTTGTTTGCTTGGGTTATTTTATTTGGCCCAAGTAACTAAAACCAATGCCTACGGTTTTAATCTGAATGCGCTACAACAACAACAGAATTCACTAAAAAGCCAGTACGCTGATTTACAGGTCAACTCTGCTCAGCTGCAATCTATTAGTCGGGTGCAAAGCAGTACGGTTGCTAAAAGTATGGTGCCGCTTTCTCCTTCAGCTACGGCACAAAATTAGCTACAATTAAATTATGGCAAATCCAACCGGTCCTTTGCCGGCTTCTGTTTCAATAGCCAGAATCAGATTATGGAGCGGACTACTAGTTGCGGTCATTATTATTTTCGCACTAAGACTTTTCTACGTGCAGGTGATTCGTTATGGTCACTATTCACAAGCCGCACTAAGCGATCAGCTTAAACAGTACCAAATTCCGGCATCCCGAGGATTAATAGAAGTGAAAGAAAGCGGCAACATCGTGCCGATTGTCTTAAATCAGCGACTTTACACTTTATTTGCCGACCCTCCATTTATTAAAAAACCCCAGACAGTAGCCAAACAGATAAGCCAAATCATCGGCGGCAACCCTTCGAGTTATATTCATGCACTTAGCATCAAAGGTACCCAATACTCGGTAATTGCCAACAAATTAACCCAGACTCAGAGTAAAGCTATAGCTAAGTTGCAGGACCCGGGATTGGGTACTCAGGGCCAGGACTTCCGCGTTTATCCAAATGGTGACTTGGCGGCGCAAGTCCTGGGTTTTGTGAATAACCAGGGGATAGGGGATTACGGACTCGAACAGGCGCTAAACCCGCAATTAGCGGGCAAGCCAGGGATGTTAAAGGCGATTACTTCTGTTACCGGTGTGCCGTTGGCAGCCAGCCGGCAGAACACCCAAATCCAACCGGTTCCCGGCGACAATGTTGTACTGACGTTGAATATTGGTATTCAGCAGCAGCTTCAGCAAATACTGGCCAGGGATTATAAGACAACCAAATCCCAGGGTCTCAGCGCCATCGTCATTAATCCGTATAACGGGCACATTAAGGCTATGGCTAATTATCCGACCTATAACCCGGCCAACTATGCCAATGTCACCAATTCGCGTTTGTTTGATAACAATGCGGTCGATTACCCCATAGAGCCTGGATCGGTTATGAAGACCCTAACTACTTCAGCGGCTTTGAATATTGGAGCTATTAAGCCAAATGAAACCTTCTACGACCCGGCACATTGGGTGATTAACGGCTTTAATATCACCGATATTAAACAGGACGGCGGGGCCAGAGAGCAGAATATCGCCAGTATCCTGGCCCTCTCGCTGAATACCGGAGCGACCTGGATGCTGATGCAAATGAGCCAGAAGGGGAACACGGTTATTAACGGTAATGGTATTAAGATCTGGCACAACTATATGGTAAATCATTTTCGTCTCGGTCAACCGACCGGTATCGAGCAGGGCTACGAGGCTAGTGGTTATGTTCCACCGGCGAATCTAAATGATCCGTCGATTAATTTACGCTACGCTAATACGGCTTTCGGTCAAGGTGTATCGATCACTGCGCTCCAGTTGGTTGCGGCGCTCAGCAGCGTGATCAACGGAGGAACCTATTACCAACCGACACTTGTTAATGAACTAATTACTCCGACCGGCAAAGTAGAAGTCAACCGACCGAAAGTTCTTGAGCGCAATGTTGTTAAATCCAGTGTCGGTCCGGAGCTGATTCCTTTGATGGAGAACGTAGTTAAGGCATATCTACACGGCGGATTTTCCTTTATGAACTTTCCGAGTAACTATATTGTCGGCGGCAAGACCGGTACCGCTCAGGTAGCTAGGCCAACCGGAGGCTACTATAATAATATCTTTAATGGCAGCTACATCGGCTTTGTTGGGGGCAACAAACCACAATATCTAGTGGTAGTCTATAACATTAAGCCGGCTATACCGGGGTATGCAGGATCTTTCGGCGGCCAGCCTGTGTTTGCGGATATTGTGCATATGCTGATTAACGAGGGTTACATTACACCGAAGAACTAATATGATCTGTTAATTACTTAAACCAAAGAGTATACTAGTACAAAAATAACATGAACCGAACATTACATATTGCCATTCAAAGCCAGACTTTAGTCCACATGTTGCTGCTCGGTTTCTTGGCCTTTATTCTATCGATGGCCCTAACTCCGATTTATACAACTTTGGCATATAAGTACCAGTGGTGGAAAAGGGCTAGAACCGAAGCTTGGAGCGGAGGAGAGGCGACGGTATACGCCAAGCTTCATGCCAGTAAACATAAGCGCAATATCCCCAATATGGCCGGTATGGTATTCGTCGTGTCGATAGCTCTCGTTGTTTTCCTGGCTGATTTAAAACGCTCACAGACCTGGTTGCCGCTAGCCGGAATGGTGGCCGCCGCCGGCATTGGCCTAATTGACGATGTGATGAATATTCGCGGTAGCAATAAATCGATTGCCGGCATGCGAGCGACGATTAAGTTTTTTCTCTACAGCGTTGTCGGTATCGTGGGCGGTTATTGGTTTTATGAAAAAATAGGCGTCAACACTATTTTTCTGCCGGGGTTACACCATGTATTCATTGGTGCCGGCATAGTGTTCTTATTCTGGTTCGTCGTTGTGGCTACCGCCAACGCCGTTAATATTACTGATGGTTTGGACGGTCTGGCGGGGGGGCTGTTGGTTTCTTCGTTTCTGGCGTATTCGATTATCGCTGCAATTGAAAGCAAATACGAGATCGCTGGCTTTTGTCTGGCGATCGTTGGCGCGTTACTGAGCTACACCTGGTTTAATATTTATCCAGCTCGGTTCTTCATGGGTGACGTCGGTTCGTTTGCGCTGGGAATGGCGCTTGGAATTATTGCAATGCAAACTGATACAATCTATGTTTTACCGATCATCGGAGCTGTGTACGTTATCGAAACCGGGTCAGTAATTATTAATCGTACCTCTAAGAAGTTAAGACATGGCAAGAAGGTTTTCTTATCTTCGCCGATACATCACCACTTTGAAGCGTTAGGCTGGCCGGAAACCAAGGTCACCATGCGTTTTTGGATACTTGGGCAAATTGCTGCGGTCATCGGGCTTATTGTGTTTATTCTCGGTAGGTACGGTTGATGCTCTTTGCGAACAGAGGGCAATTAGCTAGACGAAGAACCAGGGCTACTTCCAGTCCGGCGTTTGCCGGAAGTCAAAGCAATGGCGATCGTCTTGCTTTGCTGCGCCGGCATAAACCCGATCATTGGCTGATTGTGCTGTGCGCAATCTTGTTGGCAACCGGTCTAATGGTAATTTATTCTATCAGTCCAGCTTTGGCGCAAACCAGTGGAGTATCCGGCAGTTATTATGTTGAAAGGCAAATCTTGGCAATCGTGCTGGCAGCTATAGCTTTTTTTGTAACCGCCAGCATACCTCTGGAGAGATGGCGTCGATCGTATAAGTTATTATTGGGTTTTGCGATCCTGGCTACACTCGTAGCAATTGCTTTACCGGTCAATCCCAATTATCCGGCTCATCGATGGGTGCGTCTTGGTAGTTTGTCGTTTGAATCCGTCGATCTTCTGATCTTCGCGTTATTAATTTGGGCGGCAAATTTCCTGGCCATTCGGTTAAAAAACGGCACCATCAACAATTTTAAAAAAACTGCTTACCCATTACTGATTGTTATGTTGGTGGTCGGGTTTGTTGTGGCGGTGACACAAAGCGATCTGGGCTCAACCGGAGTAATCGTAGTCATGCTTGGTCTAATGGCTTATGTCGCCGGTTTGCCACTGAAGCGAATTTTTATTTTCGGTGGAATCATTGCGCTCGGGACATTTCTGGCAATTATTGCTACACCTTACCGTCGAGCCAGACTTGAGACATTTCTACACCCGGACACCAACTGTCAAACTACCGGTTACCAGGCCTGTCAGTCAATAATCGCCGTCGGTAGCGGCGGCTTTACCGGATTGGGTCTGGGCAGCAGCGTTCAGGCTTACGGTTACCTTCCAGAGGCGGACAATGACTCGATTTTCGCTATTTTTGCTGAGAAATTCGGATTTATTGGCTCGGCATTACTGTTATTGGTGTTCGGAGCCTTGTTTTATCGCATAGCCAAGATCGGTGAGCGGGCTCCGGATGATTTTAGTCGGTTGATAGTCTTCGGAGTATTGATTTGGATCAGCGTAGAAACAGTCATTAATATAGGGGCGATGATTGGACTGCTGCCGCTTAAAGGGATAACGCTGCCGTTTGTTAGCTATGGTGGCACGTCGGTAGTGTTTTTTGCTACTTCAATGGGTCTGGTTTACCAGATATCCCGTTACGGTTCGCATGTCGGTCCTGACCGGGATAGATTAAAATTAATGGAAAGGATAAGCGGCAATGACTATAGTGGTCACCGGCGGCGGTTCGGGGGGGCACATAACCCCGGTTTTGGCGGTCGCGGCCGAACTAAAGAAGCTTAACCGGCAGATATCGGTAATATATATTGGTCAGAAAGGAGACAAACTGACCGATGTTCCGCAAAACGATGCAAATATTGACTCGACTTATGAAATTTTAGCCGGTAAGCTTCGACGCTATCACGGGGTTGGCTGGAGGCAAGTGTTTGACTTAAAGACTCAGTATCAGAATTTGCGTGACGGTTTTCGGGTGCTTGGCGGCATCTGGCAAAGCTGGCGATTACTCGGCAAATTACGGCCCGATGCGGTGTTTACCCGCGGCAGTTTCGTGAGCGTGCCGGTAGCGTTAGCTGCCCGGCTAAGGGGTATTCCATATATAACGCATGACTCGGATAGCATTCCTAGTTTAGCTAACCGGATAATTGCACCTTGGGCAGCCAAGCATGCTGTAGCCTTGCCGGTTGAACACTATCCTTATCCAATAGAAAAGACTATACAGGTAGGCGTACCTATCAGCTCTAAATATTCGCCAGTAGGGCCGAAAGATATGGCTGCTTTTAGGCGCCAACTGGGTCTAAGTAAGTATCAATGGGTTGTATGTGTTACCGGTGGCGGTAATGGCGCTAAAAAACTTAACGATTTCGTGACGGCTAATGCAGCCTATTTACTTGAAAGGTATCCAAAAATGGCACTATTGCATATTGCCGGCCGGACATTGGCCGATGGGGTTGCCTTGCAGTATGACCAGCTGCTGCCAGCCAAGAATCGGGCGCGGGTGATCGTAACAGATTTTGTCAATAATTTATATGTTTATAGCGGTGCGGCAGATGTGGTTATTGCCAGGGGAGGGGCGACCAATCTTGCGGAATTCGCCGCTCAGGCCAAGCCCTGTATTATTATTCCCAGCAAACAGTTAATCTGGAACGTTAAAAACTCGAAAATGCTGGCTGAAGAAAAAGCAGTTCTAGAGTTAAGTGAAGACCAAGCCGAACAAGAGAGACGACTAGCAATGTTAATAGTTGAATTGATAGATAACGAGAAATTGCGTAACAACTTGTCTAATAAATTTTCTCAATATGCCGTTTCCAATTCTGCCAAGGTTATTGCTAAACTTATCTTAGAGATTGCAGCTTAGCCGTTTAGGCTCAGGGAAGTGGAGGAGGGGTATTAGTGTTTAAGCGTAAAAACCAGACAGCAGATGAAACACAATTTCGACGACGAAGAAGCTTGTCGCCACTGCGTGATGACACCAACAGAGCTACTCCATATCCGTTAAATGCCAACAGAATACCGGGCAGTCGGGTTGGTCAGACGGAAAAACTATCAGCAGTTCGCCGCTCCGAACAAAATAACCATGTGCCGGCGAGCCGAAACGATACTTCTTCTGGGCTTAAATTCCGCCGCTGGGCCACCTTGATACTTTTGATCTTTATTCTTGGGGCAGTACTTTTCGAATTGAATATCAGCGCCTCCAGCGCGTTAATTAGTATTATTCAACCGCCAGGGTATAACTACATGCCGCATAGTTTGGCAAATTACCAGGCGGCAGCGGCAAAAGCTATTAACTCTTCGATATATAATCAGAATAAACTGACAATTAATCAGTCGGCGATCGCTGCTGACATCATTAGAGTGTTTCCCGAAATCCAATCGGTATCCGTAAGGGTGCCGTTGTTTGGTTCGACGCCGCATTTGTACTTGCAGCTACAGCAACCGGCTCTAATAGTTACGGCGATAAATACCGGCAATAGTTACCTGGCGGACAGTTCTGGTGTAATCGTGGCACCCTTGCAAGCTATCAGTTTGAAACAGGCGGCTAACCTGAAAGCGGTCCAGGACCCGTTATTAAACCAGGTAATCGACGGTCAGCAGGTGTTAACGCCGGAAGATGTGCAATTTATTCTAACGGTCGTGACGATACTCCAAGAAAAGGGAGTCGCTATTAACAAGATGATATTGACTCCGGCGGCTGAAGAGTTGGACGTATACCCTACGGCGCAGCCATATTACGTAAAGTTTAACCTGCACCAAAGCGATGCCCGGCAACAAACCGGAACGTATCTAGCGACACTCGCGACGCTCAAGCAACAAAATAAACCACTGCCAACCCAGTATATAGACGTCAGGGTAGACGGCCGGGCTTATTATAAGTAAGGTTAGATTATTCAAAAAGTAACTGTTTCTGGCGGTTGCTAAAAGTTGAACTAAAATAATTACTAAATAATCAGGTAAGCCGCTCCCCCGTCTCTCTTCCCGGAAGTGTTCGTGTTTTGTTTAGTGTATAAGTACTTAACTTTTCAAAAAAAACATACAACCATATGCGCTGTAGCAAAAGTCAAATAAATTTGTGCTAAGCAGGGAATAGGACAGGGTAGATATATATAAATATAAAAGGTATAAAATGCAAACGCTTACTTGTGGAAAACTATACTATGAATTAAAAATCACAAAAGTCAAAATGAGCTTTGATACTGCGGAACGGTATCAGTAGTGACTATAGCTAGTGCCGTTATTAACTTAATCAATGAGGAATAGTTTAATTAAGCTAAGGCTTAAAAAAATAGTTAAAATAATTAGCACAACTCCTTACCGCTGCCCTGCAATAAGGTATTGTTTATAAGCTCTGTTGAAATACAATAGAGTCGCAAAATATACATTGTGCGACGTGGTATCTATATAAGACTTTGTTGTTCTTGGACGCTTCACCGCCGCGAACTTCTGCTTGTTTTTATTTTGCCAATTTGTTTTAGCTAAATGTTTCCCCGCTCTCAGAGCTAGAACTCTAGTTTTCTTAAATTCTTTTGTTGCAGCTTCACAAAACTTGCCATAAATACTCTGTTCGTATTTTGTATGATGTTTTTATAGGGTTTTTTAGAACAACTACTACTAGATACGTTTTAGTCAATGCGCGGTAGCCGGCTTTTAAGCTTCGGGCTCGGATAATTCGTAGGTTGCTTTGGCGACGCGTTTGAACTGGGGTTTACCTTGTAAGTTCAATAAGATGGTGGTTTCTTTAACAAAACGGCTTTTAAGTACCTGTTTAACAATTTCATCCCGATGCAGTGGTTGATTGGCTTTGCGTAGGACCTCGCTAATAATATCGGCGACAGTACCTTTTTCATACCCCCATTCTTTAAGGGCGTATATCCCTCTGCCGATCAGCACGAACCTTTTGTCTTTAATCAGCTCGTTGTGAATTGCCTGGGTAGTGACGTTTTTACGTTTAAAATCACTGGATTTAATCGCTTCAGCGATTTCGTTAAAGTGCATGTGGCGGCCTTTTTCCTTTAAAATCACGTATATCTTGTCGCGGATATTCTTTGGGTTGACTAGCGGCCACTTGATCAAACCCCACTGGCTATTGAGGCTAGTTAGTCTTTTGGATGTATTAGCTAACGCCTCAACTCTCCTGGTGTCGTCTATATCGGCCTGCTTGGCGACTTCGGCGATCGGCCGAGGTTCGCCCAGCTTAGCTACGCTATCGGCAACCTTGGTAATTGTATCCCGTAATTGCTTCTCGCTATAGAGCTGTTTATTGCTAACACAGGCATAAAAATTGTCATCATCTTGTATTACGACTAGATTTGGGCAAAGGCTGGCCAAAAATGTAATTCTCGATTGTTCTAGTTTGTTCGGTTCCGCTACCATTCTTGATGCTAGATCGCTGATCCGTACCACTTGACCGACAATTCCCAGTTCTTTTAAGACAACTGACTGAAATTCGTCAATACCGGTCAGCTCATGCTTCTCTCCTGCACTTTTGAGTTTTTGTAAAACAGATTTTTCGAGTTGTCTTACCCTTTCGCGGGTAATCCCCAGTAACTCACCGATCTGTTCAAGAGTTTCTTTTCGATCAAACAAGCCAAACCGGCGGGAAATGATTTCTCGCTCTCTTTCCCGATCAATAAACTGCAACACCCCGTTAATTAATTCTTGGGTGGAAAGGTGGTTATCTGGTTTATTGTCAGCCATTACTAGTTCTTCTTTCTGCTTAAAATTGACCACAGTCTTTATATTACTATATAACCTAAAAGGCCAAAAGTCAAAGACTTTCTTCTATAGTTATTGTAGCACAATAATGACTATGCTGCATAGACGATGTCGTAAGATATAAATAAGATAATCTATTTGCGTTATGCTTAAAACTATTTATTTTTCTTTCGCTGGATCCGCCGGCGCTTTTGCGGCGCCTTAGCAAGTAAATCCTCGGCGGTTTTTTGATCAATAGCCTTGGGGTCCATAGACTTATCTATCTTGGCATTTTTTTTGCCGTTCGTAACATATGGACCGTAAGGACCGTTAATAATCTTAATGCCGTTATTTAGCTCTTTAATGTTTTTTTCAGCTTCTTTTTTCAGCTTTTCTTCATAAAGTAAATTGGCTTCTGCTTCATTTATCGTGTGAGGGTCATAGCCCCTGATTGAAACCGACAATGCACCAACTTTGACGTAAGGCCCGAAACGCCCGATGTTAGCTAGAATATCCTCTCCCTTCCCTGTTTTTCCAACCAGTCTCGGAAGTTGAAACATCACTAAAGCCTGTTCCAGGGTGACATTTTCGATCGTGGTGCCGTCGGGTAAGGCTGCGAATTCTGGTTTCGTCTCATCCGTTGTTTCTCCTCTTTGGAGCATCGGACTGTAGCGGCCGAAACGGGCGTATATCGGTTTAGACGACTTAGGGTCGGCACCAACTAGTCGTGCCTGGGATACTTCATGGCGCGATAATTCCTCGGTTTTCTCAATTAGGGGATGAAAGCCGCGGTAAAAATCGGCGATCATTTTATTCCACTGTCGTTTACCGAGAGCTATTTTGTCAAAATCCTCTTCCACTTTGGCGGTAAAATCATAGTCGATTACTGCCGGAAAATATTTAACCAAGAAGTCGGTCACTACTTCGGCAATAGGAGTAGGAATTAGTTTAGCGCGGTTGGCGCCGTAGCTTTCTGTTTCCTCGCTATCTTGAATCGGTCCATCTGGTCGGATTGTCAGAACGCGTATTTGTCGCGGCTCGCCAATTACGTCGGTTTTCTCAACATAGCCGCGCGATTGAATGGTCGATATGGTTGGCGCGTAAGTGCTCGGCCGGCCGATGCCCAAATCTTCCAGTTTTCTGACCAGGCCGGCCTCGCCGTAGCGGGTCGGCGCTCGACTAAACTGTTCTTTAGCCTGTAACTGGTTTAGCGAAAGCTTTTGGCCAATTTCTATTTTGGGCAAAATAACATCATCCTTACTGCCGCCATAAACCTTCAAGAACCCGTCAAATTCCAGTACTTCACCTTTAGCAATGAAATACTGTGACTGATTAGATATGGAAATATCTAGTTCGCTGCGGCTGATGCTGGCGTCCGTCATTTGTGAGGCAACAGTCCGGCGCCAGATCAAATCATAGAGCTTTCGTTCGGTCTGATCACCTTGAATACTGGTCAGACCTACATCTGTCGGCCTAATTGCTTCGTGTGCCTCTTGGGCATTAAGGTTCTTGGTCCGGTACTGCCTGACTTGGTGGTACTTGTCGCCGTACACTTTATTGATATAGTCTCCGACCGAACCGATAGCCAAAGACGATAAGGTAGTGCTGTCAGTGCGCATATAGGTTATCAGACCGGCTTCATACAGTCTTTGCGCCAGGGTCATTGTTTGGCGAACACTGAAGCCTAATCGCCGGGCTGCTTCCTGTTGTAGGGTGCTGGTGGTAAAAGGCGGGCTTGGGCTGCGCCTGGCAGGTTTGGTCTCGGCTGCCTTAACGTTGAAGTCAGCTTGAGATGTCAGCTTAAGCCACTCGGCTACTGAATTATAGTCGTCAATAGCAGCATTGAGAGTGGCCGGTATCTCTAGTTGGCCGCTTGAAAATAGAGCATTAATTTTGAAGCTACTAACAGAATTAAAGTTACGGATTTCTCGTTCCCTCTCGACGATTAATCGTACGGCCACGGACTGAACGCGGCCGGCGCTTAGTCCGGTCCGGACTTTCTTCCATAGCATCGGGCTTAGCTCGTAGCCAACCAGCCGATCAAGTACTCGCCTGGCCTGCTGAGCGTCCACGAGATGTAAATCAACCGTTCGCGGGTTTTTAATTGCTTCTTCAATAGCCGGCTTGGTAATCTCATGAAAAACAATTCGCTGAGTTTTAGCCGGATCTAAATTAAGTGCTTGGGTTAAATGCCAGGCTATGGCTTCACCTTCGCGATCCTCATCGCTAGCTAACAGTACATTCGTATCTTTAGCTAATTTTTTCAGGTCTTGAACTATAGTTTTTTTATCGGAAGAAATTTCATACCTAGGCATAAAGTCATGTTCAATATCGACATTTAGGCCTTTTTTTGGCAAATCACGAATATGACCGAAACTGCTTTTGACGATATAGTCATTGCCTAAAAACCGCTCAATCGTGCGGGCTTTGGCCGGGCTTTCTACGATAACAAGATTTTTGGGCATCTATACATCTTAAGCACAATAATATTAGAATGCAATTAATATTGCCGGACAAACTCGTGGGGCGCGCTTGAACCTACAGATGTAACTAAACGCCAAAATACTTTCCTGCCTTATAACCTATCCAGACGCCCATAAACGCCCCGAGGGTTCCTATCAGCAACGACCAGCCGCCTAACCAGTTGCCCTTGTCCATAACTTGACCAATCCAGCCGCCAATCGAACTGAAAACAAGAATACTAAAAGATATTACCATTTTCATAGCAGCTATTTTAACACAAGCACGATCATTGCATCAAATGGACAAAATTAACAAAACATTAATAAGTATTGACATAAAAACATATATTTGCTATTATAGCCAGCTGTAGGTCTTAAAAAAATATGGCTTACGCACCTTTTACCCATTCTAACAAATGTTAGATTGCTTTAGAGCAGGATTTAAATGTAGTTGTTACCCTCCACTACCAAATCCTTTAGGGGCTTACGCGCCGTTCTAAAGCAAACTAACCCCTTTAAGTGATCCCCCGATCAAGTACGAACCTGAATGGTTTTACTTAACGTAAAGACACGCGCCTTATTCTTAAGTTTGCGCGATGTTTCGTCCGGGTGGGCTTGAGGGGTGATTATATATGCGGACAGCTTCGGTTGTCCGCAGAAACAGACTGACGAGCGGTGCCCACCCCCTCTCGTCAGTCTGTTTCTGTTTTTAGACGATAAAGTTTCTGGTTTCCGCTACAAGGTTCTTATTGAAGACAAACTCGCTGAGTATGGCTGTTGCTTCGCGTTTAAGGTTAGCAATTTGCTTCTGCTCGGCAGGGCTAAATTTTTGAAGTACGAAGTCTGCCAGATCGATTTGTTCTGGTTTTTTCGGTCCGATACCGACCCTTATTCTGCCGTAGTCTTCGCCGATCTTTTCCGATATTGATTTTATGCCGTTATGTCCGGCGGCGCCGCCGCCGTATCTCGTCCGAATATTGCCAAACGCAACGTCTAGATCGTCGTGAATTACGCACACATGAGACAATTGCAATTTATAAAAATTTATTACTAGTTCGATTGCTTCGCCACTCAAGTTCATATAAGTTTCGGGTTTAACGGCGATTAAAGTGGTGTCGCCGATCCGCCCGTTGGACATTAGGCATTTAAGATCCTTTTTACCTACCCAGCCGGACATCTCTTCGTGCTTTGCCACGAAAGCCTCTAGACACTCAAAACCGATATTATGTCTGGTTTCCAGATACTCTTTTCCGGGATTGCCTAAGCCGATAATCAGCAGAGTCGTATTTTGACCTACTGTAAAATAACTTGCCGGCAAGGCTACCTGCGGCCGCTTCTGTAGCCAAGGCATATTAGGAGTCTGCCCCTTCGGTTGTTGCTACCGGACGCTCTCCATTTTTATGGGCTTGATGTTTTTCAATGAACCATAATTGGATTGGATTACCAAAGTAACCAAATTCTTCACGCAGTTTTCGCTCCAAATAACGGCGGTAGCTCCAGTGTATATAGCTCGTTTGGCTGCCGAATATTTTAAACGCCGGTATGGAGTTGTCCGTTTCCTGAACCATGTAATTAAGTTTCGGGTTGCGGTTTTTTAGTCCCGCCGGTGGATGGGCACGAACGACGTGGCCAAGCCAGTTGTTTAAGCGCGGCGTTGGAATCTTTTGGCTTCGTTCTTGGTTGATGTTTTGGGCCAGTTCGTATATTTTACTCACGTTTTGGCCGGTGATAGCTGAAGTGACCACTAGCGGTGCCCAATATACAAAGTCGTAGTTTGTTCCAAGCTGCTTCAGTAAGCTGTTCAGCTCATCTTCATCTTCCGCCAGGCTATCCCATTTGCTGACCACTAACACCAGACCTCTGCCGGCTTCTTTTACCATGCCGGCGATTTTTTGATCCAGGGCGACATCGGGCTCACTTGCATCAATCAGCACCAAACAGATATCCGCTTCTTCAATGGCGGTGAGAGTTCGTAAAATGCTGAATTGTTCAATGCCCTTTTCGATTCTTCCGGGTCGTCGGATGCCAGCGGTATCCATTAGTTCAATATCCTGATTCTTGTACCTGACGATGCCCCGGTTGACGTCTCTGGTGGTACCGGCTCGAGAAGCAACCAATGCTTGCTGTTTTTGTAATAAATTATTGAATAGACTTGATTTTCCAACATTCGGGCGCCCCAACAAAGCTATTTTTAGCTTGGCTGGTTGAGGCTTAATGGGCACCTTGGACATTTTCTTAGTGACTTGTCTAAGCAGATCCTGAATGCCTTGGTTTTGAGTTACGCTCGTCGGAATAATGTCAGTAATGCCTAGTCTTGTATAGTCATACTCGAATCGACCCTTGGTCTTATCCATTTTATTAACTACCAGTACTACTGGCTTTAGGCTTTTCAAAGCCATAGTCGCAACTCGACGGTCCTCGTCGTTAATTGGAACATCGGCCTCAATGACTACGGCAATTACATCTGCACTGTCGCTTGCTTGTTTGATTTGAGATTGAATGGAGGCTTCGAATTCGTCTTCTGGATCTTTAATTCCGGCAGTGTCGACGATCCAAAAACTTTGCCGGTTATAGCTAGTTAGTGCCGTCACGTTATCTCGGGTGGTACCGGCTTCTTTAGCGACAATTGCCTCCCGGCGTCTTAGTATGGCATTAAAAAGACTTGACTTACCGACATTTGCTCGGCCGACGATAGCTACGATAGGTAATTTATTGGTCATAAAAGATATTGTATAGGATATTATTTAAAAACCGGTTTTTTAATGTTTCCGTCTGACAAATGCCGGAACTCCCCTGGTTTAAGATTACCGATACTGAAGCTGGCGAATTTGAGCCGATGAAGTTCTAGGACTTGATAGCCGAGTTTGGCAAATGTTTTACGGATTTGGCGGTTTTTACCCTGGGTAAGATTAACACTTAATAGTCGTCGGTCTGATGAGCAGTCTGTTATCTCCAGTTTACTTAGGTAGTTCTCTACCCGAATACCTTTAGCGATTGTTTGCTCATCCTCTTTTTTGAGCGGGCGGTCAAGGATTATCCGGTAGACCTTGACTTTATCGAATGATGGATGGGTTAGCTCTTGCGCCAGCTTGCCGTCGTTAGTCAGTAGTAGCAGTCCGGTTGACTCCTTGTCCAAACGGCCAACGGGCTTAAGATTGTGTAGATCTTTGGGCAGCAGATCATATATAGAGTTTGCGCCCTGGGGATTTCGGCTAACCACATAGCCGGCCGGTTTATTGAGCATTATAATAGCCGGAGCTTTTATGAATACTTTGTGATGATTAAGCTCAACTAGATCATCCGTTGATACCTGATACCAAAGCTCAGCCTGAACACCATTAACCGATACGGCACCCGATTTAATTAATCCCTCAGCTTGCCGCCGGCTGAGACCGGTTGCATTAGCGATATACGCATTAATTCGCATGCCTAAATTATAAGGCTATGCTGTTCGGGTCGATAGGATTATTGGGGCCGCTACTGGACTCTTCCTGATAGGGGTTGGTGTTACTGGTCTGGGTATAATTTTCGGCGGCCTCTTCTTGAGCAGCTAGCAGCTCAATGTTCTTTTGTGGTTGTGGTGCGGGAGGCTGAATAATCTTCTTGCCGCTTATTATTGATGAGTTAGAAACTGGCTGCGGTACTTTGTTCTGGTTAATGTCAGAGGGCGATACGATATTCGGGTCTACTGTAGTGGCGGTAGCGGCGGTTGGTTCAGGCTGAACTATTCCCCCGGGCATTGAAGTATCATCGGAAGGGTCGTTACCGGACATCAGATTATTTACCGCTTGAGCTAATGTCTGATCATTTGCTGTTTGATTGGCGACATTCGTGTTATTTGAAGTGGTTGTCGCCTGTGTTACTGCGGGAACGGTATTCGGAGTATTGTTCAAAAAGTCATTGATACGCTTATCCATAGTCGCCGATTCTTCCGCTTCGGTCGGTACTAGAATGCCGTCGGCGTTGATCGATATTTCACTCGGCAAACCGGCGCTGGCCGGAGGTGTGTTTTGCTGCACGGTCGGAATAGTAGCGGAAGCGGCAACTGGCGGTGACGTTACGTCCGAGATATTGGGCGTAACTGGTCCGGAATTGGCGTAACTAACTCCCGGTAAATCTGTTTCAGAACCGGATTTAACTGGTTCAAATGGCTGCTGTTGGCCAGCCATCGTTATTGGTACTTCTGCCGGCGGCATAACTGGAGTAACCGGTTGGGGCTGGACGCTTGGTGCGGCAGCGGCTTGCGCTGTTGCCAAGAGGGTGCTGTTTACCGGGTCTGCGGTTGCGGCAGGAGAATTATCTGCGACCGGATTCGTCGATGCTGGCATAACTGGAGTAACCGGTTGGATTGGCGGTTGAGGTAGGTCGGTCAGTGCGGGCTCTGGAGCCGGAACGGACGGTTGGGGCTGGACGCTTGGTGCTGGTGTAACGGGAGTCTCTGACAGTATTGCTTGCGGTGACGCACCAGACAATGCTGTCTCTGCAGTATTTTCTTCTGTTGCCGGCTCCTGGCTATCGTCTCCAAGCAGTTCATGTGATACCCGGACAATATCTTCCAGAGTAACCTGTGACTTAACTAAGTAACGATCGGCTCCCAGCTTGTTGGCTCGGGTCTGATCTTCTGCCTGGCCCAGAGCGGTCAGCATAATGACTTTGGTTTCCTTCATTCCGGGTGTATTGCGTAGAATATCCAGCATTTCGAAACCGCTGATTTTAGGCATCATGACGTCGGATATAATCAGATCAGGACTTTCTTCTTTGGCTACCACCAAGGCTTCTTCACCGTCTTTGGCTGAAACAATAGTGTAACCTTCTGCCTGAAGCCTGGCCTCATATATTTCGCGTAAGTTATTGTCGTCTTCTACGAGGAGTACTTTAGGCATATATATTACTTCGAATCCTTAAGCTTAAGCTCATTTATATTATTGTAACACGGGTGATGGCGTAGGTGTATACTGGCTGCCGGCAGCAGCGGTTACCGACTCTTTTTCCTGTTCGATTTTCGCCTGACCAGTACTTAACCTAGGCAAATTGATAAAAAATGTTGAACCCTTTCCCATATTGCTTTCAACCCAAATTCTTCCTTGATAGAGTTCGACGATCCTGCGGCAGATATAAAGTCCCAGTCCGGTCCCGCCAATCGTCCGCGTAGCTGAGTTATCTACCCGGTAAAACTTTTGAAACAAGTGTGGAATATCCTCGGCCGGAATGCCGACTCCGGTATCTTTGATGTATAACTGGGCTATCTGGTTGTCTCCGGTTAGTCCCAGGGTTATCTTACCTTGGTCGGTGTATTTTACGGCATTGTCGAAGAGGTTGGTAATAACTTCGCGCATTCTGTCCGGGTCAACCTTAATGTAATAAAAGGGTTTAATGACTTTATGGCTGCCGCCGGCTCCTAGGGTGGCGTCGATAATATCACTCGAGCCGATATTAAACTCCAGTGACAGGCCCTTTTTGTCAGCTATGAACCTTAGGTCGTTACTCAGTTGTTCCATAAATTCTCCAAGGTCGATCAGCCTGGGGTGTGAAGTCAGTCTCCCGTCTTCGGCTTTGGCGGAGGTAAGTAGATCCTGGAACAGTTTTCCCAAGTGCTGTGTTGAATCATGTGCCTTTTCCAGGTAGTCTCTGGCTCGGCTGTCGATGGTGCTGACCTTATCGTTTAGGGCTAGAGCCAGATAACCCTCAATGGCTGCCACGGGTGTGCGCATTTCGTGGCTGGCAGTACTGATAAATTCTGAACGCTGTTTTTCCTCGATTCGTTCCTTGGTGACATCACGGATAATAGCCACTGCTCCGTTGAAGATTTTTTTATCATCAAAAAGCGGCGATACGCTGATCGATAAGGGAATGATTTTGCCGTTTCTGGTCAGTAGGTTGGCATTGTTGTCTCTTATGGTGGTTGATGGACTGGCGAAGATTTTATCTAATGGATTCAAGTCAACACTATATGGTTCGCCCCTGTCATTCACCAGCTTGATAACTGATTTATATTCAAGTTTTCTGGCTTCATCCTCAGACCACCCGGTAATTACGGCCGCGCCCGGATTAAACAGCTGAATGGCACCATCCCGGTCGATCAAGACGACTCCGTCCTCAATTGCGTTAAGGATTATACCGGACTTCAGTCGCTCGTCGCGCAAATTGGTTTCCAAATTAATTCCGGGTTTTTGACTGTGAACCCTGTCTTTGCTGCCACGGATTTTTAAAGTCAGCAGTATCCCTAAAACTACAACAATAATCCCAAGCACAATATTGATTAATGTTTCTATGTTCATTTTTATTATTTTCTACTTTTTCCATTATCCCAGTTTACCCGTTAGTACGCAAGGGGTTATAGACGCTTCTAAACAGATATGCTAAGATTCGAAATTGGAACTATATCGGCCCCTTCGTCTAGCGGTCCAGGACTCCGGGTTCTCAGTCCGGCAATCGCGGGTTCGAATCCCGCAGGGGTCACCATGAGAGAATTGTTCGTTGAAATTACTTAATTTTCTGTAATCCATATCTATAAAGGTTGTTAAACCCTATGGTTCTAAAGGCTCAATTTGCGCCAGTAGTGTTAAACAGCGCATACAAGACTTATTTTGTAGAATGTATCTGTTAAATTGACTTCTAAAGCTTGCAGCGTCTAGATACTCATGAGAACATTAAATCTTGCTATCTACTGTAAACTTCACTTCTATGCTGAACATATAAGATAACTATATTGTCACCCTCAACATCAAACAATATGCGGTAGACCCCTACTCTATATCTGTATTGCGCGTCGGCAGGCTTAGTTAAGTGCTCTGCGAAACCAAGTGGATCTTCTTGTTCAATAAACCGCTCAAGCTTTGCCTTAATTCTTTTCTTGATGTGAGGCGGTAATTTGCCTATTGATTTAACTGCTGGCTTTTTATAAAGCAGCATATGTCTAGTTATTATATTGCTCCAAAGACCTCTTCGTGGCTGAAATATTCCTTGCTATCCCTAGCTTCCTTGATGGTTTTTAAATACTGAGGGTCGCTAACTGCCAATAAATCCTCTAGCTTATCTAAATCTACGATTGCTCGCTCTTTTTTGCCCCGACGAGTAACGATAATTATCTCGTCACCGCTTACTGAATCTAAGGCATCAGCAAGACCATTTCTGAGTTGTGAAGCTGTTAGTGTTTTAGTACCCATAAGCCTACCCCTAGTTGTACAATTTAATATTACAATACAATCGTACTACTTGTTAGTACGCTACGTCAAGCATATTGATTGTCGACTACTCTTTGAGAACAAGTAGTTCTTGACCCAATAAATTTAATAGTTAGTCTTAAGGCTATGGATAGCGTAACTCAAAAGCACGATATGGCCTGTGGGCTAGCTTGTGTTTCATTTGTTACGGGAGTTCCCTACGAGCAGTTTACAGAAGCAATAAGTGATGAGCAGCTGAATACTATAGGATTTTATTGCCCAGAGTTAGTAGAATTGTTGGGCAAAAACGGACTTAAGTATGCCTGGATGCAACTTCCAGAAACCGAAACGGGCAGAGATTTTAAACCTGGAGATATAGTCTTTGTCGAACGCTCTAAACAATTACCTTATGGGCATTTCCTTACAAAGACTTCAGGGGGCTGGATGGATCCATGGATAAACCTTACAGGCGGCAGTGATATTGCTAAAGCTAGATCGGGTTTTAGGCCGAGTTTGCCTGGCAGAGCAGAATATTTGGTTTATCCTACTATCTCAAACTAAAAAATACTTCTTTAATGTTGGCTAACTTAAGATAAGATGCTTAATAGCTATTAACTCGTTGTGCCACCTAATAATTTCTGCGCAAATAACCTTCCAATTCGAGTGTAGCGGGGATCACCACTAACACCTTTTTGTCACTTTTATGGTTTCTAGTTCAGTCTCTAAGAAGTAAATCCGGCTAATTTTGCGAATGTGAAGTTTTTGCCAGAATCGACCTCAATTTGCTCCGCGGAGTGTAATTTTAAAAACGTAACAAAGTTTTATGGGTCCAGCTTCCAGAAATTAAACCTTTACTTTGTCTAACTCCACCTTTATGTCGTCTCCCATGGCTGGGTTGCTTACGGTGGCCGAAATTATTAACTTATGTAGATAGCTAAAAATCTTAATGTACCGCGCATAGCGACAGTGTTTATTAATTAGCTGCAACCTATCTTGTTCGGGCGATGTGGTCAGTGCCGCGTTTTTCCTCGTTTGTTTTACTATCTTTGCCTTACAGCTTACTCTTCGAAACGGCGTGCTAACATAGGCATATGAAGCGCCGCCTGCCGGCAATAGTAGTAATTATTTATTCCTTGGTATTGGTCCAATTCATCATCTCCAATTTTTTTATCATAATCGGGCCGAACTATAGTTTAAAACAACCATTAGCAGACTTTGTTAGTTATCAAATAGCTCATCCGCTAGTTATTAATTGTGGGTTTAAACCGGTGGCAAAAGTCGTTCCAAGACTGATCTTGCCCCAAAAAACAGGCAAAATTGGCTTTCCCTTTGCGGCCAGCGTACAGCAATCAGGTTTAACCTGCAAAACTCTAAAGATTTACCACGATTATTATTTTTTGCCATTTAACGAGAGCAGTTTATTAAATGCCGGTTACATATTTTTAGTAAGCTTAATAGCTTTGATTATTTACCGGATTTCCGGCGGTCAATTTAAGCGTCGCAACCTTTGGTATTTATTCCTGATAGTTTTCACCTTGATGGAGTTGTCTGAGGTGAGTCTTGGCACTTCCGCCGGATCGGCCAGTTTAGTTTACTTTGCTGCTTCTTTTCTCGCAGTTGCCTACGTAATTATTATACTAAGCTCTCCCCTCAAAACTGTTACTGCGAAAATCTCACGGCACTAGAAGATTCGTTCGGGACAATATTATGGGTACAACCAGTTTCCGGCTAGTTTATTTTGGATTGGTTGAAACCATAAAGCTGAGTAATACTAATACTTAAAATTGACATAATAGGTAAATCTGGTTTATAACACAACTATATGGATGCGTCTCTTCCCCTGGGCGATTTACCGCCCGGCTCAGTCATTAAGCTGACCGGGTTGGCTTAACTTGCCGTTTTTGAGGATCTGGCGGCTGCTGTTATTGAGCCCTACCCGACCACTAGCGAGCAATTAAGATGGCTGGGTCGGGCGCCATTAAAAGATCTTATTCGCCCTGCGGCGTATAACGGCTCAATTAACGGCGTTGAATTAACTGTGATGCCTAAACCTTATGAAAGATTGCTTGACGCAAGACAAAGAGGCACAAGCTTCACAAGCGGCTCGGGCAGCGCCTCTAAGCGTAAAAGCGAGTTAAGCGCTACGACCATTGAGCAGTTTCGTGGCTTTGAGCTTTCGGCCAGTGCCAACATTCGAAATGGCGCTGGTTTGCGGGCAATAATCAAGGCGGAACTTTGGTATGGACCATGTCCGTTGGTGCACAATACCAAGGGTGTAGCCATCAGGACATCCCGGAAAGGTATCGTGCCATATATAACACGTATTGTTACCAAGCCGGAACTCGTCAATACCGGGACTGTTTAATTAAACTATTTCTTGATATTTTTGCGTATTAGAGCCAAATTTTGTTCGTGGCGCAAAATCGGCGATTGATTATTGGCACCGAAAAAATCATTTATCGCTCTGGTTACTCCCGGTAACTGGTCGCGGTTGTAATCGTCAACAACAACCAAACCCTGGAAATTTAATCTTGGCCAGACCAGTTCCAGACTGGCCATAATGGAATCATAAAAGTCCCCGTCCAAGAACGCAAAAGCAATTTCCGGCGGCAAGTCAGTTTCGCCGAGATCACTAAACCAGCCTTTATGGACTACCGGAAGTTTTAGACCGGCCTGCTTGAAGTTTTTAATTAACTGGCGTTTAGTAGCCGTTAATTCGCCGGCTTGAAAGGCTGTTCCGATTACCGAAGCATCTTTTATTGACTTCGCCGGTAAGCCGCTGAATGAGTCGTAGACATGAAAGGTACGAATTATTTGGCCGGGCGTATTCATACTATCCAAGAGCCGCCGGATAAACACACTGGTAGTCCCGCTGTAACAGCCGAACTCGACAATATCTCCGTTATTACCGGGCAAGCTTAATGTTTCGCTTAGCGTTCTCAAGATCACGCTGAGTCTAGGTTTGGTCATCTGCTCGCTTAATAGCGGATAGCTTTTAATCAGCTGATTAACTGTAGTCGGTTTAGCCAAAACCTCTCCTCTTAACAAAATAATTAAACGGTCCCTTATCAAGCGACGTTATCTAAAAACTCAACTAGTTCCTTGGGTGTTAGCTCGGCTTTAACGACATAACCGTCGGCCTGTTTCTCGATTTCCTGTCTGATGTCATCCCGCTGATCAAGATTGGTAATAATAATGATCTTTGCCTTCAGGTGGGGTGTTTTACTGCTGTCGCGCAGCGTTCTGAGAATTTCAATGCCCGTCAAATTAGGTACCATCAAATCAAGCAGAATTATATCGTATTGATCGGTTTGGGCCAGGCTTAAGCCTTTCACCCCGTCAACCTCCAGGGTGGTGTCATATCCGGACCTATCGAGCGTTCGTTTATAAAGTTCACCAATAAAATGCTCGTCTTCGATGCAAAGTACTTTTTTGGTCATCTGCTCGCCTGGCTTATCCGGTTCCATCGGTTTTATCTCCTATAGAGTGAATGATTTTTAATCCAGCCGTGGGCGCCACGGACTATGTCTTTATTATCGCTGTTTTTAATTTCTTCAGCAAGCTGAGTGAATGGTATCAGCGTAAAACCGAAAATGCTCCCCTTGCCAATAGTTGACCTTACCCAGATAACTCCGCCGTGGGCATCAACAATAGCCTTGCTTAGATATAGTCCCAGTCCGGTGCCGCCGATTTGCGATCGGTTCCGGTGGTCGCGGTAGAATTTGGTAAATAGATTAGGCATTATGCTGGAGCTGATGCCGAGGCCAAAATCCTGTACATTGGTCTCGACCATTCCGTCATTATTTAAGTGAGATTCTATTTTAATTGTTTTAGATTCGCCGCTGTATTTAATGGCATTGTCGATTAAGTTGCTGATTACTTCGTAGATACTCAAGCGATCGACGCCGACAGTCGGCAAATCCGGCGCAATAGTGGTTTCAATTTCGATGCCCCTGACTTTGGCTCTTAGGCGTATGGCATTGACGGCCGAATTAAGAATTTCTGCCCAATTCTCCTCGTGTAGCTCCAGCTCCAGCTGGTCGTTGTTGACCCGTGCGACATTCAGAATATTGTTAACGAAAGCGGTAAGCTGCTGAGCGGTGGCGCGCATGTTCTCCATAAATTTTTTCAGTTCCGGGTCGTTGCTGTTTTTAGTGTCAAGTTCGTCGTCCAGTGCTTCAATGTATCCTCGGAGCAAAGTTAGAGGTGTTCTGAGTTCATGTACGGACAACGCAACGAAACTGATCGCCTGGTCATCTTGGGAGTACTGTTTAGTGTGATCGAATAAGACCAGCATAGTTTCGTAGTGATTCGGATTATCCTTATTATAAAAGGCCGCCAAATCGAACAGCCTGGTCGGGTGGTTGTCTAGGACGTTAAGCTTAACCCGCTCCCAACTCGTACTGGCGGTGGCAGTGTTGACTGTAACCTCCTTCAGCCAGTGGTCAAGCGTGTTTTCGCTAGGAAAAGACATATCCATAACCATATAAAAGTTTTTGCCGATAATATCCTTGTTTGGCATTCCGACATAATCACTGGCAGGCGTGTTCGCGAAGATAATAGTTTCGCTGGCGTCGAGTACGAACAGTGGCAGCGGCAATTTATTGGCAACAAAATCATTGCTTAGTGAGATTAGTTGTGCGGATTGTGCTTGTTGATTAGTGTCGGCCGCTGACGCCAGTTTAAAGACTTGCATTGACAAATTGGCGACCATTTCCCGGCCAATCTTGAGCGTTTCAATTTTTGGCTGTTGAACGTTACTCTGCGGACTGTAGCTGATAATCAGCTCCCACAGGGTCTTTAGTGGCGTGATTAATGAGCGAGCTAAAATCGATGCCATAAATAAGCTCATGAGCAGCACTAAGGCTAGGGCAATTGCCGAGCCATAATAGTCGTTATGCAGCCCAACGGTTTTCTTAATGCCAATATAAACGGCCAGTGGTAGCACACCACTAATAAAAAACGCAATTAATAGCCTTATATGGTACTGTCGCCGGGTTTTTTTTAGATTATCCACCTGATTTTATTTGTTGAACTTCCCTGTCATAGACAATAGTTTAGTTATAGGCAATATCGCTCGGCGCAGCGATTGCGGTTATCCAGGTTTGGCCGGCGTTTAGTTTTAAGGTTTGACCATTCGCGGTCGTAAAGGCAATCGGCGCGTTAGCCGAAGGTTTGCTCCAGGTACCGATCGTTAGCGTGCCATCCTGAAAGACATAAGCGGCACCGCTGCCGATTGTCTGATAAACCGAATAGTAAGCGTTGGAGGTGTCAAGTGAACCCTGACTCCAAGGTATGACCATGCCGATTACCACTTTCGGACTCAGCTGTTTATTGGTGTTGGCGTCAATTTGCGGGGCGCCGCCGACACTACGGTTATAACTGTTCGTCGACTTGTTGTACAAATAATTGACGTTGTAAGTTGAATAGGACAAGGTGAAGTTTATATTAGTGGCATTTGGTGTTTTAGCCGGCGCATCCGGTTTTCTTGGCCAGCCCGTGAAACTGCTGGATGTCCAGCCTTTGCTGGCTTCGAGATTTACTAGTGCCGGCAGACTGGCATAAAGATTGTGCGGCGAAGGCCTGGACGATATTCTGACGTATGGTCCGGGGTTGTACATCTGGTCAAGGTCTTTGACATTCCAAGCTGTTACGTCGGCTAGTGCTTGCGGGCTGCCACCGTCATGGGCGATCGGCGCGTCAAATCCCAGCGCCCAATCAATAAAATATGGCCGCAATGACCTGACCGGCCCGACGCTGGTGGGCAGCTGGTCTTGGAATAAAGCCATAAATCGGGTAATGCCGCCTTCGGTCAAGGCCTCAAATACGACTCCTGCCTGACTGAGCCCGGACTGGGGCCTGGCGGGGGGTAGATTTTCAATCATGACTGCGGTTATTGGTCGCTGGTTGGCGGACGGGTTTACTTGTAAGCCGGTAAGCGTCGATGCCACTGTGTTACTTTTCGGTGTTGGGGCTTTAGTCTTGGATTTGGCGATGGTTGCTGGTTTAGTGGAGCTAAGCTGATGAGTTGTACCGGCGAGTTTCCAGCCGGCAATTCCCAGCCCTGCCAGTACAACCACCGCTGCGCCGGTTATGATCAGTTGTTTTTTGCTTGGCGGCCAAAGCTTATTGAACCATTTTCGGGGTTTCGGCTTACTGCTTATTGGAGCTGCCGCTGCGGGTGGAGCTAGATCTTCGTTAGCCATATCGATGGTTATGCCGTCGTCATGGGCGGCGATTTCTTCTGGAGTATGGAAACTTTCCGTGGCTTCGGGTTTAGCTGGTGGGTTTTGATGATGAGTTTTTAATTTTGGTTCGCCTTGAATATCATCATGCATACGGATATTTTAGCACGACCGGAATCGGAGAAAGTCTATAAATGTTCAAGCTGTGTTTTGATCCGGGCAATTGTCTTTTCTTTGCCGATCAGTGCCAGGTATTCAGCCAATGGCGGGCTGGCCGGCGCCTGCGTGGTGGCAATTCTGATTAGACCGAATAAGACCGCCGGACTCTCATGAAGACGCGTTAGTAGCTGGTTGAGGTGTAAGTTCAAGTCGGCGGCGGTAAAGTCGCTTGAATTAAACTCGGTCAAAGTTTCATTTAGTAGTGCACTCAGCTGCCCGCTACTGAGGGCGGCTAGTTTCTTATTGTCTTTGATTAAAGCGGTGTCGATAGGTAAATCGACAAAAAAGAAGCGGGTTAACTGCGGTAGCTCGCCAAGGAACTTCAATCTTTCCTGAACCAGGTTGAGAATGTTCTTTTTATATTGAGGCGGATAACTTTCGGCTTCGGGCGGCCAGTAATGTTCACTTCTAATATACAGTTCGTCTAATGGTAGATTGCGTATGTAATTGCCATCCATCCAAAGTAGTCGCCGCTCGTCAAAGCGGGCACCGCTGCGACCTACCCGCTCGAGAGAAAACTTTTCAATGAGTTCGTTAAGAGTAAATATTTCCTGTTCAATTCCTGGATTCCAGCCCAGCAGCGCCAGGAAATTGATCATTGCTTCCGGCAGGTATCCCTGCTCTTTATATTCAAGGACGCTCATGGCGTTATCCCGTTTGCTTAGCTTCTTATTGCCTTCCGGCCCAAGAATGTGTGGCATGTGGGCGAACTTCGGTTTACTAAGTTCCAGAGCTTCGTATAAGTTCAAATACTTGGGCATTGAGGCGATATATTCAAGTCCACGGATGACGTGGCTAATCTTCATCTCGAAGTCGTCGATTATGTAAGCAAAGTTATACGTCGGCAGTCCGTCGGATTTTATCAAAATAAAATCGTCCACCGCATCAGCTCCGGCACTTAGTTCGCCCATGATTTCGTCATGCCATGTATAGGCTTTCGGTTCGGACAGGAACCGCAGCGGTACCGTTCCCGGCTGCCATTGATTTTTTGTTGTTGGCCGGTAGTCTCTAGCCAGAAACGGTCGGTGGCGGTTATTGGCGTCAAGACGCAATTGGTCTAGTTCGCTTGTCGAGCGGTCATCAGCATAGGCCCGGCCGGCATGCACAAGTCTGTTTGCCCAGTCTAAATAGGAAGTTCGGCGCTGGCTTTGGATGTACGGCGCATATGGTCCACCGATATCCGGACCTTCGTCCCAGTCGAGCCCCAACCATTTCAGACTGTCTTTGATGGTGTCGATTGCACCGGAAACTTCCCTGGACTGATCGGTGTCTTCGATCCGTAAAATAAAGCTGCCGCCGTAGCGGCGGGCTAAAAGCCATGGGAACAAAGCGGCCCGAACGCCGCCTATATGCAGTTGTCCGGTCGGACTAGGGGCGAACCGGGTCCTTATTGGTTGCATCGAATCGATTATCCCCCTTCTCGTTAAGTAAATACTAAAAATAGATCAGTGGCAACACTAAAGCGTAGTCGCCAGTTTTTCCAGCTGGAGCTTACTCAAGCTGTTGCCGCCGGCCAGCTGGTAGAGAATTCCGTCGGATACCCAAACTACCTGGCTGTTGTTGTAGACATACAGAGTCTGTCCGGCGACCATAAGTGTTTTATAATGATTGCCGCTAGCGGGGATAACCAGACTGTTTAGTAGTGTCGGGTCGTCCCATGAGGAGGGGCGTTCGTTAATCGTATAATGGCTTGAGCTATTTGCGTTGTTGTAGTTCATCGACACCAACCCCGATTGATAACTAACTGAAGCAAGTGCGAATACGGCGGGATGATAACTGGGAATAACTGCCGAAAAGCCGGCCCGGCTACTGGCGATTTTTACCATAATATTTTGCATATTCGAATAAACAAATACTCCAAGTGCGGCAAATACCACTAAAATACCCAGTCCATAAACAGCCAGTTTTCGATTATTTTTTGCTTTGCCGTTAAGCTGCCGGAGTTGTTTTTTAGTCAATTTTGGTTGTTGGTGAGCGGTCGCCTGCTCGATTGCCCGTTCAAACATATCCGGCTGCTTAATTGTTGGTCGGTTGCTGTCTGTCGCCTCGGCAGCGGGCTGGTTATAAATAGGCTGCCGCGGCGGTTCCGGAGCGATGCTATGAATCACCGGTTCGCCATTTACTCCTTCTATACTACCGAAGCGGCTAACTTTGCTGCTTAGACGAATTGACTGGGCTCTTTTTGCTACTCGGCGGTCGATGCTGCCGACCATTGTCGAACTAATAATACCCGGACTTTTACTAATTACGCTGAGCGGCGAGGTTGATCGACCAATTAAGCGGTAATGATTTTTGAGTGGTTTTTCGACTGACGCCCGCATCAGAGTCGCTGAACGATCGGGTTGAGGCATCGTGTGTTTGAGTCCTCGCCGGTTATTCGCTTGAGGAGTCTTTGGTTTGACTTGCACGGTAGCATGCTTGGCATTACTGATAAGCCCGTCAATGCTACGGCTGGCTTTCCGTTTTTTACCGCCGTTTCGCGAAGGAGCATTATCTAAACTGTTAGCCGGTTGAATATCCACTTGGTTTTGTCCAAACTTTGATTAGCGTAAGCGTATAGAGACTTTGTATTCATCTTATTACTACTTGTACTCGCCTGCAAGTATAACTAAAATAGTAAATGCGTTTTGGGATTTGTCCCCCTGGTTTTTGCATGGTTTCGGAATTTGCCTAAGCGCATACTATATTTATGGATTATCTAGACCCCAAATCACAACGAATGCAGCGTATCCGGTTATGGATAGGCTATGCATTGGTGGCGATCAGTATCGTCATCGGTTGCGTTATTTTACTTTGGCAGGCTTATGGCTACGGTTTAAAAAATGGCCAGGTAATTCAAAACGGTATGGTCTTTTTGTCTTCGCAGCCCAATCCGGCGTCGATTTATGTCAATGGCGTGCTTAATCCAGCGACTACCAATACCAGGCTGACGATTCCGGCCGGAGTCTATAAGTTCGAGTTAAGCTCTCCCGGTTACCGGCCCTGGTACCACTTGATTCCGATTTACGGCGGTCAGGTTATTCACTACGACTATCCATTACTGTTTCCGGTAAAATTGACCAAGACGATCATTGCTAAATACGCAGCCGCTCCAGTGATTGCTACCCAAAGTCCGAGCCAGCAATATCTGGTCGTTTCCGATCCAGCAAATTTTGGCAGTTTTTTAGAGTATGATTTGACCAACCCTAAAGTGCCACCGGTCACTTTGAACCTGCCTCAAGGTTTACTAAGTCCGGCGACCACCAGCCAAAGCTGGCAAGTTGTCGGCTGGGCCAATGATAACCAACATCTTTTGCTTGATCATCTGTACGACGGCTCGCAGGAATTCATTGAACTGGACACCCAGAACCCCTCCCAATCGATTAACCTTAATAAGACCTATAATGTTAATCCGACCAGCGTCAGCTTCAATAACCTCAGGTATAATCAGTTTTATTTTTATGATTCAACCACGCAAATTTTGTCTGCAGCCACTATCGGATCAAGTACCGTTAATCAACTGGAAACAGGTGTTCTTGCCTATAAAAGTTATGGCAGCAAAGACTTTCTCTACGTTACTTCTACCAGTAGTGATCCGGCCGGCCAGGTGTCCGTTGAGCTGGATAACGGCGGCACCGACTATTTTGTCAGATATCTACCCACTTCGACCATCTATTTACTTAATATGGCCGACTATAACGGCACTAACTACAGCGTAGTAGGAGCCAGCTCCGGTGACTTTGTTTATATCTACGAAAACATACTTTCCCAGGCGCAAGCCGGGCCTAATCCCAAGATCGAACCGTTCAGGGCGCTGAAAATTGCCAACCCTAACTATGAATCATTCGCACCGACCGCCCAATTTATACTAACTGAAAATGGTCAAAACTTTGCCGTTTATGATATCTATAACGATATTATCTACCATTATAAAACCAGTCTGCCGCTTGATTCGCCCCAAACGCATGTTAGTTGGATGGACGGTGACCGGTTAATGTTTGTCAGTGGTGGCAAGCTGGTAGTCTTTGATTACGATAACACCAATCGCCAGACATTAACTCCCGCCCTGCCAGCGTATCCATCATTTTTTGCTCCGGACTACCGGTCTTATTTCGGATTAGTGCAGGCTACCCCGACAGGAGTCGATCTTTACCAGACCTCTTTGGTGGTGCCTTAAGTCACCAATTTGGTATACCAAAGCCAGATAAGATAAATTGCCCCGACGACGAAAACCACGCTGACAATCTTGCCCCAAGTGGTTGAAATGAACCGCTGCCAGAGCGATGGTCCGTTGCTTGGCAATACCGAAACTTGTGCCGCCGCGGCGGTAGCTGCCTGGGGTACTGAAACATTGCCGGCCGGGCTTGGACTGATCTGATCTCCGATAACCACCAGCCGGTTAATGCTGGTTCCCGGCGGATCGCAGGTAATTAACGTGGCGGTGGCGGTATGGCCCGGTACCGGATTTAACACGCTGACATCATTAGGGTTGACGATTTCCGTGGTAAAAACCTTATAGGCGTACACGGTGTTGTTATAGGTTAAATAAAACACGTCACCGGCTACCAGATCATGCAGTAACACGAAGGCGAATTTATATTTTCCCGGATTAAATATGTTGTTAGCGGAATGACCGAAAAATGCGGCATTGCCATTCTGCCCCGGCACTGAAGTCGTCGGAAAATGGACTACTCCGTCTTCGAGGTTATTTTCAATGATAGCTTCGTTAGTGGTGTTGACCGAATAAACTACAGGTATCTCCACGTTAATTTTTGGGATAATTACTTCCGGCGTTGAGTTGGGGGCTATGGTGGCGTTACTCAAAATGATCGGCGTGGCGGTTTGGTTCCGGCTAGGCTGGATAAAGGGCGCGATAACTACCTGATTGAAAAAACTGAATAACAAAATGAAAATTACTACCAGGCCGCAGGCCAGACCGAAGGCTGCCGATTGCAGATGATGTTTCCAAGTTAATTTAGGGGCGCTAACTACGGCACTGGAGCGGATTGAATTGCGCAGCGCGGCCGCGTCGGCACCACCGTTTTGGAGTTTACCCGCTACTCCTCTGCCGGATAGTTTTAATGCCCGCTCGTTAAGATGCTTAGCTATTTTTGTGCTGGAAACTGTTTTTGTCGGGCTATTGTCGCTAGCGATAGTTGATTGATCTGTGTTATCCGGTTGTTGATGGATAATGTTCGCGTTTTTGTTGCTGGCATAAAACTCATGCCATACCTGTTGTTTATCCTTGTTAGATAGTTTCTGGTAATAGTTGTGCCATTCGGTTTGAATCAACGCCAGATCTTTTCCTGATGTCATTAGTTCATACATGAATTGCTGGTGTCGACTGCGGTGAACGGCAGCGGTAGCTTCGGCCTCTTCGGTGCTGACGTCCGGTTCTTCGTCGTAGATTGAATCGAGCTTGGCTCTGATCAACTCGATAGCCGGCCCAGCATTCAGGTTGTCCGGCTTATCGTCGGCCAAATTTGGCTGCGTATTTTCGTTGCTTAGAGGATCTAAATTATTATTGTCTGACATAATTAAGGAAAAGACCTACCCTTTAAACTTAGTATAGTACAATTAAGAGCGCCTGGTCGTTAAAAATACTGCAATTGCCGGAATGGCGGAATTGGTATACGCGCACGACTCAAAATCGTGTTCCTTTTAGGATTGAGGGTTCGATTCCCTCTTCCGGCACCAACGGATCTTAATTTATTCGCTTTTCATAGATTAGTTTAAACGTCCAGGATCCCACTAGCCGAAGATGCTGCTTTCTAGATGCCCTGACCCAAACGGTTATTGTTGCTTAAGCCGGCAACTGACTTTAGCCATTTAATTATATGACGGGTGAACTTGCATAAACGCTGCTGAGCTGAGCGCGGCAAAGGTTTTATTTGGTTGTTGGAGTTGCCAGACAGCGCAAGCGGTTGCCAGGTCGATTAAAGGCCAAGGTTGGTTAATGCTAGTTGGCGGGATTTTGGTAGTACTGATTTGCCCGTCATCGGCGATAATTATATTGCTTTCAAAGATGGTAACGACGGCAAACGAATAAGCGGCCGTTAAACGGTGCAGGAATTCGACTGCCTGAAGCAAAGTCAGTGTCGATTTAAATGCGCCGGGGAAACGGATGGCGCTAGCTAAACGTTGCAGTTGTCCGGAGTCGGCTGCCAGCAGTATGTTGCTTCTATCCAGTACTGATTGAGAGGTGCCGATTAGTAAGTTAATGCTGTCGCCGCACAAGCTGATGTAGCCGGACTCTTTTTCCAGAAATTGCTCGAGTAATATATCTGTTTCACTGTTTAGTCCGAGGTCGCCACAAATCAAGGTGGCATCGGCCCAGCCGGTGGATAGTTCTAGCCAATTATCGAGTGCCCGGCTGCTAAAACCGCCGCTTTTGTTGCTTGGGGCGAATTCGCACTCCGGCCATAATTTGGCGAGTGTTTTTCTCAGCGAGTCTGGCAGTAATACCCGGATGCTGCCAACCCGGGCTTTGTTGGCGGCATCGTAGGCGCTTGAAACCCCGTTAAATCCGTGCACGTTACCGCCGAAAATCGCCAGCTTACCGGCAGCCGCCCGCTGTTCGGGCCGGCTCCAAATAATATCAGCGAACAGCGGTTCGGTGTTTTTCTGTTGGTGCCAGTACGTATTCTCCATGACTATATTGTAAGTGGTAAACGACGTTTTTACGTTCAATTACTATTTCCCAGTGTCTAATAATAGCCAGGTTAAATAATTTAAGCGAAGGATTAAAAGTGATTGCCGTTTCTGCTGATTCGAGCATTGGTACGTCGCCTTCGGTATCGCCGACCGCCAGGCTACCGCTAAAGGTTGCCCGGTGCCGGCTGATCAATTGCTCCAATCGCTTGGCTTTGGCGTTGCCATAAAGAATTTCAGCTCGTCCAGTTAGTCGGTTGGCCTGGATTTGGTAACTAGACGCGCCATAGTCGTCAAAACCGTAATAATCGGCTACCAACTTAACAAGCTCAGCCGGTGAGGTGGAGATGGCAAATAGCAGGTAGTTTTGTTGTTTAAGGTCGTTAATCAGGTCTCTGGTATAGGTGTAGACTTGGCCGCGATAGCGCTCAACCACTTCGGCGCAGGTTTCTTTAAATAGGTCGTAGTCGATGCCGATCAGCGCTTTGTCCAAGAGCCTGATTAGAGATTCCTCGTATCGAACGAAAGAATTATTTTCTTTCCGGTTCTTCCAGTTGTCGCGTTGTTTCAGGACTGCAAGATACTGATTTTTATCTATAGCCTGTTTTTTAACGAGCGCATTTGCCATGGCATGATAGAGTTGCCAGCGGATTAACGTGCCGTCAATGTCAAAGGCGGCGAATGGTCGCGGGTTTGCCGCCACTTTTAAAGATCCAAACTTAGGCTAATCGGGCAATGATCGGAGCCGGTTACTTGCGGATGTATATCGGCAGCGGTAACTTTACTGCGCAACGACGATGAGATTAAGAAATAGTCGATCCGCCAGCCGACGTTTCGGGTCCGGGCGTTGGCGAAATGGCTCCACCAGGTATAGAAGCCGTTGCCCTGGTGAAACAAGCGGAAACTATCAATATATCCGGCATCAATTAAAGCCTGAAAACCACTGCGTTCCTCGTCGGTAAATCCTTTTTTGCCTTTATTGCTTTTAGGGTTGGCTAGGTCGTCTTCGCTATGAGCGACGTTGAAATCTCCGCAGGTGATGACCGGCTTGGTTGTCTGTAACTCGTTTAAGTGGGCTAAAAAGGCCGGATCCCAGTTTTGATGCCGCAGCGCCAGTCGGCTGAGATCATCTTTGGCGTTAGGCGTATAGACGTTGACCAGCCAAAAATCCGAAAATTCAGCAGACAGAACCCTGCCCTCTTGATTAGGGTCGCCGTAACCGTCATCGGCTAGGCCGAACTGTTTAATAATTTTTTCAGAAAATCCATTCAGCCAGTTCAGCGGTTTAGTTTTGCTGAGCAGAGCGACACCGGAATACCCCGGCTTGGCGGCAGAATACCAAATTGCCTGATAGCTGTTTAATGGCAGATCAATCTGTTCGGGTTTAGCTTTTATCTCTTGCAAACAAACAATATCCGGCTTGGCTGAATCTAACAACTGCAGCAGCGTACCTTTTTTGGTTACTGCCCGTATGCCGTTCACATTCCAAGAATAGATCGATAACATCTGGTGTTTAGTATAGCCAGGCGCCGATTGATTTGCTAGACTAGGTTTCGGTGATGGCATATAAGCGTATACTTCTAAAAATTTCAGGTGAACAACTGGCCGGAAAATACCAAAGTGGTATTGATACCGAGCTTGCCTCTTGGCTGGCTAAGGAAGTTAAACAATTGAGCGACGCGAATATCCAGACCGTAATTATGGTTGGTGGCGGTAATTTTGCCAGGGGCACGCAGTTGGCCGGGAACGGTATTAGACGGGTAACCGCTGACCAAATCGGCATGCTCGGCACTATGATGAATGCCTTGGCGCTTATTGATATTTTTGAATCTAATGATGTGCAGGCGCGCTGTTTAAGTAATATTTTTGCTGAGCAGTTGGCCGAGCCTTTCGTGCATCGGTTGGCGGAAAAACACCTCGGAAAAGGACGGGTGGTGATTGTCGCCGGCGGTATCGGTCGGCCTTATCTGACTACCGATACGGCCGCGGTGGCGTTGGCGCTGGAACTTTCCTGTGAAGTGGTGCTTAAGGCCACTAAAGTCGATGGCGTCTTTAGTGCTGATCCAATGCAACACCCCGGCGCGGCTAAATATGACAAGTTGTCGGCCGACGAGGCGGTATCCAACCCTAATATAAAGATTATGGATAAGGCGGCGATGGGTTTGGCGCTGGAACATAATTTACCAATTGTTGTTTTTAACGGTATGAAATCCGGGAATATACTAAAAGTGGCGTCAGGCGAAGCGGTCGGAACCAAAATACAATAGATTATAGCTGATCAATATCGCTGTCATCCAGAGTTACCGTACTGCCAGGATTGACTTCACCACTTAAAATTTTCTGAGCAATTGAGTCCTCGACTCCCTTCTGTAATGCCCGTCGCATCGGCCGCGCGCCGAATCGCTCATCACTTCCCAGATTAACAATTTTCTGAATGGCGTTATCGGTTAGTTCGACCGCGATGTTTTGCTTAGCAAGGTTAGCATTCACTTCTTTTAGCAATAATTTTACCACTTCTCCCAGCTCGCTCTTGTCCAGTGGCCTAAACAGGACGATTTCATCGAAACGGTTGAGAAGTTCGGCTTTAAAGATATTGGCGTTGATCAGTTGTTCAATCAGTGAATCTTTAAAATTGCCGAGACTGTTGCCGGCGGCAATTTGTTGAGCGATTATATCAGCTCCGGCGTTGGAGGTGGCAATAACGACTGCGTCCTTGAATGAAGCCTTGTGGCCGGCGGAATCGGTAAGTTGAGCTTCGTCCAACAGTTGCAGCAGCAAGTTTAGTATTCCCGGATGGGCTTTTTCTACTTCGTCTAGCAAGACCACACTGAACGGCCGTTGCCGGATGCTCATTAAGAAGCTGATATTGGCTGTTTGGTCACTGCCCGGTTCGAGCAGGCGGGAAACGTCTGCCTCGCTTTGGTATTCACTCATGTCCAGGCGGATAATGTTTGATTCCCCGCCGAAATACGTCGCGGCAATGGCCTTGGCCAGCTCGGTTTTACCGACTCCTGTCGGACCGAGAAATAAAAAACTGCCAATCGGGCGGTTGGGGTTGGATACTCCGGCCCGGGCGCGGCGTAACGCTGAGGCGACTGCCTTAACCGCTTCGTTTTGATTAATCATGCGGTGGTGGATCTGATCTTCGAGGTTCAACAGAATTGCCGCCTCAGCCGGTTTGGCGGCAGAGACTTTCACCCCGTATGCCTGTTCGATCGCCTGCTCGACGCAATGGTCGTCGACCAAGGTGTTAACTTTGAAGGCTATCGCTTGCTCGAGTAATTTAATTGCTTTACCCGGGTAAGCTTCTTCGGCGTTGAAACGCCCGCTCAAACGGTAGGCTGCCTTTATGGCATCGTAGGTGATCAGGCATTTGTAACGGTTCTCCAAACCACCGGCGCTATCTTCTAATATTTTCATAATGTGCTCTTGGGGTAATTCGTTTAGAATGATTGGTTTTAATAAAGTGGCTAAGGTGGCATTTTTAACTCTTAGCCGCTGATAATCTTCCGGGGTCAGAGTTAAAATAAAGCGAATGGAACGGTTTTGTAGAATCGGTTGCAGCAACGCGCTGGCGTTAAACGAGCCAACCCCTTCCTTAAAAAATATTTCAGCGTCATCCAGAAACAAAATGATATGCCCGGCCGCCGCCGCTTCATTAAGCATTCGATTGAAGATAAACTCCAGCTCTCCAGGGTGAGTGGCCCGGGATAGAATGATTGAGGCGTCAAGCTTAAGTATTTGGTGGTAGGCCAATTTGCTTGATGACTTGCCTTCGATCATTCGCTGGGCCAGCGCGTAAACTCTCGAAGTCTTACCGATTCCGGTTGGCCCGATGATCGCCACAGCACCGCCCTGACTTGCCAATGCGTTCTCAATTGCCTTAACGTCAGCCGAGTCGGTTAGCCAGCCGAAATTGGACCCGTAGCGAATAATTGCCAGACTGACATTATTTGAAAATCGATTGAGAAAATTAGTGAAGCCGAATGCCCAATCCCGGCCGATCCCGCCAAAGTTTTCCTTTTTTCGCTCGGATAGTTGAATGATTCTAACCAGCCAGCCGGTGACCGCATCGATATCCTGCGGCGAGGCCTTGGTTTGTTTTAGAATATCGACCACCTGATCGTTAGTGGCCAGAATGGCCGCCGCTAGCATTCCGACTTCGATTTGAGAATGATTTAAACTGTCGGCATAGCCGGCGGCTTTATCCAAGGCTATCGCCAGGCTGGCGGGCTCGTTGCTGAGTAGTACTTCGATTGAGTCGGACGGGAGTAATAGATGGTTAGCTAAGAAATAAGTCTGCCATGATTTGGCCAGTCGCAGCCAGACCTGCCTAGCGCCCATGTCGGCCGGTTTCAGTCGGGATAAGATATCCGCCGACAGACGTTCATTAATATCTTTGGCGGGCGCCGGGCTGGGTGCTAATAAATCCCATTCCGTCCAGGTGGAGATAACCAGGCACACCAAGGCGCCGCTGAGCAAAAAATAACCATAGTTCTGTCGTTCGTAAATGACTACCCCGAGCCCGCCGATTAATAGTAAGCCTGCGATTAAAGCCAGCAATTTGACGCCCGTTTCGCCAATCGCGTAACCAAGCCTGGCTTTTTTTGCCCGAATGGTTTTAAGATCAATCGTTACTGCCGGCGCGCTCATTTGGTAAACCCCAAGAGTAAGGTGAGTAATATGCCCGGTGGCAACAGCGGCCAGACAAGCAGCAGTACGCCACCGATAAGCGTTAAGACGATCGTGGTTATTAACGCGGCAAATAAGACGGCGAGTCGCACGGCCAACCCTACCAGCCGGCTAATTGAATTGTCGACTAATGATTGAAAATGTGCGGCCAGACCTGATCCTGGGTAAGTAATAATTCGCCGCCAGGGCTTAAACAGCGTCCTGATTAGCAAGCTGACCGAAAATGACCGTTCAGTCTCCTTAATTAAATTAAGTATTCGTTCCCCCAGTTGTTGCCATCCCCGGGAATACCACCAAGAGAAAAATGCTAATGCCAACATAACAGTTATTGTACCATTGAGCGCCTAGACGACATCGGGGAATTAATTGGCGTTAACGATAGCTGACGTGCTGCCGACGACGCTGTTGGCGTCCATCGAATAGATATTGACCTGCCATGAGCCTTTTGGCGGAGTAAAAGTGATTGTCGCGTTACCGTTAGCATCGGTTGTTAAGTCGGGCTGCCAAAGTAGGGTTGTGCCAACGGCGTTGGCGAAGCTTGGCGCACCAAAGCCTCCACCGCCGCATTTACCACCACCACTGCCAATATTGGTTAACGAGGATGAAGAGCTGGTCATGAGCGGTCTGGATGAGTAAAGTGACGCATACATCGAGGGCACGACTTGATTATATAAGTCGTAGGCGGTGGCGCTAACTACGCTGACAATTAAGCCTGTTTGGAGGGGGTTACCGGCGGCATCCCGGACATTCACTTTAAGCGAAAGTGGCTGATTGGCCACGGCGGTCTGGTTGGCGCCACTGAGTGTCAGGCTGGCTTTTTGCTGCGGTTCGCTGACATTGAAAGACGTGCCCTCCGAATGATAATTACCGTTTTGAAAATAGGCAAAGGTCAGGGTGAATGATGGCGCCAGTTGTTTGGTGACAATGATTGAAAAACTGTTATTGCCGGCGTTCAGATTAAGCATCCGCGGGTTATAGATCCGTCCCCGGTCCATGGTGACCATTACTCGCATTGCCCGGGGCGCATTAATTGTCAGGTTAAGCGTCTGGCCGACTTGAACGTTGCCGGATGATCCGGATACATCCAGCTCGCCAAGCTGAGCACCGCTGTAGTCTTCGGCGCCGCTCGGATCCTGGACATAATAATAGTTCTGGGCTTCGATTTGATTGTTCATCGAATCACTAGTGATGGCTTTAAGGGTCAGGCTGTCTCCCTGTTTGACGTTCGCGGGGAGATTGATATCGATTTGGGCATATCCTTTGGAATCGGCTGACGTAGTGCCGCTAGCGATCACCGCATTGCCATTTGGACTAGATGCATTATCTGTCAGTGTGTAATTGATAGTTGCGTTGGGTAGCGGCGAGCCGTTGAGTTGTTCGGCGTAAACCCGGCCGATCAACACCCCACCCGGAGCAATAATCGTCCGGCCCATGCCAAACACTAAAATGCCGTTACCTTGATGGACGATTGTCGACGCACCGCCGGCGGCACCGGCTCCTTGCGGGGACCCGGCAACATTTGCCTGAAGGGTTACCTGCTGGCTATAGCCGTCGCTTGGCAGTTCGCTGACCGGGATGTTGACGACTGCTTGGCCGCTGCCGTTAAGTTGGACGGTTTGCGGACTATTCTTGATTTCACTGCCCGTACTGCCGAATGACAGAAAGTTATCGCTCGGGTCATTCTCGTAATAATCCTTACTGAAAATATGCACGTTAATACTGGCGTTGGCTAATGGTTGTCCGGTCGCTGTGTTGTCGGCGGTTATTTGAGCGGAAATGGTATCGGTTGGCAGGTATGAACTACGCGAAAACTGGACGCTGATATTGGTTAAGGACGGTGGTTGGTTGGTCAGGCTAAAGCTGGCTACACTGGTATCTGCAATAAAGGCTGTCGGCGTTGACCCTAGAGCATCGGCAAAAATCTGGAACTTATTAAGAGTCGTGCCGCTGCTCAGCCAGGCGGCGCTGGTGGGAATGTTAGCCGAAAACATTCCGTTTGTACCGATAGTGGCGTTAAAGTCTAGAAGATGTCCGCCGGTGGTTGGATTAGCTATGTACATTTGCAAAGTACCGCCGCTTGGAACGCTGTACTGCGCATCGTTGTCCTGGCGGACAAACCCGGCTATATGAATCGTGTTGCCAACCTGGTAAGTCGGCTTGTTAGTAAGGCCAAAAATATCTTGGGCTACGGACAGGTTTCGATCCGCCCTGATATCTCCCTGGCTTTCGAATACCGATACCGGTACGATTGAGTATTCGCCGTTAAATGAGGCAACCATAACGTCGACGCTAGGCATAAGCGGTAAAGTTTCGGTTGTTAAGCCATTGGCAGTCTGGCTGGCAAGTAAATTAACGCTGTCGTTTAAGTTGTAAAAGCCGACATTGGCCGGCACATCTACTCTGCCGGCGCTGAAGTTCTGAACGTCATAAACGATTTTCTGGTCGTCTTGGCGCATCAGTACGCCGAAATTACTGATAACGATCCAGACATAACCTAACTGTTTACCGGTTGAGCCGGTTGCTACCGCCAGGTAGATACCGTCGCCCTGGTTTACGCTATAACTTTGGTTGTTGGCTATTCCGTTGGAAGTACTGATTGCGTTCAGGCCGGTAGTGTCAACATATTGGTTAACAAAGTCCTGGCTGGTAACGCCGTACGCGGTAGTGTTTTTGTAAACCAGCGAATTAAGCAGTAGGTTTAAGTTGCCGTGATAAAGTGTAATTTTGCTGTTGGCGGAAGCGGCTACCTTACTTCCCACTAAAAGTGTGTAGTTAAGTTTTTGGCCGGATGCGGCCGTACTGAGCGTATCGATAAGTCCGTTCTGGTCCTGGAATAGCACGCCGCTATCCGGAATCGAAGTCGTAAAGCCGTAAAAGCAATCAGCTCCCAGTTTACTTCCCTCTTGGCTCTGAAAAGTCCCGTTAATCATGATTTGGACTTTTGTGCCTTGGGCAAACGCTGCACCGGGCGTGAATATTACCTGGTCTTTATTGTTGCCTTGGGAATATTTGCCGCTGATGGTCGGCGAAACAAAGAAAGCGCTTGAGAGCTTTTGTGGACTAACCGGTTGATTGAAGGTCAGTGTTATCGGCGTGGCCGGATTAACATTTTGCTGGTTATTGGATGGGGTCGTAGAGATGATCTTAAAGCCGACTATTTTGGCCTGAAACCTGATTATCGGATGAACAGTCGCCACTGTCATGTATCTATTGTGGTAATAATAGCCGCCGTAAGACATGCCGCCGACAATGATTAATAAGATCAGGATGCTTAGCGGTCTAGCTGCCTTCCCCAGCTTGTTTCTTAACGCTCGGGGGAACAAAAACTTCTCCGGTCCGGCCCGTCGCCGCTTAGGAGTTTGCGGTTGGTTGGCCGGTTGTTCGTTCGACATTATCTCCGGCGGCTTAAGGGTGTTTGACGTGTTGTCCCCGGCAGCCATGTCGATGGCCTCGATTGGTTCAGGGTTAAGTAAAGGTGTGCTTTCTGTAACTTCGCTTGGGGTTACCGGTTGAGCCGCAAACTCGGCCGGTGTGATGCCGTCGTTTCCCGCCCTTTGCTCGGGTTCAGGTTGGTTTGCGTCGTCCAAGGTATCAACTCCTCTTTACTTTAATATAGCAAATAGCTGAAGTTCGAAAAAGCTTATGCCTGAACGGTCTTTTGTTGTCTGACTAAACCTAAGCTGATAATTAGAATATATTGGCGTGGACAAGCTTTGGCCCGGGCTTATAATATCAACAGGCATTTAATGAAGTTGACTCTGAATAATAAACAATGAAAAGTATAATTTTAGCGGCGGTAGCAGTTATCTTAGTCATAGCGATTGTTATGGGCGGCCGGGCGTTATTTAACGGTTCGGCTCACTCAACAGCCACCGCCGTTCATACCGCTAAGACGACCGCCTCAACCGCTAAAACAGCGAGTAGTCCGTCAGCCATTCTGCCCAAACCGCCGTTTAGCTGTGCCACCAACGTGTCGCTCGTACAGCTATCCAGCGACTATGTCATCACTAACCTAAATTGTAACCCGCCAGGCTTAACCGGCGATGTAGTTTTAAGCTGTGACGGCACTCTTTTCCAGGGCTCTACCAACCTTAGTCTTAATTGTTATCGTCCGAATTACTATGCCAGTTCGGACCAAGTGGTTTGTAGCGGTACGACCAACGCCGGATCTGGTCCTGTCAATTTGACATTAAACTATAACTGCAACTTATCAAGCGCGGCCACTACTCAGGTTTTGTATTCATGCAATGGCTACATCAGTGGCTTTGGCTCATTCGGCATCAGTTTACCTATGAGCGTAAGCTGCGGCGCTTAAGTCCGGTTGGTTTGGAAATTTGCCTCTTTGCCGCTTGGCTACGTTTTAATCTCCTAATCGGAAATTGATTAAACTGGGTATTGAATAGATCGACAAAAGCTTGTTTAATCTTGGAGATAGGTAGAGGTAAAGCAAAAACTATTATGAGTGAAATTTTTCAATCTATTGAAGCCAAGCCTGGAACCGATCGTTTTAAACTAGGCACTGAGGTCGCCTCCGATCAAACAAAGGCTTCAGACTTGGGAGTAACGGAAGATATTAACAAAGTAAGAGAAATAGGCCAAGGCTGTGTTTTGGGGCTTTCGGGTCCGGATATGACCGTAAATTATACCAGCCAGCAGTCTTTACGGAGTGGTTCCACCGACAAAGTAGCAGCCCGGCTCGCCCCGGGCCGAAAACTGAGCCGCTCGGCCGGCGCTCATATTTATCTCGATGACGATGCATCAGAGGGAAAATATCAAATTACTAACAGTCTTGATAACAGCGTGAATAGCGCCACAAGTCGACGGGAAAAGCTCTATTACGGAACCGATCGTTTTAGTTCTAGTGTCGAAGAGATCACCGCAAAAATGAGTGACGAAAGAAAAGCGTTGGCGGAATTTATTTTAAATGGTGTCAAACTGCCGGCAGATATCAATAGACCAAGCGCTTTGAGGGTACTCGGTCTACTTGCGGGTCGTGATGAATTAAAGCAGCCAGAAGTTGCGGAACGGTTTAATCAAATAAACCAACTTGCCCGCGAAGTCCGTACTTCGCGGGTTGAATATAATAATGCAGAAGTTTTAGATCAGCAAAAGACAAATACCAGATCGTTTATTCTAGGCTTAGCCGGACTGCATTCCGGTAAACTTAGTCAGGGTGAATGTGTTGGTAGCGATCCGAACGGATTCTTTCCCGGTAAGGGCGAAAGCTCCGATCCGGCCAAAAAAATATGCGCCAGTTGTTGTGTTCGCGTTGAGTGCCTGGAGCAGGCACTGGTTAATGATGAGAAGTATGGTGTTTGGGGTGGTAAGAACGAGCGTGAAAGAAGAAAGATGCGTACCGCCCGTAGAGATTCTGGCGCCAGCTCTCAAGTGGTGTGAACGCTACATAAGTATTGGTTTCAAGCTGTTGCGGGTTTCCTGCTAGTAGCAGTGCTTAGGCTAAGACCGATGTCCGTCCGTCTGCTTGGCTGACCCTCTCTAATTTTAAATTTAATCGGTTGGCCTTAAGGCATTTTTCTAGTTGTCCGCAGGCAGGTCTTAATCTGCCGGCTATTTGCCGCAGACCATTTTGCCGCGGTCGATAACTAAAACATTCCATAAACTTTCTGGCGGAGGGAGAGGGATTCGAACCCTCGAGGGTGTTTAGCCCAACACGCTTTCCAAGCGTGCGCCATAGGCCGCTAGGCGACCCCTCCAACGACTAACTATTATACATAAATTTTTCAGGATTAAATTACTACAATAAAACATGGTAAAATGCAAAACTACGCTGTAAACTTGAATTAAGAATGGCATTAATTAAGCTGGAAGACGTCAGTAAGCTGTACGGCTTCGGAGACGCTACTACCCTGGCGCTCGACGGAGTCAGTTTGGCTATTAATAAAGGTGAGTTTGTGGCCGTTATGGGACCGAGCGGCTGCGGCAAGAGCACACTGCTCAACATTATGGGATTGCTGGATCGGCCGACTCATGGCACGTATAAATTAAATAACCGGCTGGTGCAGCGGCTTCGACCGCCGCAGGCTGCTAAATTACGCCGCGACACCATAGGCTTTATCTTTCAGTCCTATAACCTACTGCCTAAACTTACGGTATTGGAAAATGTGGCGCTGCCACTGACATATAAAGGTATGGGCTTGACTAAAAGATTGAAACAGGCCAGTGGCATGCTGGAACGGGTTGGAATGCAGAGCCGTGAATATTTTTACCCTTCTCAACTTTCCGGCGGTCAGATCCAGTGTGCCGCTATTGCCCGGGCACTGGTTAACAGCCCTAGCATTATTATTGCCGACGAGCCGACCGGCAATCTGGACAGTGCCGGCAGCCGGCTGGTAATGGAATTACTGAGTGAAATTCATAAAACTGGTAATACGGTCATATTCGTTACTCACAATCCTGAACTTACCAGATATGCAACCAGGGTGGTGTATATGCACGACGGTATGATCATCGAAGATGAAAAAACCGCTCTTGGCCAGGTGGCGACAACGGCCAGAAGACAGCTTTATTCTCGTCCGCGTAAATCAGTTGAAGACGATTTAGCCGGAGTATCGCTTCTCATGAACATGGTTGAAGAAAAGGATTTGGCCAGCGAATCTGTCAAAACAAAAAAATCCGGTAAATCCGCTAGGCGTATAGCGACTAAACGGCAGCGCTCCAAGGACGAAACAGAATGAGTTTCAGTCCCGGCCATGTCAGGACCGCCGTGCTCACGATGCGTCAAAACCGCTGGCGCAGCCTGCTGACTATGTTCGGAGTAATTGTCGGAGTTGCCAGTGTCGTGACGATTATCGGTATTAGCGAAGGCGTAAAAAACCAGATAACCAACCAGGTTAATGTTTATTCCAAAGATGTCATCACGGTTTCATCCCGGGCGGCAAATTTAAATGCTTTCGGCGTCTCCTCGGTGCCGGCAGTCTCGACTCTAACACCGCAGGACGTTAGTGCCATAGCGAACATTCGTGGCGTTAAAGCCAGCGTGCCGCTGGAAATTCTCTCCGGTCAGGCTAAGGGCGACCGGATATTTCATGGGGCGGTTGTAATTGCCACCAACCAGAACTTGCCGTTGGTGCTCAGTCAATCGTTGGCCTTCGGGACGTTTTTTAATAATCAGGATTCAAACACTTATAGCGCCGTGTTGGGGGCCAATGCTGCTACCGGGCTGTTTCGGGACTCAATTCCACTGGGCTACAGCTTTAACTGGCGTTCGCAGCAGTTTGTGGTTGATGGCGTACTCAATAACTTCAGCAATACGCTGTTCTCTAACGATACGCTTTATAACAACGCTATTTTTATCCCTATCAACGCGGCCAATCAGATGTCATTGGGCAACCGTTCGATCTACGAGATCCTGGTTAGAGTTACCAGTTCCAGATTATTACCGATAGTCGATAAGGAAATTAACACGGCGCTACTAGCTACCCACTCCAATCAGCATGATTTTACGGTACTGCTACCAAGCCAAGTTGCTGAAAGTAATACCGGAGTTCTGAATCTGCTAACTGAACTGATTATTGGCGTCGCCATCATTTCCCTGTTCGTCGGCGGAGTCGGTATTATGAACGTAATGTTGGTATCGGTTACTGAGCGGATGCATGAGATTGGCATTCGTAAAGCCGTTGGCGCCAGTAACCGTCAGATCCTGTCCCAGTTTTTAGTCGAAGCGATTACCGTCAGTTTGATCGGCGGAATTATTGGAATAATTTTAGCCCTGGTAGCTAATGGAGCTATTCGCTCGCTGACTAATTTATCACCGACGCTGAACTGGCAAATTATGTTGATTGCCGTCGCTATCTCGATGGGGATCGGTATAATTTTCGGTTTAGTACCGGCTTTTCGGGCCTCACGCAAAGAACCGATCGATGCCTTAAGGAATGATTAATGCCTGACTTTAGCGTCGTTGAGGTAAAATAATATCGTTATGGCAGCTAATAAAGTTACCCTGAACAGGAGTTTTCCTTACATTATCGGGATTGCTGCGTTGATCGGGCTGGTGGCTTCGCTGATTTTATCCTATGACACTCTTTCAATCGCCCGCAATCCTTCGTATATTCCGTCCTGTAATTTAAATCCGGTGATCAGTTGCGGCAGCGTCATTAATGCCACCGGTGACACCATTTTCGGTATCCCCTACCCTTATTACGGCATCGGCGCGTTCGCTGCGATGTTAAGCGTTGCGGTCATGATGTTCGCCGGGGCCAAGCCGAATAAATATTTCTGGCGCGCTTTTATGGTAATTATCAGCGCGGGGTTAATTGGAGCATACGTACTGCTTGGTAAAAGTGTTTTTTCAATTCACGCGCTTTGTCCGTTTTGCTTGAGCGTCGATCTGGTTACGACGGTCAGTTTCTGGTACGGCTGGCTGTACGTGATCGATAATAAAATCATCAGCTTCAAACGGGCTAAACTACAAAGAATTTACGGTTGGATACGTAAGCACCATGTCGACTTAATAGTGCTTTGGATTTTGCTTGTGGTCGGATTTTTGTTGAACCACTTCTGGTACTACTACGGCAAGCATTTGTAGGGCCCGGCTACATAGCGCAATTGCCGGTGGAAACAGTTGAAGTTTTATTCAGTTCACTATTAACAATCGTAACGATTGGTTTAGTGACCAAGGCGTATCCGACGTGATTGTATTCCGTTGATTCGGCGAACACTACTCCAATTACACTACCCGATACGTTGATTAACGGGCCGCCGGAATTGCCGGGAATAATATTTGCCTGAAGTTCGTATACCTGGCGATTAGTGGTGCCTTTGCCGTAGATATTACTGCCGGTAGCTAAAAATTCAGCCAGCACGGCCGCCGGATCCACAGTGAAGCTGCCGCCGCCGGGATAACCGAGTACGGCCGCCGGGGTTTTATTGGGAACAATGCCTGAGGAGATGCTTAATGGTTTGCCAGCCAGATGGCTTACCCGCAGCAGGGCGAAATCAAGATTCGGATTAAAATAGATGACACTTGCCAAATGATTGCCGTTGGCATCCTCAACATACGGCAGGGAGATGCCGGCTACTACATGGGCGTTAGTCGCCACTAAATCACTACTTACGACGAAGCCTGAGCCTTCGACGACCCCGCCACAACCGCTACCGACGATTTTGACGACTGACGTCCGGTCGGCGCTGACAGCGGCGGCCAGTTTGCTTTGGGCTGGCAGATTGACCGAACCCGGCGGTGCCGGCTCGTTGCCGTTAAACACCTTTGGAAAACCGTTAGGATCAATTAAGTGGCTTAAATCGGCGATAATGTTAGGTGCCGGTGGCAGGTGTTGGTCTAAAAACCCGACAATTTTTGAATCGTTGATATCCTGCTGGAAAGAGCTATACGGCAGAGTTCGAATAATCGCAACACCCAGCCACACACCGATAACAATCGAGATAGCACTAATAACTGCACCCAGAATGTTATCAAAGCGGTTTAGCTCAGCCAGTCTGGCGACCCGTTTTTTGGCATAGACTCCGGCGATCTCAAAGAGCGACAGCATAATAATGGCCATACCCAACGTCGTCAATAGAGTGACGATTGACCTGGAAAGTGCGGTGTGCATCGGCTTGAGGGTTAACGGCAATAAATAAGTGCCAAGAATCAGGCCGCCGAAAAAACCAATAGTTGACAGTATCTGCTGGACGAAGCCAATCTCCTTGCCACGAAAAATGGCACTGATCACGAGTACGATGATAATAAGATCTACGATCATAAGCTGCTCTGACTACGTGTCTTAAAATTCCTGGCGGTTTAATTTTAGTATAGACGGTCCTCGGCTGCCGGCGGCATAAAATTTTAAATCGTCAGATTGGTTTTGCCAGCTGTTGATTATCGGTTGCAATAAGTGCCATGAGGTTAATACTTCCATTTTAGTGGCGAATAGCAGTCTTTCTCCGCGGATAGCATCGACCAGCACTCTTTCATAGGCATCGTGATTGATGGTATCAAAATCCTGGCTGTAGCTGAAATTCAACCGTACCTGGCGCAAATTGTGAGTAAAACCCGGTTGCTCGATCAGCAGATTAATATCTATTCCCTCATCCGGTTGAATGCGCAGGCTTAAAATATTGGGGTCCCGATCACCAAACTGAACCTGAATCTGTGTCAGTTTTTCGTCCAGAGATTTACCGGTGGTTAGCTGAAAGGTTGTCCCCTCCCAATCGGGATCGCTGCTTTTCAGCAGTAGCGAAACAAAAGTTTCAGTGGATGAGTGCGGATTGGCAACTTCCTCTCGATAGCTATCGTACTGTCCGCGCACTACCTGATTAGATATGCTCTTGCCTTCTGTCCCGGGCGGGATTAGCGATTGCATAAAAGCATGTTTTGCTGCGTGAATATCTTCGGAATTCAGTTCGGCCGGCAGATGCATAGCGGTTAGTGAGAGCAGCTGCATCAGGTGGCTTTGGATTAAATCACGCATAGCTCCGACTTGTTCATAGAAGTTGATTCTGTTTTCTATGCCGATTTTTTCTTTTGCCATAACGTGTATCCGGCGGATATGACGAGAGTTCCATTGGCTGGAAAAGACCGGATTGTGCCGACGGAACCGCAGAATGTTTTGGGCGGTTTCTTTCGCCAGATAGTGATCTATCCGGAATATCTGCTCTTCAGTGAACACCTTTTCGGTTTCGTTAACGAGAAATTCAGCCGAAGTCACATCGTGGCCGAACGGTTTTTCGATCATTAACCGAACTTTCGCCTGATTATGATCGCAACTGGCGTTAAGTCCATGCTGGCCCATTTTCTGGATAATCGGCGAATAGACTTGTGGCGGTATGGATAAATAGAAAAGTCTGTCCATGCATTGTTTGGCGGCCTGCTCGAGATCGTTTAAGTGGCGCTTCAGGTGTTCATAATCGTCGTCGCTAAGAGGGTCAAGTTTGAACATACTAACCCAGGAACGCAGTCGACTGATCACTTCGGGGTCGCAGATATTGTCCTTTTCCATCACGCACAGATTAACGGTATCAAGAATTTCTTCAAGCGGCACGTCGCGGCGGCTGATGCCGATAACTTTGGTGCCTTCGGGCAGTAACCGGTCTTTGCAAAGGTGGTAAAGTGCCGGGAGGACTTTGCGTTTGGCCAAATCCCCAGTAATCCCAAAAATAACCAGAATAGACGGCTTAATTTCCGGTGCTTCAGGCATAGTTAATCGTTTAATCATCCTTGTTCAGCGCATGTCCGCCGAACAGGTTACGCATTGCTGCCAGTAACTGGGTGGAAAAGTTGATTTCGCCTTTTTGCGAGGCCAGCCTGACGTCCAGGGCCGATTGAATAGACGGCATACCGATATTCATGGAATTGGCGACTTCGAGAGTCCAGCGAGCTTCGCCGTTCTCGGCCACGTAGCCGTTGATTCCTTCCAGCGTCGGGTTCTCCTTTAGAGCGTCCCGGCAAAGTTGATTCAACCAGGAAGTGATCACGCTATGATGCTGCCAGACTTCTCCGGCAGCTGCCAAATCCAGATTGCCATACGGTCCGTCCTTAAGGAAACGATAGCCCTCCGCCAGACTTTCCATCATTCCATATTCAATGGCATTATGGACCATTTTGACAAAGTGGCCACTACCGCTTTCGCCGAAATAGGCATAGCCGCCCTCCGGTTTTGCCAGGTCAATCAGCGCCGGTTCGATGACTTCGAATGCTTGCCGGTCGTTTGCGCCGGCCATCATCGAGAAACCGTTTTGGTAGCCCCATACCCCGCCGCTGACGCCGACATCAACCAGCTTAAAGCCCTTGGCTTCGACTCTGGCCGACAATTCTTTGGTTAGACGAAAGTCGGAATTGCCGCCGTCAATCAGAATGCTACCCTTGGGCAACAGTTCGAACCATTCGTCGATTTGCTGGTCGACGATTTCCGCCGGCAGCATAATCCAGATGATCACCGGCTCAGTATCAAACAGTTTAACTACGTCCTCTTTGGTGGCGGCCGGCTTGGCGCCGAAGCGAGCAGCCTCTTCGGACTTTTCGAAGCTGCGATTGTGGGCGATTACCAGGTGATTGGTCTCGCTTAATTTGCGTGAGATCTGCATGCCCATGCGTCCCAGACCGTGAATGGCTATTTTCATTGATTTTCTCCTATTATCTGATCATTGTACACGTAGGCTTCCCTAACTTCCTTAATTATTTGCGCCGGTTGAGTGCTTAACGGCAGGTTCAGAGTGGCTAGATTGGTTAAGGCCTGTTGCTTTTCTGGTCCAAAGGCAATCAAAAAAGCCGATTTGACCCGGCGGATGCCATTAAATGTTAGGGTAATACGAGTAAAGGGATCGCTGACATAGCTGGTTACTATGCCGGAAAGTGAATCGTCGGCGGCAGCTGAATTAGGTAGAATCCCGGCAATATGACCATCACTACCCATACCGAATTGCCCGATAATAGTGGTTGATTCTTCCATGGCGAGCTCGAGCTTGCTGGAGTAAGCTGCAACCGTTCCCGCCAAGTCGTTGTTCTCTGGCTGGAGAACTTCTATAACCCGGGCATTCTTAACTGCCAGCCCTTCATTTATTAGTTGGGTCCAGTTGGAGTCCGAATGATTGTACGGGCCAAATCGCTCATCGGTTAATGCTAGTGTTAAATTGGCGGTTAGGTCACTGTCCAGGCGGCTCATGATCGTTACGCATAGTTTAATATTACTGCCGCCAGGCATCAGCCAAAGAGTGGGGCCGATGTAGAGGGCGCTTTTTAACTTACTGGTTAAGGGCGCGATGGCAATTTCTGGAATGCCGACTTTGTATATTTGCATACCCTCATATAATAACTTGCCAGCTGAGAATAAAGCTAGTCAAAGTGCGCTTAATATACAAAGCCTACCGGTAAATGATTACCGATAGGCTTATTCTAACCGAACCAACAAGACTGGTTAGTCGCGCGGTGCCTGCGGACGGGCTTCGCTAACTGCGACCGGACGACCGTTAAGATCTTTGCCGTTAAGCTTGTCGATAGCGGCCTTGGCCTCTTCGTCAGAGCTCATTTCGACAAAGCCGAAACCTTTGCTGCGGTTAGTTTCGCGGTCGACGATGACCTTAGCCGATACGACTGTGCCTGCGTCGCTGAAAAAATTAGCCAAGTCGTCATCTGTTGCCGACCAAGCCAAAGATCCGACAAATAGTTTATTTGCCATGATTTAATTTGTTACCTCTTTCTTCGCTCTGAGGTAAGTCGCACCGATGGTCGCTTAGCTGCACCTCAATTACCGAAAATTATTGTTAATACTTTACTAGAACTTCTCACAAAGATTCGCTAGCAGCTTCTTCTAGAGTGGGTACATCATTGCATATTAAGTAAAACAATGCAACAAAAAATCGCTAACTGAGATAAATAGACTGCAGACTGGATAGATTAAGCTTTTAATTTAAACTGAACAATCGCAAGTGGCTTCTGCTCGTCGGCTAGTCGCTGTCCCTGGCAACAACTTTCTTGGTCGTTTTTCAGAGATTTTGTCCACGGCCCGGTGCTTATTCGGCTTTAAACGATGGTCTATACTAAAGGTAATGGGTTTATCCTTGGGGAGACTAAAAACCAGATCCGGATTTTCGCCAGAAGCGGAAATTTGGGCATCTAGATTGATCATTATTCTTATACCGGTTGCCGTACTGGTCGCTTTGCTATTTTTGGTTTTGTTTACTTCGCGGGCCGTGCGCCCGCTAACGGTCGATATGTCATGGCCGAATTGTTCGCGTTTGCCGACCGACCAGTTCTCCCGGGCTATTATTGGCGTTAACGGCGGACTGGATTTTAAGCCTAACCCCTGTCTGGGCCAGGAAGTCCGGCAAGCTAATACCTCCTACGCACTCTATGTTAATACCGGAGATCCGGGCTTTCCCAGAATTAGAGAGGTAGGTAGTGGCCCGCTTAACTGCGCCCATAAAAACCAATTGAACTGTTACTCGTTCAATTACGGCTATCAGGCGGCGCTTTATTCTATGCGCCAAGCCGATCTGGCGGCCGCTTATGTTCCCGGTTGGTGGCTGGACGTCGAAAGTATTAACAGTTGGACGACTTCGCTGGTGGCTAATCGGGCCGATTTAATGGGCATGATTTACGGATTTAGTTCCCGCCGGTTTTTAACTCCTAAGCTGGGTATCTACACGGCATCCAATCAATGGGCGTCGCTGGTCGGTAAATGGCCGATTAATTTGCCGCTTTGGCTGGGAACCGGCGATACATCTAGCTTCCAAGCCGCAAAGTCATGTGACACCAAATCGTTTTTGGGCGGCCCGTTAATTATGACGCAGTACACAATCGGTACTTTGGATTTTGATTACCCATGTCAGTTATTATCGCAATTCCCGGCTAATTAGTACTGTCCTGACCGAAAGATACCCGTTTGATGATAATGTCCTGCATGTTGGCCATTAATGCCGGCACCAGGGTGAATTCACCGTAACGGTCGTTTACCCGATCGGCTGCTACGGCCAATGATCTGGTGTCCAGCCTGGTGTCGTCGAACAAACCCAGCTGGAGCGGGTTAACCAGCTGCAGGTTATGGATACTGACGCCTATATTCGTGGCTCTGGCCGTGTTTTCGGGAGTGGCCATTAGCAGACTTTGGGCTTGGCGGAAAATATCCTGGGTGGAATAGACGGCCGTTCGCAACTGTTGCCGTTTAGCCCAATAGGTACGGTCTTCGTAAGCTAGCCAGAGGTAAATGCCGCCAGCCTGATAGCCCTGTTTCCTTAAGCGTCGTCCGGCTTTTTCGCAGAGCTTCATGAGCAGCCGTGACAGTTCGTGCTTATCTGTTGTTTTTTGGCTAATGGCGTATTGCTGTCCGAAACTTTTGCGGCCGAAATCAACAGTATCGACTTCATGTCCGCGCAATCTTAAGTACCAGTAAAAGCCGACGATGCTATGAAAGACCTCACGCTTGAGCTGCATAAGCGGTGCGTCAAGCATCTGTAGCGGACTGTAAATGCCGGCTAAATTCAGCCGGGCGGCGTAACGGTAGTTAATGCCTGGCAGGTCGATCAGCTCAAGCCCGGAATAGATCCGTCTCAGATTACTGGCGTCAATTTTGTCCATGCCGTCAGGTTTGTGTAGGCCGGCGGCCAGCTTGGCTAGGAACCGGTTCGGGCCGATACCAACGTTGACGCTGACATATTCGCCCAGGGAGGCACGGATATCCTGCTTAATCTGCCTGCCGATCTCTTCCATGCTAATGCCGCTGCGAATGGCTATCGAGCCGGTAAAATCGACCACGAATTCGTCGACGCTCTTTGGCGTTACTTCGTTAGTGTATTTGCATAAGACCTGTTCGAAGCGGCGATGAGCGTCAAAGTACTTGTCCGGATCAGGCATCATTACGATTATTTCCGGGCAGATCATTCTGGCTTCTTTGACGGTGACGCCTAATTTAATGCCCAGAGCCTTGGCTTCATAGCTGGCGGCCAGGATGATGCCGCGCGGCGTGTCATAGGCAGCAACTGCCACTGGTTTGTGCCGGAGTAGCGGATTGGCCTGCTGCTCAATGGTGGCAAAACAGGAATTAAGATCGATGTGCATGACCAGTGGTCGGTTGTAGTTAAGGCCTAAATCCATAATTACTCCTAGTAGGGTAGCCCGTCACTGACGGCTTCCAATTTCCAGTGCAGGTTAGAGGTGTCCAGATTAAGACGGAACCACAGGGTTTGAGTGGAGTCCACCAGCTCAAAAATGTGGTGCAGCGTCATTCCCTCTTTAATGGTGTGATGATAGCCGATTTTGCCGACTCCGTAATCCTGGTTTTGCCAATGAATCAAGTGCGGTAAGGCCAGCCGCTTGCTGGCGCTATAGTACATAACCACACTGACGTCCTGGTTAATTTTTTCGCGCATAGTTTTTACTCCTTCATTACTGCCACTCCTCCACTGAATATGGAGGTGGGTGATTTTGGCCCGAAATGATTAATTATTAGATTAAAGCTAAGATCCGGTTTTACCGACCGGTTACGTGTTTGGTATGTTCCTGTTTACAGCTTATGCTGCTCGCAGTAAGAGTGAGCCTTCCTTTAGTGGAGGGATCACGGCGTTGATAATAAATTAAGGTGAAGCAGGGACCGTAGTATGCCTTCCTGAGAATTAATTATACTCCGCTCGTTTGCTGTGTGCTAAAGCTTGAGCCGTTTTTGACAGAGCGGAAGGTTTAAGGTTATTCTAATCAACCGAAGGTAGGCTAGCTATATATGAAACGAATCGGTCAAATACTCTCAGTGCTTATTATCCTTGCCATAGGTTTGGCCAGCGGTGTTGCCGGTGCCTATTGGTACCAGTCGAAGCATCCTTACGGTGGAACGGTAATCGAATCACAGAGTCCGACAGCGAAGATAGTGGAAGCGACCAATGCCAGTGGCCTGACCATACCGCAACTGGTCAACAGCTACTCGCCAGCGATCGTGGCGATCACCACTACCAGTACAACTTACAGTTTCTTTGGCGGCCCGTTAGTCGAAGAAGGCTCGGGAACCGGTATGATACTTACCGCCAATGGCTATATTCTGACCAACAATCATGTCGCGCCTCAGGGGGCACAGAACCTGACGGTAACGCTAACCAATCAAAAACAGTATCCGGCTACCATTGTCGCTTCCGATCCGACTGCCGACTTAGCGTTACTTAAAATTAACGCCAGCGGCTTAAGTACAGTTAAGCTCGGTGACTCGTCATCGGTGGTGGTCGGCAAAAGCGTGATTGCTATCGGTAATGCTCTTGGCCAATTCCAGAACACTGTCACTAATGGTATTATCTCAGCCCTTAATCGATCAATCACGGCCAGTGATTCGGCCAGCGCCACCGGCAGTGAGTCGTTGTCCGGCCTGCTGCAAACCGATGCGGCGATTAATCCCGGTAACTCTGGTGGCCCACTGATTGATGCGTCGTCCGGCCTGGTAATCGGTATTAATACAGCCACTTCAGCTCAAGGACAGAATCTCGGTTTCGCTATTCCGATTAACGCTGCTAAGAGCTTCGTTGCGCCGTACATCGGTTCGTAGCCTAGTTAAGCTTCGGATTTGATTATTTTTTTGGGTACTCAGCGGCCAAGATTAGCTCGCTAATAAGGCTTATAGGACACGTTGGGCCGATTATGGAAGATGCGCTATGAATTAAGCCGGATGTATTATCTTCGACTATTTAGAAAATCTATGTAGTATCAAAAATAATATTTGGTATATAATAAAAAAGCTGAGGAGGCGAATCTATGGCAATGATCGACAGTGAGTCCAGAAACTGGCCGTTGCTTAGAATTATTTCAGCCTCACTTCTCGTTTTGGTGGTACTGGCACTGATTGGTTACGGAATCTACTCGGTAGTTAACAATAATTCTTCGAACAAAGTTGCTACGAACGCGCTACCAAAAACACCGGCCGGTATTAGTCAGCAGCAGAATAACTCGGCTACGAACCCGAACAGTAATCAAGCGGGCGGTGCGCCGACGTCCGGCAGTTCCGCGACAACTATGCCTTCATCCCCTTCGCAGTTAACTAACACCGGTCCGGGTAATTCGGTAATTATCGGTTTTAGTCTAGCTTTTGCCGGTGGCACCGCACTGCATTATGTGTGGCGTCGGCAGAAACAATTAAAGGCAACGCGTTAATTTCTCTAGGAAGCTTCCTCTTCCTGGTTAACGAATTTGCCGCCTCTCAGCCAAGAAGCAGCCGCCGCCACGATACAGGTAATGATAGCAAACCACAGAACTACGACCAGGCCATGCTTAAACGGATTGGCTATTAGTTTAGGAAAGTAATCTTTGGATACCAGTCTGGCCGCCGCGGCCGGTTTTAATGATTTCAACACAGGTCCTCCCAGCAGTGTCTTTAGGGGGTTGTATCCAAGGAATGCGGCAAACAGATAGCTGATGGCCGGCAAATGTGATAAATGGCTGGCCAGTGCCGGCTGAATGCCATTAAGTGTCAGTCCGTGATAGATGCTGCCCGGCACGCTGGCGGTTAAGCCGATGATCATTAGAGTGAAAAATATGCCGATCGATAACGGCATTCCGACGTTCATAAATGTCGAGCGCATGCCTGATGCCACTCCTCTGAATCTGGCAGGTACCGAGTTCATAATGCCGGCGGTATTTGGCGACGAAAACATACCGAAAGACAGGCCATTAAGCAGCAGAATAATTGCGAACAGATAATATGGAAAATTCACCGGCAGGGTCATCATCAGACCGAAGCTAAGTGCGGCTAAGAGCATGCCTCCGGTAGCAAAGGGACGGGCGCCGTATTTGTCGGATAAATATCCGGACAACGGTCCGGCGATTAAAAAGCCCAAAGTTGTCGGTAGCATATAAATGCCCGCCCAGAGCGGGGTTTGCGTGAATGCATAACCATGCAACGGCAACCATATCCCCTGCAGCCACATAATCAGCATAAATTGCAGCCCTCCCCGGCCCATGGCCGCCAGCAAACCGGCGATGTTTCCCGCGGTGAAGGCCTTGATTTTAAATAGGGCTAAATTGAACATCGGCTGGGCGACTCGGCGCTCGATTAGTACGAACAGAATCAGTATGCCGATGCCACCGGCAATTAACCACAGCACCAGCGGATTGCTCCAGCCCATGTCTGAACCGCCATAAGGTTTGATGCCGTAGGTGATACCGATCAGCACCGATGCCAAACCGGCGGCAAAGGAAATGTTGCCGATCCAGTCGATTTTCGCCGGATGGAAGACATCAATCTCCTTGAGTGCCAGATAGGACCAGATGATACCGACAATACCGACCGGAACATTAAACAGAAACACCCACCGCCAGGAGAATTGGGCCAAAAAGCCGCCAACCAAAATGCCGAAAAATGATCCGGCCAGCATGGCGATCTGGTTAATTCCCAGCGCCATTCCCCGCTGATTATGCGGAAAGGCGTCGGTGAGGATTGCTGCTGAGTTGGCCATAAGCAGTGCTCCGCCGACCGCCTGAATCATTCGAAACCCGATCAATTCGATCGCCCCCAGGCCGCCGTGGCTCCAGGTCAGTCCGGCTGCCAATGCTCCCACGGAAAAGATAATAAAGCCGATGTTGTACATTTTTACCCGACCATACATATCGCCCAACCGTCCCAAGGACACTACCAATACGGCGGTTACCAGCATATAGCCCAACAGAATCCAAAGCAGGTAAGAAAAACTACCCGGATTGAGAGGGTTAATTTTAATTCCTCTGAAGATGACCGGTAAGGCAATGATCAGGCTCGTGGCGTTCAGAGAAGCCATCAACATACCAAGCGTAGTGTTGGATAGGGCGATCCATTTATAGTTAGGGCTCTGCCTGTCGGCATGCTTAAGTATATTTTTTAGCATAGCTGTCTTCTTTTTATTAACTACCGAATATTATCAGAATAAATATCCCGACTTCCTATGACTCAATATTACGCCATCGCTTAGGCCATGTTCAATAGCCTGATCGGATTATGGGTGCGTAAGGGCTGTGCCGACTTTGAGCTGGGTATCGATATTGGTCAAATTAGTGTTAATGCTTTTAATTTGGGAGTTAAAGCTGTTAATTTTATTATTGATCGTAGCTGAGCCCTGTTTAACTTTGTATCCCCCATACAGCAGCATTCCGAATACACCAAGCAGCAAAATTACTACCAGCGTCAGCATAACCGCCATGTAGATATCGATGCCCCGGGTTTTGCCGCCGGTCGCTGTCTTACTCTCTTCATCCATAAACTTAAACTCCCCTTTAGCTGTCCTCTACTGACTTGATTATATGATCAACGATATTTTCTGCCTGCTGGTAAAATGACGGACGCTTGGCTTTTTCTCGCTTAATGCTGCCGTGGATCATCCGGTGCAGCGGTGACTTGACATCGAGCTCATCGAGCAGTTTTTGAAATTCACCATCGAGATCACTCAACTCCTCATCGGTTAAGCTCTCGAGGCCGATAAAGGAATCCCGCGCCTTCTTGTCGACTGCGATTAATTCGTTCAGTTTCAACTGGATGGCTTTACTGTCCCGGTTCTGGGTGTTTTGAATCGAGAATACCATTAGAAAGATAATTACGTCAGAGATTGTCGAGATAGCAATCATCCAGGTGTTGGAAAAATGATAATAAGGTCCGACGATCAGCCAGATAATAACCCCAATACTAGCCGCAATAAACGCGTACGGCGTGCCGGCGAGATGAGCAATTTTAATGGAGATTCTATGAAAAAAGTGTTTCATTTTTGGTGTGCCTTATAATTTAACAATTATCTTAAGCGCAAATCAAGAGGGCATACACGTTATTGTATAATTTAAGCAGAACCAACTAATCAAGGAAAGGCAGGCTAATTATGCACCAAGCACCGGATTTCAGGCTGTTAGACCAAGACGGAAAAGAACATACGCTTAATGATTACGCCGGAAAATGGCTGGTACTTTATTTTTACCCTAAAGATGATACGCCGGGCTGCACTAAGGAAGCCTGCGGTTTTCGTGACCGCCGAGCGGAAATTGAAAATCTTGGCAACTCGGTAGTAGTCGGGATCAGCAAAGACAGCGTAGCGTCGCACCGCAAATTTGCCGATAAATTTCAGCTGGACTTTACTCTGCTAAGCGACCCCGAGCATACAACTATCGCCGCTTACGACTCTTGGAAGGATCGCAAATTCATGGGGAAAAGCTTTCTGGGCACTGAGAGAAACACCTTTATCATTAACCCTAAAGGCTATATTGCTAAAAAATATACCGGGGTCGATCCGAGCATTCACGCCGACCAGATAATTGCTGATTTAAAACAACTGCAGACCGTCTAGACTGCCCTATCCGGCAAACGGTGGACCATCATCGTTTGGCTGCCAGATCTCTACTCTGGTGGGAAAAGGTAGTATTGTCGCATCTTGATTGGGCGGATAATTGGTTAACGAAGTTGGGTGTCGGTCCATTGCCTGTTGTCGTCGGCGGTTAAGCTCATCATTTTGGTTCAGGACGGCGAACTCCGAGGGCGATAAGACAGTAACGTCAAGCAAATTCATCCGAGCTAAGTTTAATCCAATAACCTCATTGGCGTTTTGGTGGGCGCGTTGAAATGCTTGCTGGTATAGTGCGCAATAAATTGAATATCTGACGGCAATGATAGACTTTTCTTGCGATACGCAGATAGATTGATTTTCTGGCGGCAGCTTTTGTTCGACAATTCGTGCCAGCGGCATAACTGTTTCCGGTTTGATTTTCCCGAAACTAAAAGCCGTAAGGGCATACCATTCCTGGCCGTTGTTACTTGCTGTTGCCATAACTAGCAGTAAATTGTCTATGAAGTATTATTTTTTTTCAAGAAGTTTTTGAAAATGTAAGTAAAGTTATAGCGAAAAACGGTGGTTGCCGGCCATAATTTTAATCAGAAAGGAGGTTTGTTTACTCGAAGCAGTAAATAATAAGGCCATTTAAGGGAGGAACTATGAAAGACATTGTTCAATCAAGGACTGCCAGTGCTTTGACGATGCTTGCCGGAGCTTGGTTAATGGTTACGCCGTTATTTATTTCAATGGACGGCGTGGCTCTAACTAGCGTTATTGTTAGCGGCGGAGTTATGGCTGCGGCCGGATTGGTTCAGCTGTTCTGGTTCAATGTTGTGCCCAGTTGGGTGACTGCTCTGGCGGCAATCTGGCTGTTTATTTCGGCGTTTGCACTATCTATGAGTAATAATGCTGCCTGGAATCAGGTTATTGCCGCTATCGTCATCTTTGCGTTAGCGTCTTGGGATGGAGTCGAAGCAAGCGAAGTTCAACACGCCCGGCACCAGCATCTGCATATCGGTTGATCAGGGTTATGCCGCGAATAAGTGTTACGCCGGCCTAGCTGGTGTATAATATTGGTTAATGTCCTGGCAAGAATTAATTTTAACTTTGGGCCAGGTAATCTTCATAGTAGCGTTGCTGCCGTCGGTTTTCACTAAAGACAAGCCGGAAATTTGGACCAGTGTTCTGACCGGGTTGGTTGCTTACAGCATAGGCGTTACCTATACGACCCTGCATATGCCCTTAGCGGCCGTATCAGCCGGATTAAACGGTGTTTTTTGGACTATTTTGGCAGTGCAAAAGCTGCGGCTGAACAAGTCGGCCGGCAAACGCAAAGCCAAGTAAAATACAAACTAGATTACATTAACAATATAGTTTTGGTTTTCCCATTTTCGGGCTTGGCTCCAAAAAAAGGTAAACTCGATTTGCTGGCCTTTGGCAATAGTTTCACTTGGCAAGTCGACATAGTAGATCCCGAGTCCGCTGTCTTTAGCCGTAATATCGTTAGATGTTTTCCAGGCATCCGCGGACCAGTGAACCTTGCAGGCGCTCAGTGTTTCAACGCGCAGTATTTTGCCGCTAGCCATACGTCGCAGCTTGTTATTGAACCGCCAGGCGCGACGTTGCTGGGTAAAGTCATTATTTAAATAGCGTTCAACTGTTTGAGAAGGCTGGTCAAAAACGGCGTTATCTGCGAGCGAGCGCAGTAGTTTTAGGTACTCGGCATGGGACCAGGCTAACGGTCTGGCTGATCCGGTGGCTTGTCCGGAATATAGCTGGCGTTCGGCAATGTCTTCGCTGTCCCATATCTGCTCTGATAATAATCCGGTCTCGCTCATAAACCCTTCCATGGCAGTCTTTAGTCTATTGGCATAATCCAGGTTTTTGCCGGCCAGTTCGTAATGCGCCCGTTCGCCACTAAGTAGCGGCCAGCCGCGGCCGATACCGACACCGTTAAAGGGGCTGCCATCGGCTTGCTCGCCGTAGCCGTCATCGTTATAGCGATGCCAGCTTTCGCCACGAGGTGTTTGTATCTTAATCAGGTTGTCAATGACTTTAACTGTATCGGTAATACGTTTGTCGTCGGGGCGTCTGAGGCCAAAGCGGACCAGCGCAAGAGCATCTGGGCTGATTAAATTAATAGCCGGCATATTGGTTTCATCCGGCAGGACATTTTGGACATGTACTACTTGCTGATAGCGGCTTATTTTTTCATTCGCAACCGGCATAATGCGCTGGTAGTAACCATCGACACTAAATCGCTGGCACCAGTCAGTGTTTCGGGCGTAAAGCCAGAGGTCGATACAGTCATACCAGATGTCTGCTGTTTCCCGCATAAAACGGGCAGCTTCAGACTGATTTTCGGGCTGTAAGTCCGCCAGGTCGGCCGCGGCCAGCAGTGCGGCGATTTCCGCCGCCAGTGTGAACGGCGTATAACCGGGATCTTCTTCCCAACGGTCCTGCTGGGTGACCGGACCGTTCTGGACTAGAAAAGCGGCAGCTTTCTCGACCATTGGCCAGAACTTTGCCAGCTGGGCATCGCTTAGTATTTGTTGATGTCGTGCCAGGTTGATAAGCAGAATCGGCAATGCGGTTTCGTCCATCTGTACACCTTCCCAGTAAGGCTTGCCGCTAATCCACATATTTTGTGGCCAGTGCCCGTCGGTTTGTTGGGTTTTTGCCAGAAACTCGATAGTCGGAAGTATCTGGTTGCTACTCCCGGCAGCCAGCATACCTCCAGCTGTCTCCACCATATCCCGGGTCCAAACTACGTGGTAACCGTTGCGGTCATTATCTCCTTGGGCGAATCCCCAAGGCGTGTTGAGTCCGGCGACGATTCCTCCGGCCGGATTCTTTGATTCATGGCATTTTAATGTCGCCAGGCTGATTTTGCTCAAATCGGGGAGGTCATTTGCACTCAGCTCGTTAAGCCAGTTTGTCCAGCCGTCAATATACTTGCTTTCTATGTCTGCTATTGTTTTGCCCTGGCTGTCTAGGGCGGTGATTATTGCCTCTTCGCGGGTTGGACCGAAGCCCAATGCTAAGGTGAATTTGCCATCGCAGGCCTTCAAATCAATTTCGGCACATAATCTGACATTACCGTTGAGCGCTTCTTTGTATGTTTCGGTTAGTTGTTTGTGATTGATCAGATCGCTAAGGCCGTCGCCGGCACCGACAAAACCGGCGGTCGCTTTAGTCAGCGGCGCCGAACAAACTAAAGCCAAAGCGCTCTTGTCAGTCTCGGCGCTTAAGATAGTCTGGTTGCCATGTCGGATAGTTCTCGCGCTGTTATTAGAGCCATGACCGTCCAGTCGCGGCGTCAACACAACATATAGATGGTGATCGGTACTACTCTGAGCGGCAAAGCTAACTTGTTGAAGAATGCAGGCATGGTCCGGATTCGTGAACACTTTCTTGGATATTACGTACCGGCCGTCATTGGCGGTGTTGGTGATGCTATAGGCCGGCACCCCGGGCGCATGCCAAACAACCTTGCTGTCGGTCTTGTTTTCTTCGTCGGAAAAGTAGACGCTGCCGTCGGTGACGATCAAGTCCACGCTGTGCAGGCAGGGAGTGTCGATTTGTGGATAAAAAGCCTCGGTCAGTATGCCGCTAGCAATAGTAAACCAGACGTTGCTCTCGCTGGACAGTGCAGTGCCAACGGCGTCTTTCCGGCCAACTTCCCAGTTGGCGTCAGTCCCGGGTGCTCCTGCTGGAGCTTGTGCCTGGTTTGCCATAATGTTTGTTCCCCTACCCCTTTCTTGTTCCGTTCAGCCACCGTGCGCAAAGTCCGGATAATCGGTCATGCCGCCGTCTACATAAATCGTGCGTCCGGTTACGTATGATGCGGCATCGGATACTAAAACTACTGCCATTTTCGCTACTTCTTCGGGTTCGCCGATCCGTTTGAGCGGGATTTTTTCCAGTAAGTCGGTCATCCCTTGAGCGTTGTCCCAGACTCCTTGATTGATCGAAGTTTTAATTGCTCCCGGCGCTAAAGCCAAAACCCTGACATTATAGGGGGCTGCCTCTTGAGCCATAGTCTTGGTCAGCATACCAATGGCAGCTTTGCTGGACGTATAAGCGCTGTGTCCGCTCCAGGCAATCATTTCATGTACGGAAGAAGTGGCTAATACTACTCCGGATCGTTGCGGTATCATTCGGCTAAGTGCCTGTCTGGCGCAGTAGAAGTTCCCGAATAGATTAATATTTATAACTTTCGTCCAGTCGTCCGTGTCAATATCCCAGCTATTCGCATGAACTCCGTCGATTCCGGCGTTATTGATCAGGATATCGATACCGCCCCAAGCCTCATCCATTTTATTAAACATAGCTTCAACTTCGCTTTGATTAGCGATATCCGCTTCGATAGTCAACGCGTCATGACCGGAATTATGCATTTGGCCGGCCATTTGTTCGGCAACCTCCGGGTTGCTTAGGTAGTTAATGGCAACTTTGGCGCCGGCGTCGGATAATGCCTGGGCAATGGCGGCGCCTATGCCGGAATTGCCTCCGGTCACCAAGGCTCGTTTACCCTCCAAAGATATTTCCACTGCCCATCTCCAAACTGCTTATGCGTTTATATATCCATCATACACCAACCGGCAATGGTTGTTTAACGAAACTAGTAGCCATAAAAATATATGCATAAACCTTGCCAAAAACACAACAAACTAGTATAATAATTATTCTATGTCTTACGTCCGGTTTGGTGAAGGCCGGATAAGAGCAGGAAGTGATTATGTCCAAGGCTAAAGCTAAAAAGAAGCCCACGAGAACTAAGGCCCAGACTAAGCGTAAACAGCCTGTTTCGTCTCGGCCGAAACCCGTCAGTAAACCTAAGCCGGACAAATTTAGTCGGCAGTTTTTGCTGCTAAAATTGCTGGCTGTTTTCAGCCCGGCTTCATCATTCCTGAAAAGTTTCGGACGAATCAATAATCAAAAGCACTATACGTCAATTTCGTACAAACCGTACATTTTAAAACTTAAAAGTATCCTTGTCTATCAGTACCGTTTAATAATCGTTGGCTGTATGTTGATTGCCGGTAGTGTTTATGCGTTGAGTTTGCCGGGAGGTAAGGTTACGGACTTTGGATCGAGCATGCTTCGATTGGGACCACAAGTTCAAGCCCAGGAAGCCCCTGGCCGGGTCACTACCTACGGGCCGGTGCAGCCGGACAAACAGTTTTCAACTTATCCTACTTGGTCGCAGGATTTTAGCCGTTATGGTTCAAAATCGCTTGATTCCCGTTATTGGCGGATTAATATCGGTGCGCCTAATAACGGTAATAACGAGGCAGAATACTACACAAATAACCTGCAAAATCTAAGGATTTCCCGGGGGTCTCTGATCCTAGAAGCCACCCATCAGAACGAACCCAATAACTACCAATATGGTTCAGGGCGCATTGATACCAAGGGCAAGCTATCTTTTCTATATGGCAGAATTGACGTAATGGCTAAATTACCCGCGGGCGTCGGTACCTGGCCGGCGGTTTGGCTGCTGCCGGCCAATACCAAATACGAAAATATGGGTCCGCCGAACGAAAACTACCGGTTTCTGAACGGCGGCGAAATAGATATGGCTGAGGCTGTGGGCCTTAATCCGAATATAGTTTACGGGGTTGTGCATACCATTACCTCAAACCAGAATAATCCGAATAGTGTCGGATATTATAATCAGGTACTCATTCCTAATAATAATTTGAAGTACAACCTGTATTCCGTGCTGTGGACACCAGATAGCATTACCTTCGAAGTTAATAACAAGCCGTACTTTACCTATACCAAGCAGCCGGGCGCTACTTACACCACTTGGCCCTTTAATCAACCCTTCTATCTGATTATTGATTTGGCTGTCGGTGGTGTTTGGGGTGGCGAGGACACGGCCCAATTTCCCGGAAACGGCATTGATAACTCGGCGCTGCCAGCCAAGCTGCAAATCAAGTCTATCTACTATTATCCTTACCTTGCTGCAAAAACTAATTAAACCGAAAACTTCGGGAGTGGTAAATTTATTGTATATTTTCCCAGGCGATCACTAGGTTTTCCAGTCGATCCGTGAGCCTTGGTGGTTTAAGACCGGATAACGGCTGTCTGGCAGTTTCTAGTGACGGATTGCTTTGGCGCGGACCGGTCATAGCGAATTCTCGGCCTTGCATTACTTGTTGCCCACGAATTAGACGAAAATGTGAATAGACCATTAGACCCGTTCCCAGAATTGTGTAGGGCATCAGAACATCCCAACTGACTCCCGCGAAATGATGTAATCCAGCGCCGATACCGCCGACCGGCAAGATGGCTGATGATGGTGAGGGTTGAGGTATGTGCACTGCTATAGCTTCCTACTTATTACCAGGCCCGGTCCGGCTTGGCGAAACTTATCCAAACTGAATATGTATAAATTAGTTCACGGAATATGGCATATAGCTCGTTGGGTATCAAAGTTATGGTCATTAATGCCTGCCATTTGTCTTTTTGGTCAGCATATCTGTTCCAGCGGTAGTACTGAATAAAAGCGGCAGCCAGGGGTAATAACAGAAACAAAGATAATAGCTGAGCCAAGTTACCACTCAGGGCCAAAATTATGTAAGTTGCATATAGTAGAACCCGCATTACCAGGTTAAGGCTTAATAAACCAATTGTGAATGCTTCGTAGCGGGAGTGTTTTTTTAAGCCGCGGCGACGAATCTCGTCAACCGTGCCACTGTACCAGCGTTGCCGCTGATCAAATAACCCGCCCTTGCCGGTTACCTTCAAAGGAACATCGGACCAGGATATCATCAGTAGTGACGACTTGACGGTCCAGCCCAGATCTTTTAACTCGAGTGTCAAACGGTAGTCTTCGACCAAACTGTCAATCGCCCATACTATACCTTTGTGTTGAGCGTAGACTTCACTGAGTGCTTCGGCGCGAAAAATAACCGATACACCGGGCAATACCCTTGCATTCTGGTAGTTTTCAACCCGCCAGGCGTTAGCCAGGCTGAACTCAATGTTTTGCAATCGCCATAAATAACGCATCCAACGGGTGGCGTTTTTTCGCAGAGGCAATGTGCGGTAGGCAGAGCAAATGCCGCCGGTCAGCGGTTCGCGATGCAGCTGATCAACACCGGCTTCGATGATTTCTGTGTCGAGAATGGTATCGGCATCCATGCAAAAAATAAAGTCTGGCTTACGTCTCAAGGATTTGTAGCCTTGGTTTAACGCCCCGGCTTTTTTATGGGTGTTTTTAGTGGTTTTCATCAGTCTCAACTTACGCTTACCATATATTTTCTGGTAACGGTGGACTACCCTTATCGTCGAATCGGAACAATTGTCGGCAATGATTAGGACGTAAGATAACGGATATGACTGATTCATTAACGATTCGATTGTCCGACCGATAATCTTGGCCTCGTTATGCGCGGGCACCAAAGCTACGACACTGGACTTTGACTTGTCCGCTCTTAGTCGCCGCCCGGCGGTTTTTACTCTACTATTAGTCTTAACCAATCTTCTTAGACCTCAGTATTTTGATTAAAGATAATAACAATACGGCAGCCCTGTTCGGCTGTGCATAAAAAGAGGTATTTGTTTAAATATAAGATACACTAAATATGCAATATAGTAAAGAATATGATAAAGCGTAACCTTTATGTACTTTACCGGTGTCTATAGCTGGGATTTAACTTCTGCAAGAGCTGTCGTTATATTTTCGACGGTTATGCCGCTGGACCTTATGGCTGCCAGTTGATTCGCTAACTGAGTAGGTGTGACGTTATAGATGTCTACGGGATTGGGGTCGACCGAATGATAGACCAGAATTAACCAGGTGTTTGTTTCCTGGGCTTGCTTGATCCAATCCGCAACCTGCGCGGTGGTGGTGAAACTGAAGATGTTTTGGACTTTGAGGTCATAAGGATTGAAGTTATCTTTACTATTTAAACCGTCTTCGACGCCCCGACCGCTGGCATAATCGTTCGAAACCAGGTTTTGCACAGCCGTGTTATAAAGGCCGTAGGGGTAAGCCATATCCGTTACTGGTGCACCGATCCATTTCTCCAGTTGTTTTTGCGATTGGGTCAATTCATTGATAACCGACGCGCTTGACTCGGTCGTCAAATTTGGGTGGGAAGTAGTATGCGAGGCAATCTCTTGTCCGCTCTGGTACATCTTTTTTACCTGAGAGTTTGTCATGTAATAGCTGTTGGCGTTAATTAAATCGGTAATAATGTATTGGGTCGAGCTGTAGCCGTATTGCTTTAGTAGTGGTAAGCCATTATTAAATGTGCTGGAATATCCGTCGTCAAAAGTAATGCTTAGTAGCGGACGCTTAAAACCGGTCGGGTTGTACGGTGACAGTGAAAAATCATCAATTGTCAGTGTGCCGACACCGTTGATTAGGTGATAAATGGTTAGTGTTGACGTGCCAAGCGGTATGGAAAAGTCACTAGTAAACTTAGTCCAGCTATTGGCGCTATCGGGTAGGCCGATAAACTGGTACTGGGTCGTCCCGTTATTCATATTAAAGACGGCCATTACCTGTGTCTGAATGTTTGACTTATAGTATTCGCTGTACTTGTACTGAGTGTCGGGTGATACCACCTGCGGCATAAAATGCCATTTGGCGTCGCCGGAGGTGTAGCTGGTCATATTGACCTGAATGCTGTTAGTGTCGTTATAGCCGCTGTTTAGATAGGCGAAGGTTTCAGTGTTGGTGCCCCAAGAAGAATGAACCCAATTAAGTGGCAAATTGGAATTTGCCGGATCCGGCACGTTGATTAGCGGGTCGGGTATTAAATTGCCTCCAGTCGGGTTACTGTTGCTGACGTTTATTGTCACGGGAGTTGATTTAGTGGTTGCCCCGTCGGAGCCGACAGCGACAGCGGTCAGGTTGTGGTAGCCGTTGGCTACTCCGTCTGAGCTCCAGCTTAAATCATATGGTGCGTTGGTAATTGCCGGCCCGATATTGTTACCATCCAGAACGAACTGAACACTTGCTATCTTATCGCTCGCCGAAGCTGTGGCGGACAAAGTTAGAGTACCGCTTACAGTGGACCCGTTTGTCGGGTTGGTAATGTCGACGCTTGGTGCCGTCGAAACACTTAATGAGTAGTCATCGGTCGTCAGTGTGCCGACGCTATTAATCAGGTGGAAGATAGTTAAGTTGGCGACGTTAGCGGGCGTAGTGAAAGAAGCGGCATAATTAGCCCAGGTATTGCTCTGGTTGGCATTTCCTAGATCCAAATAGGTGTAGTTACCACTAGTGTCTTCGAACTGGACAACAACATCCGTTGCCACGTTCGACTGATAATAGTCACTGAAATTATAAGTAGTGTTCGGAATGACGCTGACCGGATTGAAATGCCATTTGGCGTCGCCGGAGGTGTAGCTGGTCATATTGACCTGAATGCTGTTAGTGTCGTTATAGCCGCTGTTTAGATAGGCGAAGGTTTCAGTGTTAGTGCCCCAGCTTCCCTGTTGCCAGCCGGCCGGCTGGCTACCGCTGGATATTGCCATCGAAGGATTATAGATTAAATTGCTGTTAAGCGGTGCTGACGGCGCGCCGGCAGTCAGTGAAAAGTTGTCGGTCGTCAGCATGCCGACGCTGTTAATCAGATGAAAGATGGTTAAATTGGTTATATTCGACGGCGTGTTGAAGGTTGAACTGAATTCCTGCCAGGAACTGCTGGGGGCGACCGATCCAAGATCGACGTAAGTATAGCCGCCGCTGCTTAGACCATATTGGGCAACCACGTCGGTAGTGACGTTGCTTTGGTAGTAATCACTGAAGGTATATTTGCTGTTCGGGGTGACGCTGACCGGATTGAAATACCATTTGGCGTCGCCAGAGGTGTGGCTGGTCATATTGACCTGAACGCTGTTAGTGTCGTTATAGCCGCTGTTTAGATAGGCGAAGGTTTCAGTGTTAGTGCCCCAGCTTCCCTGTTGCCAGAATTCCGGCAAATTCGAGTTTGTCGGATCGGGTGTGGTGAGTGCCGGGTTTGCTATCAGGTTAGTGCTTGCAGCGGAAGCATAAGATTCAATCGGCAAAATCGTAAAACTAAAGATAACGGCAGCGATAGTTAAGGTAAATAGTTTCTTAATCATTGCAAAGCTGTTGATTCTTTCTAGCCGACTATAGACCACCAGTTCTAATAACCGGTACTAAGTGAATATTACAATAAATAAATATTCGAAGCAATAGATTCGCTAACTATGCAATTAAACTATCTTAATGCTTGTGCTAACTAACGATAATTGCTGAGTATCGCGTATTTGCCGTGGATACACTTGCTGATGTGGGGCTGTTGCGAGATCTTTGCGCCGTCTTTTTTCTTAATCTTACCAGCGCAACTTGTAAAATCAGCCTTTCTTTTACGATTCGTTTACGCCGCACACTACAATTTAAACCGGTCAGCTAAAATAATAAAACCATTGGCTAAGACAATAACAGAAGCCGAGCCGGGGGTGTTCAATCGGTCACCCGGGGTTGGTAATTATCCGAAATCAACAATTTGTCGGGGGTGGGCTTGTTACCATAAACTAAATAACGATCGGTCTTGCTCGGGCGGCAAAGCAGAGCCGACAACTCCAAATATATCAGTCGCTGAAGTTCAGTCCCCTGGCATATGACGCGAGACTGTTTTCCAGCATTGCGCTACCGAATTCACTCAGTTTCATTAATTCACTGATAGCTATTTTATTGGGTATAACACTTGAGCGAACTTCAAAAATATAACTGCCGTCTCTGAGCATTAGATAATTTTGGTCGGTCGATGGATCGCCAAGCATATCCGTTAAATCGTTTGGGTTAACTCCGACTGTTCGGGCTATAATTTCAGCTGAATAATGCCCACCGAGATAACGTTCATTCTCACCTGATCGGTAAGAAGTTCCAAGCGAAGGAGCGGACTCTATTTTTAGCGTACTTAGTTCGAAGTCCTCAACAACAAGATCAAAACCTTGCGCGCTACAGTCCGTTAATAATTCTTGCCGCAGGTTGCCTGCTTCCCCTTTTGCCAGTCCCAGCATCGTCGATATCAACATAGCCGCCGCGTGTCGCGGAATAATGTATTTATGGTATTGCCGATCGATGGATTGTTCCAGTTCCTGCTGACTGACTGGATCAGGCGCGATCTTCCGCAGCTGACATTCGTAATATTCTTCTTTTTGGACATTGCGAATCCATGGATTCCAAGACCAGGGTAGTTTGAAGGGGTCTTTTTCCGGGTCGCTCATTACCATGTGCTTACCATAACATATCCTGGAAAATAATGAATGGTTGTTTAGTGGTATGATTTTGCCGACTTCTAAAGGTTGGGTTAATTTAGTGTCCCCCTATCTCTATTTGGCGCAGCTTGAATCCCGGTCATATGACTTAAATGTGTTAAAGCGGTTTGTGGTGCTATAGCTATAGCATCGTCCCCTTCCCGCTCGGGGTTGACATAAAGCATCCCTCGTTCCGATGAGTAAATGAACCTCTCTGTCGCTGTTTCCGGTAACTTCTTGCTGCCTAAACGTCGACTGTTTACGTTTAAATCGTAAATTATTTCATCAACCGCCGGCTTGACTCGTAAATTTTCCAGCATTGACAGCTGATAGGCGTTCAAAACTAGTTTACCAAGTTTGCGCCTCCGTGCTTCCCGGCTCCTTATTAGTCCAAACTGTTCCAGAAACATCACTTCTTCTTCTGGGCTGGTCTTATCTTTTGACAGTTCACTCACTAAAACGGCGCGCGTTGCCGGTAAATCCAAAGTATAAAACGGGGTTCTATATCTTTTTTGCCGCCACGAATCGACGGTGTTTTGGCCGAGAAACATCCGGACCGGACGATAAACTTCACCGGGTCTCGTTTTAGTACCAGCTAAAAAAGCTTCCGAAGCGGCCCTAAGTTCGGCCATCAGAAAGGCTGGTTCGGTTGGCCTGTCTTCGCCTAGCAACATTACTTAACTTTATAATTAATTTGTTTATTTGAAAATAACCGCACTCTTAAGGGCCTATCATCCACCCTAGTCGATGATTAGTGAAATTCGATAATACTTTTGTTGATTTTCTGGACCAGATTATTGCCGCTGGTGAGTTGATTAAGTCCGGATATTAAATTCTGGTAATTGGTTGCCTGTGTTGTCTGTTTGCCGCCAGACGTGCCGCCCGGATTCGTTTTGTGATTGGTTTTTATACCCAGTGGATTCTCTGACTCTAGTCGGATAATTTCACTATGAATTGGTGAATGGTTCTGCAGCAGACCGGCCATATTGATTGACATTTCGGTAACCAGCCGGTTGGATGCCTGAGTGTATTGATTATTGGCGACGGATAATTCGCTAACACTGAGATTATTTACTGCGGTTATAAAATTTCCGGCAGCCGCCGCTAAAGCTGTACAGTCATTAATCGTGATAGTGTTAAAGCTTGAGAGGTAAGCCGGCGGGTGCAAGTCGTTTATGGTAGTGACTGTAGAAGTAAGTCCGGACTGTAAGTTTTGGACCCCAGCGATTAGCTGACTTCTAGTGGTGGCGTTATTTATTTCTTTAACAGCCGTAACCAGCATAGGCGATTCAGCGTAAGTTATTGTTTCGAAACCTTTAAGGTAGGCGATTAAGACCGAAAAATTATTCAGTAAGTTCTGGCTATTTTTTATGTATTGGTTCATTGCCAGGTTTGTGGCTTCTGCCTGTTTGGTTTTGCTTAAGACTAACAGACTGGGCCAGGATGTTAGTTGATTGTCGGTCTGGAGCTGATTGGTGCCGACTCGGGCGGCGTTAATTGCTTGGCTGGCAGCGGCATAGTCACCCATATCGCTTTTGTAGGAGGGGCTGTTGTTGCTACTGAATACCGGCCTGGCAAACGCCTCATAAACCAACAACATTTTGGCTGACTGGTAGTTATACGCCGGGGTAACTTTGGATAGATAGCTATTGCTCCAGTAGTTTGGTAGAAAAACTCCCGTAACGGCTGCCGCGATAATCAAGAGCGCTGCCAAAACTGCTGCCTGCCAGATGTGGAAATTGATCTTTCGTTTAGGCTTACTCTTTCTCGGCTGATAGGAAGCGACAAACGGGCTGGCCGGCATAGTGTGGTGGGATGCCACGATTTTGTTAGGGTCTCCTTCGACGATATTGGCCGATTGCGCTTTGTTTTTATTGCCGCTGATAATTGGTGAGCTGGTGTTCTGCGAATGCTTAGCGCTAGAGGTTGTGGCAGTATTGATCGAAGCCTGGATATTGGAGTTTTCGGTCGGCGGGAGTGGATCAAAAACGGCGCTCGTTTCGTCCGTAGAGACCTGCGGTTGTGAATCGGTGGCACTAACAACCGGATCATTAGAGATGTCTGTCTTGTTTGGGGCGATCGGGCTAAGTGGCATAATAACCCGTTCTCCCGAACGGGTCAGCGTTGAGCCATTATTATCTATCGCTGAGCCGGTAGGATCTATGCTGTGTTGTTGCGGCTCAGTTATTTCTGGATTCATATTTGTATGATAAATACCACAACATCTTAACATGATGCAATGAAAAGCATAAACATTTTCAATTGAAATAAAACTGTTCGGTGATCTTTGGGCTTAACCGGTATTTCTTTGTTTGACGCTGTCTTGCCAATATTCGACTGCATCTTCGGTCCGACTGTCCGGAATAATGACTAATAGCTGGTTGTTTCCCTGGGCGATCAAAACAACATTTTCCGCATCGGCGGCAATTTGTAACGCGCTGGCGTATAAATTAACAGAGTTGCTATCTATTGGTATAGTCATGGGGTGTATTTGGTCTAGGCGATATTGCTGTGTTAAGTTGACCTGTTCGTTGATTGCCGGATACAGGGCATAGAGAATATGGGCAATTAATTCCCCGTTTTGCCCGAAATGATCATTACCGATGGAATTCATTTGACGGAGATAGTCTATTTCGGCCCGGAGCTGTCTTTTAATATTGTCTTTACTAATTTTTATGACTTCACTGAATAAAGACTTATGTACTTCCAGGGGATCAGGCGGTCTTCTTGATGTCGAATTGGCGGTTGGTTGCGGCGACTCTTTTAGGTAGAGGTCGCCGTATCTTCCGGTTAAAACTCTTCCGGATGCATTGGAGGCAATTCTCAGGGCTTTAACGCAGTCGTCAATTGACAGCAGCACGTTATCGAATGGCGGCAGGCAGTTTTGTAGTTCGTGACGATCCGCCCTATCCGCATATTTGATGTGCGGTGCTATATAAAATAGCGCTCTGGCGATACCCTCACCCTCTTTGCCCAGGTGTTTCCGGCCGGTCTCATCAAGCTCAACGCTGACTTGCGCCCTAAATTCGATGAACAAAAGTTCTTGTTCTTGAACGAGCTTTTGCAGAGTCAGATACCCTTCGCGGGCACTATCCGCCTCGTAGTTAATTTTTAGGGGCGAACCTTCCATAAATTATATATAGCATAATACTTGCGCCTCAAAAAAAATATATTCCAGTGAAAAGCTATTCTAGCTAGTTATTGACTCAGGGTTTTGCGCTTTTCCTCGAATTCGGTTTTTTCGATTTCCCCCGTTACATAGCGTTTTTCCAGTATAGCGAGGGCTGAATCACCGTCGGCGTAGTGTTTGCCGCTCGAGTGCGCCGTTAGGTAGTGGATTACGATGATAACTCCCGCTAATAATAACGCCATTACTATAACCATCAAGATAACACCCCAAATACCAAAACTCGCGTGGTTATATCGCCAGCCGTACATCATTGTCTTTCCTCCTTATAAATATGACTTTAATTGATTGCTATGTGACTTAGCTGTAAGAAATTATCCTCTTTATATTGCAAGCTGGCTAGATGTAATTTAATGATCCCAACCTATCTTTAAGAGAATAAATTTAGATAAGCTTGACGAATCTGCGTTCGTGACTTTACCGGTTCTGTTCCGCAATAAGCTATCGGTGATGAGATAATGCGCTATATCTTGCCTTAATAAGTATCGGTTATATAATATTTAGCTAATGAAAAGATTCGAGAGAGCGGCTTTGTCTTTGGTTGCGGGTGGAGCGGCATCGTTAGGGTCTTACGGCGTGACTGCTGCCATTAACAACCCCGGGACAAATATCCGGTGGTATGAAGCAGGTCTGGTATGCGCTAAGTATTTGCCACAGCAGTCTTCGTTAACCAGTTCGATTCCGGCGGCTTGTAATAACCAGAGCTATGAGATTAATCAGTCAGATTATAGTTTTTCCCGGGATGGACTAAAAGTTTATGTTTTGCCCTCTGCCGCTTCGGTTCGGGCACTGAACTTAGAGCAAATTAACAATCAAGCAAAAACCAATGTGCAGTCAAAGGATATGTTATTTCTGATAGGCGGACTGGTGGCCGGGGCTGTTTATTTGATGCCACCGCTTAGACGGAGCGACAAACCCGACTGAACCCGAGAAGACACCCGTAATTCAACGCGGCTAATTTATTAACCAGTAGATAATTAGATAAAAACTTATTCAGCTTTTGCGTGCGTTCTAATAGCAGTTAAGACATTTCACCTTCCTGCTGCCGGCTGTCGCTTAAGGTCCAAGATTTTACTATTAGAAAATTTACAAACCGGTTACCGAACCAATGGTAGGATTGAGACATGAGTGATGTTATGGAATTTACCAGCCAGGAGGCCGAAGTTATCGGCCGGCAAATCGGCGTAGACTTTGGCGAGGTTGACCTTGAGCAATTTAGAATCGGTCTGGCGGTTGAGCTGGAGCACGGATCATTATGGGGTGGCTCGACCAATATCACTGGGGACGACCCGAAGCTTACCGGACGGATAGTCTGGGCGCACCTTAAAGAAATACCCGATTATTACACTAGACTTAAACGGATGGAAAAAGCGGCCGGCAGCTAGTTTGACGTCTGCCCTGTTTGCATGTGTTAAAGCAAATAAAGCGTGGCAGTCGGTTATGCTGGGTCGGGTTTTTATGATGTCGTAGATAGTCCGGGCAATTCCAGCGACTGCTTAATTAGCTTTCTGGTGTGGGTAGCCAGCTCGAGCAACTTCTCGTGTTTGCCTGTTTGCAGTAGAAACTTAATCTCTTTAGAGACATTTTTATTAAAACCGTTAAGGAAAATATATATTCCCCGGGTAGCGACTTCTACCGGTTCGAAACGTTCGGAACCGGCGTAGAAATAGTGTACTTCCTCTATGTACGTACTGGCCAAGCTCGTTCGATTTTGGCGAACATATAGTGAGCCGACGGTATATTCAAGAATTGTCTCATCGTCGTTTTTGGCCGGTATTTGGCCATAGCCCGCTGCCGGACCGTTTATTTGGCATCGGACAATTGAGCTACGCCCAATGCGGGCAGCCGGTCCTTTCATTTCTCGCCTAGTCATATAATCAGCTGCCGCCAGGTACGGGCATTGAGGCCCTGGCTGTTCCGGATAAAAGTCACCGGACTTTTGCGGGCTTAAGTCGATAGACTCTATGTTTTTGCTAATTTCATAAATTGTCGGTTGGCTTAGAGTTCTCGTTAACATATTCACTCGATCGGTGTACCCAGTTTATATTTAAACAATACCTAGTAATCTTAACAATGCAATAAAAAACGACTTTATTAGTCGACGGGCAAAAAAATAATAAAACTTTGACCAGGCCTAAACAAGCCCTGCTAATTAAACTGATATACTCAAGAGTATATGAGTGAGGCGAAAAGTGTCGACGAGGCTGATTTCCATAGCAGCATAGCCAAGCACCGGGGGCTGGCGATGCTTGTGGTAATGACCGGTGTGCTGATTACGGCTATCGACACGACAATCGTGGTTTTAGCTTTGCCGGAAATCGAAAAAGGTCTCAGAGTCGGCCTGGCTTCGGTTATTTGGATTGTTATCGGTTATTTATTAGTCATCACATTATTAGCCACTCAGGTTGGCCGGTTCGGCGATATGTACGGGCGAGTCAAGATGTATGAAGCCGGTTTTTTGGTTTTTGTGCTCGGTTCAATGGCCTGCGCTCTTGCCTGGAACGAGAGTTCGATCATAATTTTCCGCATTATTCAGGGAATAGGTGGCGCGTTTGTCTCGGCTAATAGCGGCGCTATTATTGCCGGGCTCTATCCTCCCCATCATAGAGGCAAAGCATACGGCTATAATGCTATCGGCTGGAGTTTAGGCGCGGTGCTGGGGGTGGTATTGGGCGGTCTGATCGTTACTTATCTGTCATGGAGATGGATTTTTTGGGTCAATGTTCCGATCGGCATTGTAGCCATTATCCTGGCTACCCGAACTCTCAGGGAGACCATTATACGTATGAAGCATAAGACTGACTTTATTGGGATGATCAGCTTAGGCCTCGGCCTGTTCGGGATACTCTGGGCGATGACTAAATTAGCCACCAGTTCCCTTGATTTATCGGTTTACGGCTATTTGATTGGCGGCATTTTTCTGTTAATTATATTTGGCTTAATAGAAAACAAAAAAGCCGAACCAATGCTTAGATTGTCGATTTTTAAGATTCCAACAATGACTCCGACGTTGCTGGCGGCGCTCTTTCAGGGCCTGGCCAACTTTGCCGTTTTGTTTCTGGTTATTATGTATCTTCAGGGCACCAGAGGACTATCGCCGATTCACGCGTCGTTACTGCTGATCCCCGGCTATATTGTCGGTTCGGTGATTGGGCCGTTTGCCGGCAGACTCTCGGATAAGGTGGGTCCGGTAATCCCGGCAACGCTTGGGCTGGCAATCCAGATTCTTGCACTATTTATTTATGCGAACCTCGGGATGTCGACCGGATTATGGGTTGTGGTTGCGGCCAGCATAGTTAATGGTATTGGAGGCAGCAGTTTCTTCCCGGCCAACAATTCGGCGGTTATGAAAGCATCGCCGCCAAATATGTTTGGTATTTCATCCGGCATGCTCAGAACCTTTTCCAATATTGGTATGGTCTTCTCTTTTTCCGTAGCCATATTAGTAGCTGCCCGTTCAATTCCAAAGCGTCTGGCCTTTTCGATCTTTGTCGGTACGACAAACCTTAAAGGTCATCTGGCAAGTGATTTTGCCAGCGGGCTGCATATGGCCTTTTACGCATTGATGGTTTTTATGGTTATTGCTGCTTTGCTGTCCGCGGCTCGTTTCGGCGGGATTCAACATACTACCAAAAAAATTAAAGCCTCTTTAAGCCGTTAAAGGGTGTTCTAATTTAGCATTATAGGTTGTAAACTTATGGGTTTTTTTAATAAAGCCGGCCGGTCAATGCATGTATTAAATATGAAGTTAGCTGTATAGTTATTGCTAGTCAGGTTAAGATAGCCAACTGAACGCAGTGCGGCACTCAAGGAGAATAACCTCACCTATGTCATACAAAGTTAAATTAATTAAAAGTGAAGAGATTACCGATGCGACGTGGTCATTTAGTGTAACTAAGCCGGCCGGTTTTGAGTTTCGTCCCGGCCAGTATTGTGACTTAAAGCTCTTGCAGCCTGAACAAACCGACCAAGAAGGCGACACCCGGACTCTTTCGATTGCGGCGGCTCCATACGAAGCCGATTTGTTGTTTGCGACCAGAATGCGCGATACGGCATACAAGCGGGTCATTAAAGATTTACCGGCAGCTGCCGAGTTGGAGCTTGACGGTCCTTACGGTGACTTCACGCTGCATAAAACCGAAACTGTTCCGGCGGTTTTTATCATCGGCGGTATTGGCGTTACCCCGGTGCGCAGCATAGTCGCCCAGGCATCCAGGGATAAGCTAAGCCAGCGTATTATTCTGATTCATTCATGCCGGAGTTCATCGGACTTTCCGTTTAAGGCGGATTTTGAAGCCTATTCAAAGCTGAACCCGAACTTTTCATATATTCCGGTTCTTAGTGACGTCGAGCCGGGAGCGTCTAACGGCTGGAGCGGCGAAGTCGGCCGGGTTGACGAGCCGATGATCAAGCGCATTGCAGCGGATTTAAACTCTCCGATTTATTATTTGTCCGGACCGGAGGGTATGGTCAGGGCTATGCGCCAGTTGCTTGTTAGTTTGCCGGTTAACGAAGATAACATTAAGACCGAGGAATTCTCCGGCTATTAATAATCGGTTTAGGGGGCCAAAAGTTTGTTAATTGAGCGGCGCTTTAAGCCTTTCATTGGCCGGCTTTTGTCAGTTTCTTGAGTATTCTTAAGACTTCGGCTACGCTCCATGCCTGGGAAGTGGTTCCGCCCGGGTCATAAGGAGGATTGCCAGAAAAAAGTTCAGGTAGTGATTTAAATTCGCTGTCGATGCAGAACTTAACTAGCGGAGCGATCGTTTCGGCTACTGCGCGGTTAATTTTTTCAGCGGGCACCCTTCTCTGGCTAAGGACAATTTCTAGCGCATCGCAGTATGGTCCGATCAGCCAAGGCCAGGCTGTTCCCTGATGATAGGCTAAATCTTTGACGGGTATCGGGTCTGAAGTGTTATAGCTGCCGTGGTAATGCGGGTCGTCCGGCGAAAGCGTCCTTAATCCTCCCGGGGTTAATAATTTGTTTTTTATAACCGTTAAAATACTAAACTGCTGATCCGGGTCTATCAGGTCGTATCCGTGGCTGATGGCAATAACCTGATTTGGCCGCAGGGCGGCGTCGTTCGCTGCCGCTGCATCGCTGTCGATCACATCAAACAAATAACCATTCTGATCGTTCCAAAAACGATTCGCAAAAGACGATTTTACTTTTTCAGCCAGTTCGGCATAATATTTGTTTTCCTGGCCGCCACTTCTAAGCTCTACGGCAAAGCGTAGGGCGGCGTACCAGAGGGCATTTATTTCGACGCACTTTCCTTTTCTGGGGGTAACGATTGACTCACCGTTTTCCGATGGGTCGGCATCCATCCAGCTGGCTTGGGCCGGTGAATATATCAGGCAGTCATTACTGTCCAGCGCTATTTGGTAGGTATTGCCAAAGCGTTCATATTCAGTGCCGTTAATATAGTTGTCAATGATGCTGCGGATCGTTGGCATCATCCGCTCGATAAAATCGTGATCCGCGGTGGCTTTAAGATATTGATTTAGCGCCGTTATGTACCAAAGCGACGCGTCTGCTGTATTGTATAATACGGCACTTTCCCTTATGGCGTTGGGAATTAACCCGTTTCGTTCGTACTTGGCGAAATGCTCAAAAACTTCGCGGGCTTCCCTGTACCGGCCACGGGTGAGCAGTAAGCCCGACAGAGCGATGAACGTATCGCGTCCCCACTCTTCCAGAAACCAGTCATTGCTGGCGGCCCAAATTTCAGTTGTGCCATTCGGCGCTTTAATAAACTGATTCGCCGCGGCTTCGAAAATACTAAGCGTTTGCGGCTGATATAAAAAGTCAAGCGGTTCTATGTCTGGTAATAGCTTTGTTGATTGATTGGCGAGCATAAATATAAGCTAGATATGATTATATCTTAAGTCTACTCGACGGAGCTATTTTTTGATCGGATCGTTAAACGCAATAAACATCGTTCGATCCGTTTTTGGTATTTTGGATAGCAAAATCAACAGATTCGCACTCATTTTGTATTATTAACTTAATCGATACACTAAAATAGATAGTTATGAATTCACCGGTAAATGAGCGCTGCCGGCTGTACGATCAAGATACGGACGGTTCAATCGATGCTGGCCCAGATTTATCGAAGGTGGATTCGCCAAAGGATCGGTCTGTCGGTATTAAATGGAATCGGCGCGCGAATTTGGCGCTCGCCGCGCTGGCCCTAACCGCCACGGCCGCGACCATCAAATTCGTCAGCGGCCGGATAAATCAATCGGGTACGACAAAGTCAATGCCGATGATTAATGTGGGGTTTTTGCCACCTACTTTGCCGCCGTCAATAGAACACGAGATATACAATGTCGGCCAGGTTTATAACGAGATTATTAACCGGCATGACCATACATATGTGGGCTATGACGGTTCGGGGATTCAGATAACTCCTACCCTGATTCTTACCGCGGGGCATATTGTGTTGTCCGGCGAGACAAAGCCTCTGGTAAATTATCCGAGTCAATGCTCCAATCTGACTTTTAATAACTTATCCACGGGTGGCGCGTTGACCTATCTTGAAAGCGGCAGTTATAAATACGGGGATAATACCATTAAGCCGGACATAGCCATGATTTTTGCGCCATACCAGTCGGGCGAGTCGGGTGTCGGGTTATCGCAAGTGATCAGGCACAGCGTTAGTAATATTCCAATCGCCAATAACGCGCCGACCCATGGGCAGCCGTTATACTTCGTTAACTATGAGCCGACAGCTCAAAAGGTTTTTCGTAGTCCATATAATACCCGGCAACGCTATATATATCCGGCAATTTATGGCGGGATTTATTATGACAGTACGGCTAACGGCGAATATGTAGTTTTAACGGGTATGAAGAGTTATGGCCAGGTGAAAGACACGAATTCCCGACCCGGGGCCAGCGGCGGCGCGGTGTTTAATGCTGCCGGTCAGCTGATTGGATTGAGTGTGATGGGTGGTTCGCCTATCGAAGCCGTGTCCTATAGCCATAGTAGCGAATCCAATGCTTCCACTCCGGTCGATGTGCAGCTTGGCGTTAGTTATATTCAGCCGGTCAACAAGGGGTTGATCAAGGAGCTTCATAAAGAGCTACATCCATATTCGGTCTCCTGTTTTTAGGACAAGCCACTCAGTTAAAATCGTAAGCCTTATTATTTACTGTTCAGTTTTTTAGCGAACGGACGTCCTTGAGCACTAAGCAGGTCTCAACCTTTATTCTTGGGTGTCCTGACTGACGTATTGATAAAGTGTTCTTACGAAAGAAAATTCCGGATCGGTTTCTGCCTTCTCCAGCAATTGTTCATATGCCTCTTCACCGGCGCCCTGCGACAATTTAAACCCGTATGGCTCCACTGGCTCGACTAATGAGCCTAGTCGCTCGGCAATGTACTGATTGGCCGCCGTGCCGAAATGCCAGCCCGTATTATTGGATAGATTACTTATGGTGTTGACCGTAAATAGCTTACTCAAATTAGCTGGCAAATGTGCCCTGACCCATTGGTAGTCTGCTGGCCTCTCCAGCACCCCGATAATTGCCAGCATGTGGTTATCCAGTTCTTCGAGCAGGTTAGCTTCGGGCGACCGATATATTTCACCAGTTTCCATATCTTGCATATTTTATAACAAAAGAACTAAATACGGTAATTTATTTTGTAGTCTTTTTTTCTTTGGCCACTTGACCCAGGGCTATTGCGGATTTATATTGCCATTATGAGTAAGAGCATATCCACTGCACTGTTTCTGATCGCGATGATAGTTACGGTTGTGGCCGTGGATATTGCCTTTTTCCGGCATCAGTTTCGGGAGAGACTGCTTTCAAACATTGGTATAGTGCTGGTATACATTGCCTTCTACCTGAGATTTATCAAATAACAACCTTGCGTGTCTTTTAATTCGTACCAAAGCCGCCAGAGCATGACATTAAATTAACGACCTATTCATTAATAAACATCAAGCGCAAACCACATAGTGTAAATATTCTGTGGTTTTATCCGCTTTATAGCTTCTATTTTCCGCTCTATCCGCTTTGAAACGATTATATTCTTTTGTAAATAATCCGTATTTCCCCCTTAGGCTCATTATTTGTTTAACATCATCCAGGGTCATTAGGCCTTCGTTGTTATAGCTCAGAAAAATATATTTAACTTTGGCGCCTAATATTAATTCCTGAAACGCGGCTTTGACCTGGGGCCGCGAACAATAAAGAGACTTTTGCCGGTCATAATCTCGCAGCCCGGTTTTGCCGTGTATTTTGGGGTTATCGTATCTAGCGATTGTTTCCAAAAGATGATAGTTTGTTGCGTACTGGCGATGATTATAAGGGGGGTCTAAATACAAGACGTCGCCACGAATTTTACTGATAATTTCATTTATATCTGCATTGTAAACCCTATGGTTTTGGTCGCTGGTGATTAAGTCAGCCGGCTTTAACACCAGCGTATTTTGGGCAGATTTTTTCAGTTGTTTTAAGAATGCCCCGTAAACAGACGCGGTGTTGGCGTACTTATCTATCGATTCAATTAAACTAGCAAGCAAAAAATAATACTCATCATTGGAGACTATAGCCCGTTCTTGCCAGTGCTCAATTATCTGACGGATAGCATCGGTGCGTTTTCCGTTCTCGTCGGAAAAGTACTGTCTTTGTACCGCTTTGTTTTCGGTGCCGCCGTGACAATAATTTTTGTAAATATAACCTTCAACTCCCTTTAGATTTGATAAATAATTACAAACATAACTCCGTCGTTCGGTTAATTCTATGTGTTTTAGGCCCGGTATCTCGTCTGCAAGTTTAAAAAAGTGCAGCTCCTTATTGTTGCCGATATAGTGCCGGTTTAAAACATAGCTATAGTATTGAATATCGTTAGCCACTATCCTGTAGCCCTTTTTCTTAAAATAACTGCCGACGATTCCAGTGCCGGCAAACAAATCGCAAAAAGTATCGTAGTCTTCGCCTACTACACTGGCTATAGAATCATCCAGAAATTGTAACAGGGATAGTTTGCTGCCGATGTAATTCATAATTAGTTATGCAGCATAATTATAAAACAAGGGACTCGATAATTTTTCTCGCCCTGAGTCTTATGTTTGTAGGTAAAATTGATTTCGCTGGGATTATTCAGGTTGGTATTGTCGATAATCTCTCTAATTTTAATAATGGAAACGTCCTCGTCCACATAGACGACCAGGAGTCGGGGATCGGCTCCAAACCTGCCTTCGTCTTGGTATTTATATAGGTACTCTGCGACCAGGTCCGGATTCTTTATGGCGGTTTCTCTCCAGCCGTCTTTATAATGCCGTTTAAATTCGTTGGTCGGGCTTTTGGCGACTTTTTGGTCAAACGACACGCCGTTAATAAAAAAGTCGACACCTCTGCGGTGGCTTAGCGTCGGCAGAATATTCTGGTTTTTTTCAAAAATCAAAGTTTCAATGAAGTCGTTCCTTACCGTGTTTATTTCTTTTATTCTTCTGTATTTTACGGCCGCATGCATAACCTTACCGTCTTTCTCTGAGTCGTTTGACCTCTCGGAATTTATCCGTTGGACAAACTCGTCAAAGGCGCCTTGTGAAAATGGCCAAGCAATATCACCCAGACCTAAAGACTGCCATTCTCCGATCAGGACACTCATCGCTTTTTCGGCAGCTTTCCCGTTTTTGTATTTATCAGTCTCTTTAAATATATCCCTAATGATGCCCTTACTTAATTCGTAATCCCAGTTATTAACCACGGCTTTCCAGATCTCAGCCGCTGTCATCCTCAATACCTGATGGCCGGATGATTCTCCCCGACTGATAGTTTTGAATTTTAAGTCTTTAACGGTCTGGAGCTGGTTTAATCTTAATAAATATTGAGTAGCCCTATCCTGGCTGCCGATGATTTTTTTCGCCAAATCATCGGATAACTGTGATTTAATATATTCCATGTCACTTTTTAAAAATCAGAATGTATTCGTGCTTAAAGATATAATAGTCACTCATAAGTGCTCTGTAGCGCCAAATTGCCTCTTTGTTTTGTTTGGCCCGATTGCCGGCCATATTCTTAATTATAACACTTTTTAGCTTTAGACCGAGCTCCTGGGCTTCGTTCATACAATAAAAACCTAAGGGAATCCATTCTCCCGCCGTGTATTTGTCGCCGATTACAATTGCCAGATACCGGTCGTCTTCTAATAGGTCAATTGTATTTTTTAAAACCTTGGTAAATTTTGCCAGGAAGTCTTTTAGTGAGACGGCGTTCGACAGATCATCCTTTAAATTACTAAATTTAATAATGTCGGTATAAGGTGGGTGCAGTATGGCGAATTGGACATTTTTTATTTTGTGGACATCTAAAGTCGATTTTATCTTTTTGAATGTTGCTGCTTTTGTGCTGTCTCCGCTCATTAACTCGGTAAAGTTATTTGACGGTTCAACATTTTGCCGGACATAATCAACGAGCTCTTTTTGAATATCAACCCCGATAAAATTTCTACCTAAGGTCTCAGCTTCGTAGGCTGTAGTGCCGCTGCCCATAAATGGATCAAAGACAACGTCATTCTTTTTGGTGTACTTTAGTATTAGCTGGCGCGGGACTTGCGGTACGAAGTTACCGTGGTAGAAACCGCTGTGCTTTCCGCTGTTATCTCGCTCCGGAATTATCCAAAGACTATCAGTCCATATTTCTGATTCTTTCCACGCTTCAGGTATTAAATCGTTAAATTTTGGCATATTAATTCAAGCTTTTCTTAAATTAAATTATATCAATATAGTCATCAAAAGCGTCACTCTTTACTAAACGACTTAACGTATTTTTAGTAATTAACTGGCTCAAGATTGGTCGCAGCTACTATTCAAAAATAAATAATTAACTCTATGCTCTCCTCCTTTCGGCGCATTGCCATTTAGTAAACTATAAGGTCATACCTAAGATGGCATTGGCCAGCTAAGCTTAGTGATGATCTCTTTTGTTCTCAGCCTAACACTAAATCACAAAGACCATGTTCTAACCAAACCATTGGCACTGTAGGCGAAAGTAATAAAATCTAATGTTTCTTGGTCGGGCGATCCGGAATTATAGCCGCCCAAGACAGAATAGTGGCATTCGGCATATACATTATTTTTCCATTAGTTAGTTTAAGTTTTGTGTGCGTTAGGCCGATATCCAAGACTCTGCCTTCGTTGGCACCTCCGAAGGAGCCGGAAATTATAGTTACCTCTTCGCCTACTCTGTAGGGGTGAGTTAAGATAAGGATAATGCTAGCAAAAAAGTTTCCTAGTGATTGTTGAGCGGCAACGCCGAGTATAATTCCTAATATTGCGCCGCCTAACAAAAGTTTTGCGACCGATATATTCATGAGTTCAAGAGCAGATAAGAGCAATATTATGTAACCGATGATTCGTAAAACAAATTGTGTTGCAGCTGCTCTTCCCACCCCTAATTTATGGCTGATAAGTGAGCGCTTAAAAAGAGATGTCAGCAGCCTTACGAAGATAATGCCGGCAACCACAAATACTAATACGCACACATAGGCTAATACCTTTTTACTCAGTTCTTTATCTGCAATATTGACATAAGCAGAGCTAATTATTAAACCAGCTAGCATTACAGCGAAGGACGCAATAAGCTTAGATTTTGATTTTTTCCAAATCTGAGTTGGCATAAAGTCTATTTCCCATCGTTAGATTAATTTAACAGCTACTAGCATCCTAATGTTTTTTGCTAAACGGCGCAATGTTACGTAATGTTGACCTCTTTTGCTAGCAAATTATCTTGGGTAGTGCGTTGAGCATATTTGGAGCCTGACCTTCGCTAAGCTCGATAAATATATACGGTAAGAAGTCTATAAAGACTTATAGTATTTTTCAATTTTTCGTACCATAAGTACCCGGCGGGAACTAAGGTAGCCATGATAGTTCTCTACGGACATATCCTCAAAGCCTTTGGGTATGCAGTTTTGTTCTAGGTTCTTGGATAATATGTCTGGGTCAGTAATTTTACCTATTGGATGCTTAGAGTCTAGCTTACAGTTTTTTGCCTGCTCTAAAACGGTAGCCATATATTCACTCGGCTTTTTGTTACCTATCTGTATGTTTGTCGACTTTTCCATATAGACAAAATTAGCAATCTGATTATATTCATATCGATCATCTTTGCCTGTCTTTTTTAAATAATCATAAGGAAATGTATGGTGGATATCTCCCTTAATGCTGCGTATGCTGCGTAAAGGCACGTCAGACAAAAAGCCGGTGTCGCCAAAATAAACTTGAGCAGCAAAGAACGTATTGAGATACGGGTGTTGTTGGCTCGCTATATTAAAGTCATTTATTAAAGCGACATCCCAGAATTGCTGGGATAAGTCGCTGCTTTCTATACGATTCAGGTAGTCGTCTACACTACTTCGAGCAATCTCCTTTACGTCACGGTCAATTATTGTTTCGGACGACGAAGAGTAGCGACTTGTGAGTATGCTCATGACAAACCACTTGGCTACTAGTTTTTTAATTAGGCTTGGGTTTACACCTTCACGCTTTAGCAGCAAATAAATTACATACGAATAGTTCAGGGTATTTTTAGATCTAATTAGCCTACTATCGATAAAGCCGGTAGACTCAATAATCTGGATAAAATCGGTATAATTACTCTCTTTAACAAAATCTATAACTGAATCTTTGAATTTTACTACTGTGTCTTCGGCAATAACTGCCTCATATGATCTTGTTTCGAAGTTTCTTCCTGATAACAGAGAGACGAGATCTGCAAGCTTGCCTCGTTTAAAGCCATAAGTGAATGCCGCGCGAATTATGTCGCTATAGTCAGGGTCATACAAATCTTCCCTACTGTCTTTTAGCCAGGATATTTTATCTAGTAATCCTGAATTCTTAAATTCAGTGTCATTGGTGCTTATGTGTTTAAAGAAATCAGGTTCTTTTGCAAGATGGGAAAAGTAATCGATTAGCTTCCTAACGTTTGAGCCTTCTTCGTCGGCCGCTAATTTACTCATAGTAAAGTCGGCTTGATTTAAAGGTACGCCAGCTGAATTTATTCTTTCGAAAATCTCGGCTACTTCGTCAATGCTTAATTGTCGGGAGAGTAGCTTTATAAAGCCAATCTCTTGATCTTTAAGTGCCTCTAGTTCTTCTATCTTTCTGTCTATCTCCTCTTTGTCTCTATCCGGATTATTTTTTGCAAGCTCTTTGATTATTTCGTTTACTTGAGAGCGGGTACCGTTTAAAACCTTAGATATGTCGGGAATCCAGCGATTACTCTTCTCTATAGCTGGCGTCAGGGTTTCAAATCTATTCTCACCTTTATCTAAATCCGGGAATGGGTTATAGGCGATTCGAATCTGGATTTCTTTGTAGTACTTGTCTATTACTTTGTCTCCCAGAATACTAGCGCGTAAAGCTGTTATGCGTTGCTGCCCGTCAATAATTGATGTTTTCCCGTCGGCTTTTGTTCCATCTTTTTGAATCATCTCGGGGTCTTCAGAAATGATTATGTATCCGACAGGAAAGCCTCTGCTTATAGAGTCGATAAGGTCACGGACCTTGGTGCTGGACCATACGAAAGGCCGTTGTATCTCTGGCATAGATATGCGGCCTTGTTCTATGTCCCCTAGCAGGTTCTTGATGCTTATTTTATCTACGTCATATTTTCTACTCATATTGTTGTCTCTCTTTGTCTAGTTCGGCAAACTTCTCCGTCATTGTCGGATTATTACGTGTCAGTCTTTTAATGCTTAGTTCTTCAGTTTTACCGCTAGCAAGGCGTAAGTTCTTTTCGGACCCAAGCAAGTATTCCTTTGTTTTCTCCAATTTTTTTATTGATTCGTCGATTGCTTTAATGGCACTATCGAACTTGCTATGAGCGCTAAGGTAATTATCTTCTAGGTATTTTGCTACTCCCTTAACAGTATCCTCAAATTTGGTGATATCTAGCTCTTGGTTTCTAACTAGGGCGAGTTCTGCTTTATAGTGAAGCGAGCTAATTGCTGCATTGCGAAGTACGGTAATAATAGGTATGAAAAACTGAGGACGGACAACATACATCTTAGGGTATTCATGCGAGACGTCAGTTATTCCCGTATATAGCTCGCTGTCCGCCTCTAGCATGCTTACTAAGACTGCATATTCACAATTCTTTTCAGTACGGTCTCTATCTAGCTCCTTAAGAAATTCCTTGTTCCTATGTTTTGTAGTGGTTTCGTCGGCTTCGTTCTTCATTTCAAACATAATTGAAATGATCTCGACTCCGTTATCGTCAAACTCACGATAAATATAGTCGCCCTTACTTCCGCTGCTAGCATCGTTATCCTTACCGAACTGTGCTTTTTTGAAAGCACCGGTGCTTCTGAGCTGCTCGAATGCTATCTCGCAGTGTTGCTCTAGAGTTTCGCCTAGCATTTTCGTGGAAAGCTTAGACTTCATATCCTTATATAAAGCAACTGCACTTTCGGCGGATTTTAGATCACTTTGTAGGCTGTTGATCTGTTCTTCATAGCCTTCCTTAAGGTTGTCTATTGCTTCTGTTACGGCTAGTTTCTTCTCTAGCTCAAATTTACTTAATTTCGCATATAGGTCGTCACGTTCCTTCACTACCTTATTGACTGCCTCGTTTACGGCTAGTTGTTTAGTGGTTTCTGATGAGCCTATCTTTGCCTTAAGCTGTGTAATCTCTGATTCCTTTTCGGCAATTTCTGTTTTTAATTCACTTCGGGTCTTTATCTCTGTATTTTCTATTGCTAATTCAAGTCTTTCGTGGAGTTCTTTCTCAAATTCAGTGTCGCGGACTTGTTTTAGAATAGCGGCGAAGCTTGCTTCGTCAATTTTGAATGTTTTATTGCAGCTAGGACACTTAATTTCATTCATCATACAATTCTCTATTAATCGGGTATATCCTTAAGATCTAAATCTAATGCTTTTGCTAGTTTTTTTACGGTTGCGAAAGAAGGATCTTGCTCGCCTCTTTCTATTTTCGCGTAAGTATTAGGATATATGCCTGCTTTTTTAGCAAGTTGTAATTGCGTTAAGCCTTTGGCTATTCTTCCGTCTTTAAATACTTGTCCTGCTTTAGAGCTCACTATCTGACCTCGGATAATTTATATTAATCATATTGTAACACCTTTAAATATGACCTAGCTTCTACTACCTTTATTTTAGGTTCGCCTTACCTTTGCTCACTTTTATACTTTGTCAAATTACAATAACTGTTCGAATTTAACATACAGTGATATAATAAAGGTATTATGAATGAAAATACATCTGCAGCCATACGTTTAACTCGGACTCCTGAAGTAGTTAGGGCCTTAGAGTTGGCCAAAAAGCGTTACCCTACTCTAAGTGATCCAGAAATTTTAAAAGTAGGATTGGCAATGCTAACCACTAAAACTTCAGAAGAAAAGGAAATAGATGAAATTCGTGCAATGTCATCTTACGGCGTAGGTGAAGATTACTTAAGTGATCCAGCGGAAGATATTTATCATCTAGGCATGGGTAAGAAGATTACTTGATAAAAATAGGAGCTCAGCTTTTTACTGTTTGTCTGGCTAAATTTAGGTTCATCGAGTCAGATCAGTTTAAAATACGACCAGTGATTATAGTCGGGTTTCCTCATGGCGAACGGCAAATATTAATGGTTATACCAATTACCTCATCAGCTGAGCCAGAACCCATTGATGTTACTCTTAAGAATTGGCAAGACGTTGGCTTGCTGAAGCCGTCTGTAGCGAGAGTTCATCGTTTAACGGCTGTACTGCAAAAAGATCTGCTTGAGGAGATCGGATCAATAGATAAAAACGATCAAGTGAACATCAGGGTCGCACTAAAAGAACTTCTTGTATTGTAGCTAAGCTACTGCAATTTTGACATTACCCTTTGTTTTTAAGAGAATTGGGTTGCTGTGGGGGGGCATAGAACCCCGGTCAGGTTTTACGCTGCTTGATTGCTATAGAGGAGTTGGTCAATTTTGAAACCGAATTACAGAGAGAAATTGGAACCACTTGGATATTTGAACGGTTCCAGCATTTTTGCGCGATACAGGGTCTGGATTCAAACTATTGATGCGCTTTTAGTCTACCGGCTGATATTGTAATTATTGGCCGAAAAAATGTATTGTTCGATAAATAGTTTTTTAAATGGCTCAACTGTATTTTGCTCATAGAACACTAGAGTGGCTTCCTTATAATCTCTGTCGTCAACACTGCGATATGAAAGTGGCGCTAAATTATTACTAAGTAGATACGCATTGCCGAGTAGTCTAGCGGTTCTTTTGTTACCATCTACAAAAGGCTGTATATAACCTAGTCCAAGAACTGAAAGTAGTGCTTGATCATATGCTCTCTTGGTATAACCCAAATAGTTAAGTAAATTTTCAACAGCTTCTTTGATTTGAAATTCGTTCTCAAGAGGTCGGTAATTAGTCCCAGTAATGCCAACCAATGACTTACGAAAGCCTTTAGAAATGTTTAGATCTTTGCCAACATAATCATGTAGTTTTTCTATCAAAGCTAAGTTTGGCTTTTCCCAATCATTAATATTTTCTAGAATAAATTCTAACGCATCTTTCTGGTTTATTATCATCTGAGCTTCATATTCTGTATTTGTCGGTGACTTTTTGCCGTACAGTAAGAGCTTTTCGGTTGAGATAATGTCATATGTATTTCCTTCGATCTGTGATGTTTTCCAAGAAAATTCAATTATAAATCTCATCAGCTCTTTTTTTCGTATTTCATCGTTTGTAAGATTAGATTTGTCTCTAAAATTTTCTGTCGCATTGTCGAGTATGTTTAACTCTTCGCTCGTAAATAGCTCTATGTATGGTTTTTCAAAAAGGTCAAATTGATAATTATTATATCTAAGCCTGTCATCTGGGTTATTGCCTAAATAGGATTTAGTATCTAAGGGGCGTAAAAATAAGCCTTTTTTTGACAGGCTATATTTTATTGAACGCCCAGCCCCATATTGAATAAGGAAGCCTTCTTTTAATAAGTCACTTAGGTGTCGTTTTATTGTAACAAGAGACAGATTCTTGTTAAGCAGAGCGTGTACTTCTGATGAGCTAAGATTAGAATCTTTATCAAATGCCTTTAAGACAGGAGAATTTATTATCGTATCATTCATCAGTATTAATCGTATCGCAATGATACGATTAAATCAATAAACATTGCCTAATCTGAATTAAGAGAGTTTGTTTATGATGACTCAGCTCACTTGTCTTGGATCTGTCCGCTTTATATTTAACTTATTGCCATGAGTAATCGTGACAAAAAGAATTGCATTTGAGAGTAATAGATATGCTGGGTAGATCCATGCCATAACGGTGTACTTTTCCAATGATAGTAATGTGAGTGTCGTCGCTAGTACCCCCAGCAAAAAAGTAATTGGAGTTTCCTCTTCTGGATAATTCCATGAATGACGAAGCGTTGGGACGGTTCCAATAAAATCTATAACTATTGTTGCAACTATGGCGATTAGCGGTGAATTAAACATGAGCCATAGGAGAAGCCCTATTACTGCGCCTGCTTGACAGAACACATCAAACCTATCAAGTTTTGCGATGCCGTAGCGCAGACCAAATAATACTACCGCAAAAGTTGCACAGAAATCACCTACTAATAACAATGCGGCATTTGTTTGTTTGGCTGCAAAAAGTGCCGCTGCACCAATACCTAGAAGAATACTCCATGTTAACCACGTTACGATATTAGTCTTGTCTTACCTTTTACCATGTCTATGAGGTACGGAAATGTCGCAAATAGCATAATGAATGCGGCTACAAATGCGAGTGTTTCTTTCACCTTTGTATCATACCAAAACAAAATCCAGAAGCGTGAATGCTTACTGGTGTCTCTGTAAAATATATGCTAGTGGCTCAGCGTACTGGTCTTGAACTTTTCAGGCTTGTAGCTTAACGCCGGTAGCCTCTGCTACTTTCAGTATCCATTCTTCGAGGCGGTCAACTTTATGACCCAGCGCCAACATTTCTTGCATGTACGTTTCACTTTGCTTAGCAAAAGCATCAACGGAATTTGCATAATTGTTGACGTCAGTTCGTAAATCAGCTATTTCTGAACGAACAGCGGTAAACTCCTGTTGCATATACTTAAACATTTTTGTCAGCTGATCTTCGCTCATAGCCTGCTTATTATAACAGCAAGCGTCTTTTCAATGTAATCAAAACGTTAAATTTTAATATAAATTTAACAAGTTCAAATGCTTATTTGGATAAACTGTAAAATATATGTAAATGGCTCCGGGGACTGGATTCGAAACAGGTGCTCCTACCGCCTAAATTTAGGGTCGCTTTACTTTAGCTTACCTCTGTGTATTGTCAAGCTTTTATGTAAAAAATCAGCCTTGCTCATGGTATAATATAGTCATGAATAAGCAATCACTAAAACGCAAGAAAAATGTTCGCCTGGCTGTTGCAAATGAACAGCTCGAAGGGCTTAAAGTGTCTAAAGCCTCACTCAAAATTGCTGATAACTATATTGCCGGCAAAGCTTCAGTAAAACAAGCAGCCGAGAAGATACGAGCACGGTACGGAGTTTTGTAGTGTCGGACTTCGTCGACCCGTACTTCGACGATTCAATTAGTACTCTGCGCAACTTGCTAGGTGCAAAATCTTCGGAAGAATTACGCAATCTTGAGCCTCAAATAGTTTTTGCTAATGAGCTTGAACTCGAGTCAACTAACATACCTCGCACAAACGATTTGATAGAACTTTTAGCGATCCATGCTCAGTTGTTTAAGGGAGTTTATGACTGGGCTGGCCAAACTCGTACTGTGGATATAAAAAAGGACTATGATGGCGCAGAGTATTTCTTAGTCGTTAGTAAGATAACTGATGCAGCAAATTACGTATTTGGTGAGCTCGCAAAAGAAAATTATCTAAATGGCTTATCGATTGACGTATTTGTAGAGCGGCTTGCCTACTTTTACGATCAACTTAACTATATCCACCCATTCCGGGAAGGTAATGGTCGTTCGCAACGAATTTTTTGGACGCGAGTCGCACACGATGCCAGTTATGAGATAGACTGGGATGATGTTGTCGGTGATGAAAACGACGAAGCATCAAGGCTTGCTGCCGAAAAGTTTGATTTATCGGGGCTGAAAGTAATGTTTACTAAAATAGTGAAACATCTCGGTACGGAGTAAGCGATCATGGAACCCGGTCGGTTTTTCTGCTGCTCGGTTGCCATAGAGGGGTTGGCCAGTTTCGTAACCAAATAGTAGAGAGGAATACATGGAATCAGGCCCTTTCTCGAGTTCCAACAACCACATAACATAGTGCAAATACAGGGAAACTGGACTCGAACCAAATAACAGATGAGGGGCGGTTTGACAGAAATAAGAAAACCAGGTCTAGGAACCTGGTCTACCTCTGTTGGTGCTTGGTCTGGCTCGGCAAATGGTTCTTATTCCAAACTTTTGATGAGCTAGATAAGGTTAAGGATAAAGATTTTGACGAACAGCAAATTCATCAACTATTTGAAGATAAGCCAAATACTAGTGAGGTACAGAAATGACTCACCGATCACCTGATGGAAACGGAGTATTTATTGTTTTAGTATTGCTTGCTTCAGCTGTCTGGACTCATAGAGTATTCATAACTAAAGCTGAGTATGGGGTGTTACTTATTTGGCTACTTGGCAGTATTGTTATGAGTTAATCCGCTAGCTGCAAGCGGGCTAACACCCGCCTGTTTGCATATATGTCCGGAGTGCACTACATAAACAATTAAGAGTTTACACAAGATAATTTAGAGTCCCTGGGCTAGACGATGCGGATGGCCTTTAGGCTTTACCGTGGGCTTAAAGAATAGCTGGTGTCTAGAGATAATGCGACCAATAGTGGAGGCACTTACCTTGTAACCATAGTCACGTTTTAAGATAACCTCTAACTTGTACTTGGAGAACTCTGGGTTGGCTCGGCGCAATTGCTTAACGGCATCAATAACCGGCGTGGGAGTTGTAGGTTGTCGAACCTGAAATGGTTTGTGAGACTTGGACTCTAATCCTGCCAAGCCGTAAAGCTTAAATCGATTGTAATAACGATAGAATGTCCGGTGAGCAATGCCAAAATGTCGGCAAGTAAGTCGAGCATTGCTGTCATGGGCACTGTAGAAATCCATCCATTTAAGTCTTACTTTTGCTTCTTTGCTAAGACTAACTGTAGTCTTAATGCTTCCCAGCTTGGGCACCACCGTACCAATCCGGGTCTGAGAACCCGTTTTCATAGCCCGCTCCTTCTAGAATCTTAATTATATTCTAGAAGTGGCGCTTATCTATCTGAACCTGGACATAACGTTCTTTAAGGTAGGTCTATCCGCGACAAATAATTTATATTTTGATTTTCATTTGCTCAATTAGCATCTTAGCAAAATGGATGCCCTTTGTTGGGCCATCCCTATATCCCATAGAGATGCGCGGTATTTTCAGTGCGAGCTGATAGGGGCCGAATCGATTAGGGCCACCTTGAGTATTTACCCGAGTTACTGGAAATGCGAAGCTATCTCCTACTTCAATACCTCCTTCTTCTAGAGCAACCGTATTTACAATGGCATAAATTTCGCTATTAATAATTTTGATGTACTCCTCAGCTTGCCTTTGGCAATCAAAATGCCGTACATTTTCTACTATTTGCTCAATAAACTCCTGTGGTGGCACTAGAAAACTATGGTAGCTATACGCTACATACCTCCATCCTCCCTGTTTATTTAGTGTTTCTAAGGCAGCTCCCAGTTGGCTTGTAACCGACCTTCTGTGCTCGATACGCTCACGACTTGGAAGAGGAAAATGAAGTATATGCGACTCATAAAGTATACTCCCCGCCACCAGTTGATTTTTACGAATGCGTTCGTTAACTTCAGTGTCTTCTACGTAAGCTACACCAAAAAAATAGTTACGGCCACCATCCTGATGCTTTGTAGCGCTCGCTGTTTTTATGATCGTTAAATTACTCGGTAGATGACCATAACCAAAGACGGTTCTGAGAGATATAAGTGGGTCGACGGTGGCGTCTATGATCAAGCTATATTGTTGATTCGGATTTTCAATAGCCTGATCAACAAATTGTTTTATTGCAACAACAGGGGGCTCTGGTTGCTCTTCAAATGTAAAGTAATTGGTCGGCTCAAGATTAACTAAAAGGGCAGTGGCCTTGCCTAAATCTTGTTCGATAGAGTTGAATATCGTGTTTATGGCTGCAGCATTTTCGTAGTACCAATAGGGGTGTACGTATGCACGATCGCTCACTTCGGCAATCGCTCGCATTGATGCTTCATTACTCGAAACACCACTACTAAATAAAACAACTTGTCCTTTTCCGTTCGGCTCTCCTAAGATAGTGCGCCAATGAGATTCGATACGCAATCTTTGATTCTGTAGATCGGCCTCCTTTGCATAGAGAGCTAAGCTTCCACGAATACGATGCAGTCTTCGGTAGACACGATTTTCATTCGAATCAATGGGAGTTGTAGGTCGTTCGGTAGCGTCGAATGGATTAATACCACAAGACATTAACTCTCTATATAACTCTTGTCGAGGCATACCCAATGGAGGGTACGATTTATCTAAGCTATTGTTTTGATTACCAACAATGTAATCGATTTTTTCTGTTAATGCGCCTCTAATCCCATCTATTCTTGTTTCGCTAACAAGTACGGCCGGAGCAATAATAGCCTCCTCTACTGCGCACCCAAGACGCTGCTCGATCGCCCCAGTTACGCATCGAGGATACTGAGTCTTATAAACGTCCGAACGAAAGTATACCGCCGCAGCATCAGTTGGAAGCGAATTTGAGGTTTCATATGTACGAATTTCGTCAGAAATACAGAAATCAAAACAATTTATAGCAAGCCGTTTTGCACAGTCTGCGTCTTCCGAGTCGGCAAGCAACCGTTCCACTTCTGCTGTGTACCGCACTTTCTCTTGATCTTGAACGTGGCTTTTTATAGAAGCGACGAAGGCGCGCGTTGCTGCAATTTGCTCGCTCGCTTCAACATATGCGAGTACCGGTGTGGTTAAATCTGTACGCTGCTCTACAGATTGTTCTGTGATATTGCGTTCGATCATTCGCTATCCTACTTTAGTAAGAGCTATCGATTCGTCATCATATCGCATACTAGCAATCGCTTTTTCAAGTGTCATCCAGTCATATCCAATACTTTCATTGTTTAATTGAATTGGGATATCTATCGACTCAACTCGCATCGAAAAGAAATGAATAACAGTTGCCCGATCCTTGTCTTTGTATTCAAGACTATAGTCAAGATTATTCACTGAGCTTATATCGAAAATACCATACTCCTCGCCAACCTCTCGTATAGCCGCCAATTTTGACTTTTCTCCTTCATCTACATTTCCAAACAGGATAGTCCACTCATCGTCATAGCCATCAAATGGTCTGTTATGCCGAATAAGGAACCGCTTTTCGCCATTTGGATCAATAGTCCAAACTATTGATGCAATTTTCATACACGTTTCCTTAGCTCCCATTTAGCTACCCTCTCTTGTTAAAAGCATACCATTTTTGATAGTCCTTATCATTGCCATTCTTGCGATAAGTTGCCGATAAAATACTCTCTTTTTTTCAAGATCATGAACCTGCTCACCTTCAAAATTATCAACGTAGATCCCCATAGCGTCAGCACTATTTCCTTTTGACATTAGTCGTGGATGGACATTAATCATAGTTTGCCCAGCAAGATTCTCTAATAGCGTATAGGTAACAGCACCACCTTTAGTAAACAGATGCGCACTGTCAACATCTTCTTGCCGCCGTAAAGTGTTCGCTATCAGTTGTAACATCCGTACCGTCATGGCTGGCAAAGAATCCGCAGCTCTCAATATATCCTCTTGATTTGCAGTGCAAATAACAGAACTCCAAAGTTTATACTCTGCAAAAATCACCTTTTGCAGCTCTATGAGTACTTCGCTTTGCTCTTTTAAAAACTCGTGGAGTGGCTTCTCGATTGTTATATTTAACCCCCATGGAGGTGTCGATGGTTTACTCAACGTAATTGCAAAATCTTGAAAAAGCGCATTACTTTTCAGTCGATTCATCAGTATTGATGTCGATAGCAAAAGAAATGGGTCGCTCATATCGCGCCGGTCGACAGTCGGCAAATCACTCATCGTAACTCGATCTCCAGAGGCAACAGACGCCTCATATATGTGCACGTGAAGCGGCCGTAGTGTCTGTACGCGTTGCTTGTCGCCAAATATATTACGCTCGGGAAGATGTAATCCTTCTGGGTGTTGGTTTAGGCCTATAACTATGGAGTGACCTGAAATTTTACCCATTTCTACATAGAGATCAGAGGTTAGTGAAAAAAAGTCACGTACGTCAAGTACGTCCATTTCGTGAATGCTAGACTGCTCATCGTTAAGCGTCGTCTGGAGTACGTCAAATTCTGTAGTTGAATAATTTCGTGCCTTAGAGACGAGGCCAACTTCAAGACCGCTCGATAACGTAGTTGTCGCAAATGCATTGTGGCGCAGCGAATCCGTATCATGACTAAAAGTGCCGACTTCTCGATCATGCACCATACGGATTGGTAGTGTGTAATTTAATTGTTCACTATGCCAGGCTGCTTGCTGTGCTGCTGTATCCATTGCATTACTCCATATTCTAATGAGCTATCGGACAATTCTCTTGTACGCATTTCGTCAAGAAATGTTTCAGTCACTTTTGTCGTAACACCCTTGTTGTACAGACTTATAATATAATTCAATTGGTCAAAGTCAATAGTTTGCTGCAATGTTCGAAGTACCGTTGGCCAAGTAGATACCGGTAGACGCCCCAAGATTTTATAAAGTGATGCCTCAGACTTACTACTCAAAAAATCAGACATATATAACCCAAGCCTATGTCCGTGTATAACCCCTTTCTTGTACTTGTGCGTACGCTCTACTTTAGAGATCATATCTAGCAAAGCGAATCGCTCTTCAAGGATTATTTCAGATCTGCCAAAATACGCCTCTTCCATTTCGTCGGCTTTGCAACGTACAGATCTATTTACCTCATATACTGGCATCGCTTCAAATAAGTAATCAATCTCGGTCTGCGATAGTACGTCTCCAAACCAAATTCGTCGATACTTATCGAGCACAATTCTTTCGCTAAGTGAAATATCATAAGTATCAATTAAATGCTCAAAATCAATTAATATAATCTCATCTTCATTGGGACACAGCATATTTCGTGGAGCAAAGTCCCTCCAATAAAGTCCTTTTTTTTCAAATAATAATAGAAGATCTCTCAATGAGTTTAGCAGCTTCTGTTGTTTTTTTTCTGGAAGAGTTGGCCATCGCTGCTCTACTGTTTGACCATAGAACGGTGTTATAAAATAAACTTTCTCGTTATCACAAACAACCGCCCAATTGTCAACAGTATGAATTACAAACTGTTCTTTGGCTTGGATTGCAAAGTCGACTGTCACCTTCCGTATAGTATCAAGCGATTTAATGTATTGCACAGGATTCTTTATCTCGACCACGCAGTACCACGTGATTTCGTCAAAAGTCATAAGCTTACAAAGCTTATCTTCTCCTAAGAGTACGTCTGATGATGTCATAAATGGCATTGTCTTTAGATATCTAGATAGACCCAGGGTCTTAAGTGGATCAAGCCACGACTGCGAAGTTGTATCAGATATCCATATGACTTGAGGATCTTCAAGATCTATTATTCCATCAACTATCTGTTTCACAGTTTTTTCAGGCACATTATATTCTTGCTCACTAAGACGCTCCTGCAACAGAAAATGTGGATGTCGATATAAGCCATCGAAATAACTGTCGGGAATGATATTTTGATACCATTCTTTTGCGTAATCAGAAAGAAGATACTGCGCGTTACTACCAACCGGCTGGTCCATAAAGCGCACCTGGTTTATGTTCATTAATATTATCGTCTTTCAGTGCTTCATTAACAGCCTGTTCAAATTCAGACACTCTTGCTTCACATAGAGTAAATAATTTTTGTAACGCTACATTAATTTTCTCAGTACTTTGTTTTGGATTTCCAACAGTAACGCTCATAACGACGAACTTCTCCGAGCTATCAAGCTTTGTTCTATTACCTAGGTCATCAAGTTTGAATTCATCAAGGCACAGGCTACCGGTCACATAAAGCTCTTCATTTATAGCGTGCGTATACTGATCAATGAGCCGTTTTATGGCGACCTTTTGGGGCACTGTCAATTCCATAACATCAAGCTTCTGCTTTACATCTTCAGGGTAATAGAGGAACACCATTCGATAGAACGTCATGTCATTTAAAATCGTGAAGAACTTAGATGAAGCAATATACTTTGACAATCGATGAGCTATTTCTTGACGATCGTCAATAATCTGCTCAATCTGCCTCATACCAAGTGTCTTTATCGTCAACCATAACTTCAATGACTCAAAACCTCTCGATCCGTAAAAAGGGGTTATATAACCAAGATCCCATGACGAACCATCACGGACCTCACTTTCATATCGAGTAAATTTCGTTAGCGTATCACGTTCTTTAAACAATACGAAGCTCAATGGATAAGGTGCAAAGAGACCTTTGTGTGGATCAATCGACACTGAATCAGACTCTTCGATTCTCGCAAGAAGTTTTCGATACTCACTTGAAAACAAAAGCGCCCCTCCGTGGCAGGCATCTGTATGGAACCATACATTGTATTTCTTGCAGAGCGCTGAGAGTCCAGATAGATCGTCGAGGCTTGTCGTACGCGAATTACCGGCAACACCCACCACCATAAACGGTTGTTTTCCTTCAGGGGGATTTGTCAATAATCGCTCAACATCCTCAAGATTAGTCGTGTAATCGTTTGAAGAGCGAGCATCGAGTAGCGCATCTTGACCAATTCCAAGATGATGTAGTGCAGAACTAAATGAATAGTGTGATATGGCTCCAGCTAAGATTACAGCAGGTTGGACGGTCAAGCAGCTAAGCCCTCCCTTTTTTATCTCTGGAAACGTTTTATTAAGAGCAGCCATAATTGCGACGTGATTCGACATGTGGCCTCCTGTAGTGACCATACCAGATACCTCTGAGAGCGAATGGATATCTCGCAGTGATTTATACTCATAGCCAATAATTTGCCGTAACCATTCAAGAAGCTGTATTTCAATGAATGTCGCAATTGGCGCACTCCTCGAAACGGCAATAAGATTTTGGTTAATAAATTTCGAGTAAATATCAGCCCAGATTGCAGGTATGGCATTTCCGGAATCAGGAAACGCAAGGTATGTATCGTCAAACTGTGCGACAGAATACTTTCCAACTTGTTCTTCAAGGGTACTAATTGCTTCTCTTAGCTCCGTACCATCTATTGGTAAATCTTCTGCGGCTATTTCCTTAAGCACTTCTGGCGGGCGATAGTTTAAAACCTTGCCATCTCTTGTTTCGCCAGAGTAAAAATTAAAACAAGCATCAATTAGCTTTTTAAAAAGTTCCTCTTGCTCGGCACGATCAGCAAGAGGTAAGAAATAATTATCGTATTCATTCATATTCTATACCTATGTCGTATTGTAGTTCATCACCCCAGAAAAGACGACGGGATTGCGACACTAACTATGATACCATCAAACTAATGACTGTTACTTTAGGAATCAAACCGTATGGACACGATACAAGTGCCACAATTGTCATGAATGGTGTTATCATTGCCGCCATCGCTGAAGAGCGATTCAATAGAGAAAAGCATAGTTGCAAATTTCCAAAATCATCCATTCGGTTTTGTATAGATCAGTCAGGAATATCTGACATCAATACTATTGATGAAATAAGTGTTTGCTTCGATTATCTAAAGCTCGTATACCATCTTAATGTAGTGAACTTTTTTAAATACTTTCCAGTCTATACTTTTGAAGCTATTACAAATAGTATCTATCAATTACGCAAAATCGTCGACACTAATGCTCAGTTTAAGCGTCTTGGATACACAGGTAAGGTTCGCTTCCTAAATCATCACGATTGTCACGCAGCCTCAACATATTACACTTCGACGTTTACAGAAGCTGCCATTATTACTGTCGACGGACGCGGAGAACATGAAGCGACTTGTATTTACTCTGCCTCAGGTGCAAACATCAAGAAGCTCACTCAAGTCAACTACCCCAACTCGCTCGGCGCATTTTACTCGTGCATTACCGAATTTTTAGGCTTCAAAGAAAACGAGGATGAAGGAAAGGTCATGGGGCTAGCTCCTTACGGAGACCTAAGTCTTGTTGAAGCAATGAATGATGTTTTAAAAGTAGGCGCAAACGGCTACGAACTCGACCTTAGTTATTTCTATTTTCAGAAAAAACCTAGTGAAAATGTCTCGAAAAAATTTGTTTCCATATTTGGACAGCCCCGCAACAAAGATGATGAATTAACACAGCACCATATGAACATAGCTCGTGCAGCTCAAGATGTATTAGAAAAAGCACTTCTGGCGTTAGCAAAAAAGGCAAAAGACAGCACGGGAGCCTCGAATCTCTGTATTTCTGGGGGTGTAGCACTTAATAGTGTAGGAAATGGAAAAATCGCTCAAGCAGCCATATTCGATTCCATATTTATTTATCCTGCTGCTGGAGACGATGGCGCAAGTGCTGGCGCTGCGCTACTCAGCTATTACTCGCTAAGACCTAAAGAACGAGTACTTTCTCTTACTAACCAAAGCCCTTATCTAGGACCTGATTTTCTTGATAAGAATGTCGAAGCTGCTCTTACGAAATACTCCCTTTCATGGATAAAACCAACGAACCTTGAAGACTACGTAGCGGCACTTCTGGCTGATAATAAATTCGTTGGCTGGTATCAAGGTAGGGCAGAATTTGGACCACGAGCACTCGGGAATCGTAGTATTTTAGCGAACCCTCGTTTAGCCGAAAATAAGGATCACGTAAATGAACGAATTAAATTCCGTGAACACTTTAGGCCGTTTGCACCCTCGACGACACTTGAGGATGCTCGGAACTACTTCGAACTTGGTACAACTAAAGAATCGCCTTACATGATACTTGCTTTTAATGTAAAGAAGGATAAACAGATAGAAATACCTGCGGTTACGCATGTCGACGGCACAGCGCGCGTTCAAACCGTTACGCAAGAAGGTAACCTTCGCTATTGGAAACTCCTCAAAGCCTTCCAGAAGCAAACCGGCACTCCAGTTTTAATGAACACTTCATTCAATATTATGGGTGAGCCTATCGTAAATACTCCTGAACAGGCCGTAAAATGCTTCCTTGGGTGTGGACTAGATACGCTTGTTATCGGTGACTACGTAATCTCAAAAGAATAAACTATGCGATATTATTTTTTACGATATCTTCGGAGAAAGCCTTTATTTCCTCAAGCAATCCACTATCAACTGTCCCATCACTTCTAATTCTTGGTAGTAACGAAGACCCTTCGGTAATCTCGTTCCACGCATTAACAGGAATATACTGCTCAGAAACTGGTACATTGGCCTTAAGATAAGCGTATTGTCGCCGAAGCATCTCACCAAATAAAGCACGCGTTCCGCCGTGTATAATTGGAGTAAATGGGTACATGCCTACACCATTCTCGAATGCTATATCATTTGAAGTCCTTGCGGTAGCGTCCCATCCGACAACAACGGTTGGCACATATGGCACGTCAAGTCGAGTGTGCATATTCTGCCATTCACCCTCACTTCTGTCGACCATCATTGCATAATCCTGAATAGGTGTGGCTTTGGCCGAAAAATCTGGAAGCAAAGCGTAGCTAGTAACCGCGTCGGCACCCTTTTTTATCAATGGTTCGGCTTGATCGGCACCTTGCGATACAGCAACAAGGTATGGATTTATACCATATGTTTTATCTGCATATTCTTTCATATATTCAATTGTTTCGTATATATGCAAATCATCACGACGACTTTTTGTTCGATTCAGTGGAACAAACACAGAATGATATGGACGGTCATTGACCCGTATATACTCATCTCGCGTCCAGTAATGCCGTGCTGACTTATCTACAATAATCTCAACAGATTGACGAGAAATGTCGTAGACCCTTTTTCGCTCTTTGTACCGGAGCGTTGGTAGTGGCAAGACGGCACGCGGTCCTGCAAATATCGACATCAGGCCAAAAAAAAGCCCATTCGACGCTCGTTCCTTCAGAAAGCTGTCATCAATAATGTGCCCCATCTCGTTAGTTGGCTTACCATGCTTAGCACCCATAAAACTGTCAAAAATAAAACCGTCAACTCCATATTGAGCTGCAAGCTCTGTCTGCATGCGCATTGCATCAGGATCTGCGTCATCCCAGTAACGCAGTGATATATCGCCTAGACAGTGGATAAGAGGTTGGTCGTGACCTTCAAATCGAGGTCGTGCTTCTTGGGCGATACGTATCTCATCAGGAATCGTTGCGCCATGCCGAAGTGCCCGACGATTCCTGTCTTTAGAAACACGTGTAATAGGGTAGAAATAAGGATATATCGGGGGTCTTTCCATGACAATAATATTATAAAACAATTAATTTATATAGAAGCTATATTAAGTTATACTCGCACATCGCCCTAACAAATCCATCATGATCCACAGTGTCGGTCACAAAATCTGCTTGCTCTTTCATTGCCCTAGGTGCTGAACCCATCGCGACTTTTATGTCCGCAGCTTCGAATAAAGGAAGGTCGTTACTTCCATCTCCAATGGCAAGTATTTTACCTGAATATTCACCTGCAAGCGCCAGGAGTTGCATTGTCCCCGACTTCTTATCTACGCCCTTGCGCGTAATCTGTGTACCATAGAACGGACCACTCTCAAATAGTTCTGTATGTGTACGTATTGTTTTGAAGGAGGCCAGTATGGTTCGTATTGGCTGAATTGTTTTTTGAGTATGAACCATAAAAATTGACGGTACATCGTCAAAAACATGTTTACCTTCTGCGATCATTTCTTTCGCATCTTTCTTCGTAAAAGGAGCGTACTTTACTGTACAGCAGATAAGTGTTGCGTAGGGAACGAGAAGGCTGCTCAGCTGATATGCTAGTTCCTTATCGAGCCATTGCTTCCATACAACTTCCAGGGTATCGGCGTAGACAACCGTTGCACCACTATCGGTTATCGCAAGTTGATGACCAATAGCAATATCCTCAACTAGGCCTTGTGTAGTTGCGACGGTCCTGCTTGTCGCTAAATGAACATCTATATTATTTCGGCGTAATTTTTTTAGCGCATCCTTTACTGCAGGGTTTACTTTGGGCACGCCAAAGCGTAGTAGAGTCCCATCAATGTCGCTCAACACCTTTACTATAGGCGTATCGCTGTGGTTCACTTTTCGCCCAAATCTATTTCGTGAGCAGTGGATGGCTTACCGACTACGCTATTCGATAGACCCACAAGCGCATCTTTGTCGACCGACTGTAATCTCGGTGGTTTTATCATATTGCCTTAGTATACCAAAGGCTCTAGGGTCTCGAACTTAAATCTTAAGGTGTAAAACAGACCAGCCATAATGAATAATCTTGAACTTTTGGGCGTCTAGTTTGGCTCTATCGGCCGGCCTACCAAGATAGATCTTCGCATCACGCAAATGTAAACACTATTGAGTTGCTTCTTGCTATTGCATTACGACCATTAATCGCTGCGTGCTGCGACTTCCGAATTCAATCCAAACATATGGATAAAAATAACAGGGACGAAAAATTAAATGAAGCCCTAAAAAAGGCTTTGCGTTCTATTTGGCTCCGGGGACTGGATTCGAACCAGCGACCTAGTGGTTAACAGCCACCCGCTCTACCGCTGAGCTACCCCGGAATAATGTATAAAGTGTGTCTGGCATTTTGGCTTGCTTTAGGCAGCCAAAGTCAGTCTGGATTATACCTAACGGATGAATGCAGTGCAACGGTATCTACCTATTCTTGAGTATTGCTTGAATATTTCTTGCTTCATCTCTAGCTTTAATCGTTTGTCGTTTGTCGTAGAGTTTCTTACCTTGAGCTGAAGCTATTTTCAGCTTAATGAATCTGCCTTTGGTCAGTAGCTCCAGGGGAACTATGGTTTCCCCCTGTTGTTTTAGCCGGATCAACTGGTTTATTTCGCGCCGTTTAGCCAGTAGCCTCCGGGTTCGGGTCTGGTCGCTCTCGCTGATTCTGATACCGTTAGTCCCGTTAATAGTCATATTCAGCACGTACAGCTGATTGTCTTTTATGGTGACGTAAGCTCCGGTCAATTGGCCGTGGCCCAGTCTTAAGGCTTTGGTCTCGGCGCCGGTTAGCTCAAGGCCGGCAATAAAAGTCTCGCCGAGCCGGTAATCAAATTTCGCCCGTCGGTTAACTATTGTTTTGGTTGGTCGGCTTTTTTTCTTGGCCATAATACCTTTATTGTAAGCTATCGGGAAGCGATGTGCCCAAACAGGTACGAGCCGTTATGGTAGTCGTTTGCCTTGAACTCGGTTTTGGCAACATTCCACAGACTTGGATCATGTTCGATTTCCATCCGGTAATACCAGTATTCGGCACCCCAAAGAATTGCATCTTTCATTCCGGTGCTCCGGGCGAAGCTGAAGCGGTTTTTCAGCCTGGCGGCGTTGATTGATTTGTTCTGTTCGCTCAGACTGATCTGGGTAATGGTCTTGCCGTTAGGCGGCCAGGCTTCCGCCTGCAGCTCCAGAATAATCATGTTCCGATGGTCGAAAATTTTCTGCAGCCCGGCTAAAAAGCCGTAGTACCAGCCGGGGAAAGGGTATTCCAGGTAGCGATGGGTGACATTGGCGTCCCAGACTCGTTTATAGATGGAGATTCCATAGATATCCGGCTTGGGTTGGCCGACCGGTATGCCGATATCATTATTGCTGCGACCGACAATCACGGGGTGAGACGGATCAAGCTGTTTAAGCATCTGGTATTCAGTGATCAGTCTTGACCGGCTGAAATTGTTGCACGAACCGAAGCCTTTTAGAAAATATTCGTTTTCCAGCTGCCAGGCTTCCAGCGCGGGGTTGTGCTTGTAGCGGTTAATAACTATGCGCATATAGTTGAGGAGCTGTGGTTCCCAGCTATTTAGCGGTCCCGCGGTGTTGACCCAGGAAGGCGGATGACATTCCGGCCAGCGTGGCTGCCTAAGGCCGACCACTAAAATGATCTTGGCATGAACTTTATTGGCCTGGGCGAATTCCCAGTCAAGTTGGGAAAAGTTGTAGCTGCCCTGAGCCGGTTCAATGTCACTCCAGTAGCTGGTTAGTCTGAATTGCCGCACACCAATGCCGATCAATGCCTGCATTGTCTGATTGGGATTTAATCCAAGGCTCTGAGCGTAATCGGGGACGAAGGTTACCCCGTAAGTCATGGGCAAATGACTCTGGGTGGAAGAGTACCATTGGGCGATACTCCAGAAGCTAAAATAAATCAGCAGGCCGGCAATAATAAAAAAAATGACCAGCTTTTCAAATAATCCGCGGCGGTAGTAAGCAACGGGGTATGTTAAGTATTTTCTAAGGTGTGATTCGTATTGTTTTGCTTGGGGCATATATAATATCTAATTAAGTTCTTGATGATTAATAACGCTAAAATCAGTCTAGTTATTCCAGTATATAACGACGCGGTGGCTCTGGCTGCCTGTTTGCAGGCAATCGATGGGCTAAATCTTAAGCCATATGAGGTTATTGTCGTGGACAATAATTCAAGTGATGGCTCTGAGAGGGTGGCGGCATCGTTCCCTTTTGTCCGTCTGCTCCGCGAACCTAAACAGGGCGTAGTGTACGCTCGTAGCCGCGGGTTTAACGCTGCCAGAGGCAGTATTATTGCCAGGATTGACGCCGATACACTGCTGCCACCGGATTGGCTGGATAAGATAGCGACCCTGTTTGCGCAAAATCCCGGACTGGCGGCGGTGTCCGGCTCCGCCGATTATTATGATTTCGTGCTGGTAGACATCGCAAACCGTATTGACCGTTGGGCCAGAAGCTATTTGGCAGCAAGATTGGGTGACCGGTTGTTTCTTCAGGGCGCTAATATGGCTATTAAAAAGTCAGCTTGGATCAAGGTAAAGAGCCGGCAGTGTCAAGGTGGTGGGCTGCACGAGGATCTGGATCTGGGAATTCATTTGCAGGAGCTTGGCCTTATCGTGGGCTACGAACCGGAACTGGTGGCCGGTTTATCCACCAGAAGGCTGGATGAACATTTTCTGCCATTTGTTAAATACTGCCTGACCAGCCCAAAAACCTACAAGGTGCATTCGGTTAAGCGCCGCCTATACATGCATGTGGTTATTCTCGTGGTTTTGGCGACATATTTTCCGGCCAGACTAGTTTACGAAAGTTATGATCCTGAACTTCGGTCGTTTTCTCTGCGCTATCTTTACGGCTTACGGTTGCGCCGGGCCAGAATCAGCCCAACGATCACTTAGATTTTCTTAAGCGAATCTGGTATGGGCGACCAGCAGCGGCTGTTCACTGCTGATACGGTAGGAGATCTTAGAGGCACTGGCAATTGCCAGTGTATCGCCGTCAATCTGCATAGTCAGTGGCGTGTCACCGATCGAGTACACCTTCAGTGACTTTGTCTCGCCGTCATGCAGCGTAACGCCACCGATCAACATGTGCCCCATACTTTTTAACAATTCTTTATAGTTGTTGGTCTTGATTTCCCCGACAGCGGCGACATCGGCCAGAATTCTTTTGTACGGCAACCAGCGGATTTTAGCCATCCGGCCGCCGATCAAAACATGGTGGTCAATAATTTCCCGCGTACCATTTACCTTATCATAAGCGATAAATGGCTTGGCGTTGTTGAAATAGTCCATTGCCGTTTGGATTTCTTCCCGGCGCAGCTTATAGCCCTTGGCGGGTTTTTCCCGATTGCGGTACTCTGCTGAATTAAAATATTTGGCGACTAGTCCACTGACACCGATACTGAAATAACCGAAAGCTGGTATCGATAATTCGGAACTGTATTTGTCGGTGATTGTTACCTCAACTGCGCTAATTTTGCCGACCGAGCCGTCGCGTAGTGAGCCGATCGGGTCCCGAAGGTAATGACTCATATGTAGTGAGTGGGCCAGATCGTTGGCGTAGCCATCGGCCGAGACAGTTGTTACTCCCTTAAAGTCTTTTCGCCAGACGGCGTCCAGAATTTGGTGACTGGTGCCGTCGCCACCCAAGACCGCAATATGAAAAGGTCCTTGCTTACTGTGGTGTTCGAGCGCTTCTACATTTGCCTGCTGCTCGGTATCGGTAGGAATTGTCCGGATGGGACCGTTTGCCGGCCATTCGCCACGGCTGCGGACGATCTCCTCGGCGTGGCGCGTTGCCCGCTCGTTTGTCGGGTTATAGAAAACCAGGAGTCCCTGGTCTTTAGCGAAAGGTACGAAATTGATATCTGGATTAGGTCCGTTTTCCTGTTGATTATATGGGTAGGATTCAATCATAGAGATGGCTTAATGTGAGCCTTATTCTATAACAAACAAGCTTAAAAGTCTATTCCTTTGTTGGCTAAGTATTTATCGTCAAAATGGTGCTTGATTTTATTCATCTCGGTAGCAATGTCGACCTTGCCAATTAACTCCATATTAAAGTTGCGGCCGGTCAAGCATAGGCTGGTATGCGGATTGCGCTGATCGATCAGCTTGGCCACCTGGCTGATACTGAGCAGTTTGTCGTTTACTGCATTATTGATTTCATCACAAATTACCAGATCGAATTTACCGCTGCTGACGCTTTTTAAGGCGACGTCATAAGTAGTTTTAGCAGCTATTTGATGTTCTTGAGGAGTAACGTTCTTGGCGCTCATGTCTCCGGCGTTATAGAAGCCCATTCCGCCTTTATAGAAATACAGCTTTTCGCCGTACAGAGGCTGGATCTCCTGGATAAACTTATGCTCGCTGACCTCCCAGTGTTTAATAAACTGAATAAAAGCAACCCTCCAGCCGTTGCCGAGGGCTCTGGCCATCAACCCGACTGAAGCGCTGGTCTTACCTTTGCCATCGCCGGTATACACCAGTACTACCGACTCCTTGGTCTTATAATCTTCAAACGCCATAACTAAGTACTATTATACCCATAGTTGCCGACAATCAGGTTGAGCACTTAGGGGTGCTAATTAGCCAGTTCCAGCTGTTCGTCGTCGGTCGGCGGCACTACCGCTACTCGATTAACGATTGCCTTGTCTGCCAGGAAGCGCAGCAGATTGGCTCTGATGCTGATCGTCCGTTCCTGGCTGGTCAAAGTCCGGTCCCTTAAGCCGTTTGACTGTGAATGTGCATTAAGCCAGCGAACGTACTCCGTATCATCATAGGCTCTGTCTACGTCCTCGTCGCTGATCTGCACCTGGCTAAACCGTTCGATATCGGCTACCACCTGCGAGAAAAAGTCGTAGGTCGAAATAAGTTGTTCTTGATCGCCAAACAGGTTGTCTGACCCCTCAAGCTCGGTTTTCTGCAACTCACGGCCAGGATTTTTACGGATAACCACCAATACCTCCCGCGCCAGTTCGGGATTATGGTTAATCCGTTCAGTTACTTGAGAGTTAATAAGACCGATAACGTTTTCGGGTTGGCTTTCCAAAACTAATCCCCCTACTTATGTCGTTCTAGCGTAACACCCATGCGCTCGGCTATCCTGTTATTTTTTTAACTGGATTTTTGTGATTTATATCAAGGTTTGTTCAAATCAAGTGACCAGATGGTGGGATTTGAGGGCGTTATCGATTTTTGGCCGGTCGAAGCCGATAACAATATCGCCGTCAATGTCCAGTACCGGAATGCCTCGTTGCCCGCTTTTAGTCAATGCCGCCATGCCGTTAGCCGGATCGGTCTCAACATCCAGGTCTTCGTATTTGACACCCAGTGTGTCGAGGTATTGTTTAGCTGCGTGGCAGAAAGCGCACCAGGTTGCCGTGTAGATTGTTACTTTAGACTTATCACTCATAGTATCCATTTTAACTTATTGAACTATCTGAAGGCAAAGTATTTTTAATTGACGGCTCGGCATTGTCTTTGCCGCTCTTGCCACAAGATGTTTACCTCTATATACTAAAAGTGAAATGGTGGCAACACGACCAGCCCCGACAAAGTCAGGCCATGGCCCTAAGGAGTTTATGGCTGGTTCAGGCCAACCCGGTTCGCTGGAGGCTAAACAGTTATTTATTTCATCGGCAATTGCTATGAGCTGGCAAATGGCCGTGGCCGTGCTGATCCCGATCGCCGGCGGCTACTACCTGGATTCGTATTTTAAGAGTTCGCCCTGGATTACACTGCTCGGAGTCGCCTTAGCCTTTGTTTTGGTTTGGCTAATCGTGAAGCGAACGGTTAATGCGCTGCCGGATTACGCCAAGAAGAAAGGCGGTAAATGATCATTCTTTCCCGGTTGTTTGCAGCGTCCAGCAGCGGACCGACGGTTTTTGTGGCTCCGTCTCAGTTGACCAGGATTTTTGGCTGGCCGATAACTAATTCCGAAGTCTACGGCTGGGGCATTATTCTGTTGATTATTGTTACTTTTTTAATTGTCGCCCGAAAGGTAAAACTGCATCCGGCCAGAGGCTTTGTTGGTTTGGTGGAAGAAGGTGTCAATTTTATTATCCGGCTGGTCGAATCAAGCTTTAGTAATCCCAAAGTCGGCCGTAAATATGTGCCTTACTTTGTTACTCTGTTCTTCTTCATTTTATTTAATAACTGGAGCGAGTTGACGCCGCTGATCGGTGACGCTTTCAAGGGTGGCGGCTCGCCTTTGCTGCGGCCCTGGACTGCCGACTTGAATGCTACCTTGGCTATGGGCCTGATTACCATGGGGCTGGTTTATTACGCTTCGGTAAAAGAGTCCGGCGGGCTGAGGATTTACTTACGACACTTTTTTGTCGGCAACCCGAAGAACCCGCTTTATCTGGTGATTGGAATGCTTGAGATGCTGACCGACTTAACCAGGGTGATTAGCCTGTCGCTGCGACTTTACTTGAACGTCACGATCGGCATGATTGTCATTGACGTTTTTGCCTACCTCGGGCATGTGCTTGCCCCTATTTCGGCTCTGCCCTTTTATTTGATTGAAATCTTTATCTGTATGTTACAGGCTTACATTTTTACCATTCTTTCGGTGATGTACCTGGCAGTCGCCGTTAACCATGCCCAGGACCATAATGATCTGGCACATGCGGAGGAAGACTTGACCGGACAGGAGCAAACTGGAAAAATAGGTGCGGAACCGGCAGGTGCCGCTAGTAGTGGAGGTGCCTGAAATATTAAAACTATCTGTTAATTATTAATTTAAGTTGTTTTTTAAACAAGAATAAAGGAGTTAACTAAAACAATGATCGCAGTTACAGAAACAATTAATACGGCTATTATCGGTAAGGGTTTGATGATCGGCGGCGGTTTTATCGGGCCGGGTGTCGGTATTGGCTTAATCGGCGGCAATTATTTACAGGCTGTCGGCCGCAATCCTGAAGCGGCTAAGTTTTTGGGTCAGGCATTAATTTTCGTGGCGATTGTCGAGCTGTTCGGTCTGCTGGCCTTCGCTTCCATTTTCATCGTTAAGTAAGGAGTTAGTTAGAATTTAATCCAATGGTCAATGATTTAACAATAATCCAGCACAATCTACACCTGGTTGCCACGAGTTCCGCCTCCGGGTTAGGGGCATTGGGGATCGACCCCAAGACCTTAATTATCCAGCTGATAACCTTTGTACTGGCTTATATAGTACTGAGAAAATGGGCTTTCGGTCCGATTGTTAAGATTTTAAATCGTCGCCGCGAGATTATTGAAGACGGAGTTAAACTTGGCGAAAAAATGCGCCATGACGAAGCGGACTTGGAGCAAAAGATCGAGAAGGAACTGCATCGCACTCGGGCCGAGGCGGATCAGATCATCGGCGAAGCCAGCGCTACCGCCAAACAGCTCATCAGGGACGCTGAAACCGACGCCAAGAAGCGGGCGGACATCTTGATTAAGGAGGCTCAGGATAAAACTGAGCTTGAGGTTAAGCGGATCAGGCGACGGCTGGAGAACGAAATGGTCAATCTGGTTGCTCAGGCGACCTCGGCGGTGCTTGACGAGAAAGTCGATGCCAAAAAAGACGCCGGCCTGATCGAGCGGGCGCTAGCCGGCCGGAAGGAGTTTTAGTTGAAATACTTGCCCCGCCATGAACTGGCCCAGGTGATTGCCGAAATGTCGCTTAAAGATGGCGTTACTCCCCGCCTAGCTGAAGCGACTGCCGCTTACCTGCTGGAGGAGCGACGCTATTTTGAGCTAGACTCACTGCTCAGAGACGTTCAGCGGTATTGGGCTTCGGTTGGTTACGTTGACGTGCTGGCCCGGGTGGCCCGGGCTTTACCCGAAGATGCTTATGAAGATTTACTGCGCCCGTTTAAGTCCCGTTACCCGGAGGCTAAGCGGCTTAACGTTACTCCGGTTTTTGATCCGGCGGTCATCGGCGGCGCCAATTTGGAACTAGGCGAGCAACGAATGGATATATCCTTTGCCCGCCGCCTCAGACGGTTTAAAAAAGCGATTAACGTAAAAGGAAGTTAAATTAAGCTCATGTCAGATTTATCTATTGCTACATTATCCGAAGATATCCGTGCGGCGATTGCCGAACTGAAAGCCAGGCCGGAAATTGAAAACATCGGTATCGTTACTAGAGTCGGTGACGGCATTGCCTGGATTTACGGCCTGTCCGCCGCCGGTTATAACGAAATGCTGGAAATTGAGGGCGGCAACGCTACAACAGTTACGGCGTTTGCTTTTAATTTGGGCCAGGATGAAATCGGCGCGGTTATTCTGGGCGATGATACGGCTGTGGTTGCCGGAGCAACTGTCCGGTTGAGTGGTAAAATACTGGAAGTACCGGTTGGCGAAGAGTTGATTGGCCGAGTCGTTGATCCGCTGGGCAATCCGCTGGACGGCGGCGGTCCGATCAAAACAAAACTGTTTAGCCGGGTCGAACGTTCGGCTCCGGGCGTGTTGGACAGGCGTTCAGTGTACCAGCCGCTAATGACCGGTTTAGTCGCCATCGATGCCATGGTTCCGATCGGCCGCGGTCAGCGTGAGCTGATTATTGGTGACCGGCAGACCGGCAAAACCGCGATTGCCGTTGATACGATGATTAACCAGGCCCGGCAAAATAGCGGGGTTATCAATGTCTATGTGGCTATCGGCCAGAAGTTATCTAAGCTGGCGGCATTAAAAGAACGGCTGGTACGCGAAGGCGTAATGCAGCAAACGATTATTATTGCTACCTCCCCTGCCGATCCGGCGGCGATGCTTTATCTGGCGCCTTATTCCGGAGCAACTATGGGCGAGTATTTCCGTGACAACAAACAGCATGCCCTGATCATTTACGACGACTTAACCAAGCATGCGCAGGCTTACCGACAAATGTCTTTGCTGCTGCGCCGACCGCCGGGACGTGAAGCTTATCCGGGAGACGTGTTCTATCTACACTCCAGACTACTGGAGCGGGCCGCGAAATTAAGCGACGAGTTGGGTGGCGGTTCGCTGACCGCCCTGCCGATTATTGAAACGCAGGCGGGCGAAATCTCTGCCTATATTCCAACTAACGTCATATCGATTACCGACGGTCAGATCTTTCTCGAGACCAACTTGTTCTACCAGGGTATACGTCCGGCAATATCCGTCGGTCAATCGGTTTCCCGGGTTGGCGGCTCGGCTCAGACCAAAGCGATCAAAGCAGTTGGTGGCGGACTGAAGCTGGCGCTGGCTCAGTTCCGTGAACTGGCGGCCTTTTCCCAGTTCTCTACCGATCTTGATCCGGACACCAGAAGAACCATTGAGCGCGGTCAGCGTTTAACCGAACTGCTTAAGCAGAATCAGTACTCGCCTTACAGTATCTGGGAGATGTACGTGACCCTATTGGCGGCCACCGAAGGTGCCCTCGATAAGGTTCCGCTGGAAAAAATTAAACCGGCCCAAGCGGCGTTGCTAAGGGAAATCAAACAGCGTCATTCCAAGTTGGTTACGGAGTTAGACACCGGCAATAAACCGGATGACGAAGCCAATAAAAAGATCCTGGAGGTTGCCAAAGAAGTGGCCCTCGGTTACGACAGCGAACATAAAGCAAAGAACGAGAAAGAAGCTCCAGGCGAGTAGCTAGATATTATGCCCAGCACCATTACTTTAAAGCGCCGGATCAACTCAATCCGTTCCACCAGGCAGATAACCAAAGCCATGGAGCTGGTTAGTGCCAGTAAGTTAAGGCGGGCCCAGGCTATTGCTCAGCGCAGCCGGGAATACCAGGAGTTGGCCTATGAATTGCTGCAACGGCTCAGCGTGCTGCCGGAAGCCGAGTTGCACCCGATGCTGGTTAAGAAAAAGATCAATCGGCGGCTCTATGTGATGATTGGTACTAACAGCGGTCTGGCCGGCGCCTATAGCGCCAATATCAGCAAGGAATTATTGAACCGGCTACAGCGTGATCGGCAGGAGAACGTTGCTTCCTCGGTGATCGCCGTCGGCAACAAGGGCGCCCAATTTGTGCGCCGGCTGGCAGGGGTTAAACTGGCGGCGGTTTATCAGCCGTTCGGCGACCAACCGACAGCTGAACAAATACGGCCGCTGCTTAATACCGCCATTAAGCTGTTTAAGGACGGTGAAGTAGAGGCGATCGAGCTGATTTATACTTCTTTTATTTCCACGGTCAACCAGAAAGTTACCAATATGCTGCTGCTGCCGGCGGCGGCTCCCGATAAGGGAGAGAGTTTCAGTGAAGTCTCAACCTTTGAACCGGATGCGGAAACAGTTATTGATCAGGTAATCACCCGTTTGATTGAAGCACAGATTTGGCAGGCGGTTTTGGAGAGTCTGGCCAGCGAACATGCTATGCGGATGATGGCTACGAAAAATGCCACGGATAACGCGACGGAACTGATTAACGATTACACTCTGGCTTTGAACACCGCCCGGCAGGCGGCCATTACCCAGGAACTGGCGGAAATTACCGGCGGCAGCGAAGCGCTTAATGAAATAGCTTAATGAAAGGAAACAGGTTTAATTAAGACATTATGGCCAACACTAAATTAATCCAAAAGACACCAACAAAAACCGATATCGGCACCATCACTCAAGTTGTCGGCGTTGTCGTAGATGTCGAATTCACCAAAGGTTACTTGCCGTTAATCTATAACGCTTTGACGTTACAGCTGGATAACCAGACTCTAACCCTGGAAGTCGCTCAGCATTTAAGCGAAACATCCATCCGGGCCGTCGCGCTCGGCTCAACTGACGGCTTGAGCCGCGGACACGAAGTACTGAACACCGGTGCTCCGATCAGCGTGCCAGTCGGTGAAGAAACTCTAGGCAGAATGTTTAATGTTACCGGTCAGCCGATTGATAAAGGCGATAATAAGTTTGATCAGCTGGCGCCGATTCACAAAACTCCGCCGCCGCTGGTTGATCAATCCGGTTCTGTCGAGTTGCTGGAAACCGGGATTAAAGTTATCGATCTGATTTGTCCAATCACTAAGGGTGGTAAGGTCGGTCTGTTTGGTGGCGCCGGTGTCGGCAAAACTGTACTGATTCAGGAGCTGATCAACAACATCGCCAAATTCCACTCCGGCTACTCGGTGTTTGCCGGTGTCGGTGAACGTACCCGGGAAGGCAATGATTTATACGGCGAAATGAATGAGTCGGGCGTGATCAAGAACACATCTCTGGTATTTGGACAGATGAATGAGCCGCCGGGTGCCCGTTTGCGCGTGGGGTTGTCTGGACTAACGATCGCCGAAAGCTTCCGCGACAAAGGCAATGACGTGCTGCTGTTTATTGACAATATTTTCCGGTTTACTCAGGCTGGCGCCGAAGTCTCCGCCTTGCTCGGCCGCTTACCTTCGGCCGTTGGCTATCAGCCGAACCTGGCTCAGGAGATGGGTCAGTTGCAGGAGCGGATCACTTCGACTAAAGAAGGATCGATCACTTCAGTGCAGGCGGTTTATGTTCCTGCCGACGACTTAACCGATCCGGCGCCGGCGACGACCTTTGCTCACCTTGACTCAACGATTACCCTCAGCCGGGCGTTGACCGAGATCGGTATCTACCCTGCCGTTGATCCGTTAGATTCCAGCTCAACCATTCTTGACCCGGAAATTGTCGGTGAGGAACACTACAATGTGGCGCGTGAAGTCCAGCGGGTACTTCAGCGGTACAAGGATCTGCAGGACATTATTGCGATTTTGGGTATGGAGGAATTGTCGGAGGAAGACAAACTGGTAGTCGCCCGGGCCCGCCGGATCCAGCGCTTTTTGTCTCAGCCTTTTTTTGTGGCCGAGCAATTCACTAACAACCCGGGACAATACGTTAAACTAAGCGATACTATCCGCGGCTTCAAGGAAATACTGGCCGGCAAACATGACGATAAGCCGGAAAACGCCTTTTACCTTAAGGGCGGCATTGAAGCGGTTAAGTGATTTAGTGAAAGGCGGGGTATATGCGCTTTGTTTTAGTAGCTATCAGCGGTAAGAAATATGACGATGAAGCCTACGAGGTGGTCTTGCCTACCCTGGACGGTCAGATCGGCGTGCTGGAACACCATATGCCGTTGTTTTCAGTGATTGCTCCCGGTGTGATCGCCGTACGTAAAACGGCCCGCGATCCCGATAGCGCCATTGAATATTACGCGACTTACGGCGGAGCTATCGAGGTGTCGGACAACACACTGAAAGTTTTAGTTGATGAAGCCCACCGTCCAGAGGAGATCAATGAGGCTGAAGCCAGAGAAGCGATGGAACGGGCGGAAAAGATGAAAACCGAAGCCAAAGACCAGGCGTCACTGGAACATGCCCAGACAATGGTTGACCGTCAGGCGGTCCGGCTGCAAGTTGCCGGCTTGCGCCGCCGCCGGCACTAGGTCTACGCAGTTTTCAGTGGCTGCTTGACACCGCAAAAGGCGCAACGGGCGGCCTCCAGAGGAATTGTACTAAGGCATTCATTGCACTTTTTGTCGGTCGGTTCGATCGGGGTTTTGTTGCGTTGGGAAAGGGTAATCAATTTGTTAATTGGCTGAACCACCAAAAAGAAGACCACGCCACCCATAATCAGAAAAGACAAGACGGAATTGATGAAGTTACCGTAGAGAAACCGGCTGTGGTTAAGCGTAAAGGACAAAGCGGAGAAGTTCGGATTACCGCCAATGGCGGCAATCAGCGGCGTAAGCATATCTTTAACAAGTGACTGAATAACGCCGTTAAAGGCGGCACCGATAATAAAAGCTACCGCCAGATCCACCGTGTTACCCCGTAAGATGAACTTCTTGAAATCCGACCACATCTATAATGTAATTATACACTTGACTGCAATAGCCTAGGGCGCTAATCGGTTGCCGCTCGTTCGTTCGCTGTGCGATGAGGAGTCTAACAATAAATTAATTGACGCTTAAGCCGATATTAGCGGCCGCGCTGTTAATTGTCGCCGCCCGTCGATGACCCGCCACCGCCGTCGGACTTAATATATATCGGCGTATAAACCGGTTTGTAGATAATTTTTGGCGATACCACTATCGCTTTACCGGCTACCTGAAAGTCGGTATAGGGCAGCGCCGTATAGTTGCTGGCAAAAGCCACTATCCGGTATATTCCCGGCTTGCTAAACAGGCTTAACCAGGGTTTCAGGCTGCGAGTTAGCTGTTGATTCGGGTTAATAATAAAACGGGTCGGCTGGTTAATGCAGGCCGTAGAACTGGCGATGTTATGGATTCTGACCCATTGGGAGTTTTCTAGCTGGTAAATATGCAGCGGTTCATTGGGGCATTTGTTCAAAAAGACTATCGGCTGGCTCAGGTTATTTTTAATTGTGTAAGAAATATCTTGACCAATAGTGTACTTGACCTTGTTAGTACTCAGAATGATTTGACCGCTGGCAAACCCCAGGGTGTTAACCTTGCGTCCTTGAATAAAAATTACCGCCACGAACAAAACGAGCAGCAACAAGTAAAAGACGCTCCAGCCGATGATTCTTTTAACGCTACGCTGCCGCCGGCTGACCGGACTCGATTTAGCGCCGGGAGCTTCGGCAACCAAGTTATCATCCGCACTCATATCGACCTGGCCCGCCTTAGGCGGAAAATAATGGCTATCGCTATAACCAGTCCCATAATTATCCAAAGCGTACGGAAGATACCGTGCATTAAATCGGTGCCGAGGTTAAGAGCGTGAAAAAACACTAAAACAGCGATCAGGTAGGCCAGATAATGGAAACTTTTCCAGCGGTGCGGTTTTTTGTCCATCCAAAGCAGCGACGTTAGTACCAGGGCAAGCAGGGCGTAACTGGCGAAGATGCCGAGGGCTACCCACAAGGAGCCGAAATTATGTCCGGCGATGGTCACTTCACGGTATTTGGAAGCGAACGGTACCAGAACTTGAATCACGCTGAAGGGTACGAAATGATCAAACAACAAGGCTATACCGTGAATCAGTACCGATACGGCAAAAACAATACCTACCGCCCGGTGCGTAGCCCACGCGGTTAACGGTTCAAGCAGTCTAAAGGTGTATCCGGTGATCATGCCGACGCCAGATAAGATCAAGGTGAATAATGCCAAGGCGGCGATAAGCCCAGAAGCCCTGGTAATATACCAAGGCCAGGATGTTTTCGCCCGACTGGATAAACGGCTGCCGACACTCGGTCCCTGAACGGCCGGTACTAATATATCCGGTGATCCACCATAGCTGGTATTGCTTGGTGCGGCGGAGGCGATTGCCGCCGAGGCCGGCGGGTTAAAGCCAATAAAGCTAAGCCCCAACCAACTAACCACCATTAGCGAAAGAGTGATTTTTTTTGTCATAAACTTAAGCACTATCACTATTATATTGTTTAGCCGTTAGCTAGTCCATATTATCCAGGCTAATCGCCTGCCCGATAATAACCGGATTGAGTTTCGGGTTGGCGGCTGGATCCAGCTGTAGTAGGGCGTCTTTAATATGCCGTTTTTTTAAATAGGTCACCGCCGGATCGGCTGAGCCGATAATCACGGCGCATTTAGCAAAGACATCAGCTACAGAGGCACTGCTGGCCGCAACCGAAGCCTGAAGAATGCTGGTAACGGCCGGAGCCTGCGTCCGAGGATCGATCAGGTGGTGCCAGGGGCGGCCATAGCGTTTTCCCCGACGTACCAGAATAGAAGAGGTGGCGATTGCGGCGGATTTGCCTGTCTTACTCGTGTATACGGCCAAAGTCCCCTCGTTAGCAGACCTTTCGATGTTTATTTGCCAGGGATGGTCGTTTTCATTCAAGCCGCCGAAACTGACATCACCGCCCAGGGATAGCCAAAATCCGGCGGTTTTTGCGCTTAATTCGCCAGCTAAAATATCTGCAAGGTAACCCTTGCCGATGCCACCCAGGTCAATGGCTGTTTCCGAGGGGATCTTTACCCAGTTCTGGCCGATTTGCAGCTGTTCAATGCTTCCCTGCTGCCGAAAACTGTAGTTATCCTGATAGTCTGACTCGTAGCCCTTAACCAGTGAGTGGTCGTAGCCGGCCGCCTGCAGTCGCGGCAAAATGAACGGGTTGAATATCCCGTCACTGACAAGCGACAGTCGTTTGGCTTCCGAAAGAATCGCTACCAGTTCTTTTGAGGCGGTGAATTTGAAACCGGCATTCCGGTTCAGTATTGATAACTCACTGGTTGGGATAAAACGACTGAACCGGCTTTCGTAACGGAAGATCCGCTGCCAAAGACCGGCAAAGTACTGGTTAATGTTTAACGATTTATCGTTGCTGATAAGGCATATTTGGACGAATGAACCGAGAGCTATTTGCTGCTGAAAATACTGCATAGCTATTTTGTTATTTGTGCTGTTCTAATCACGGTAGTTTGGAGGGGGTTGTGGTTGGCGGTGCAAAAACCGGCGCGAAAGTCGGCGGCGGCGTGTTAGCGGTCGAAGAAGAACCCGAACCGGCTATTTGGCTTGACGACGGCGTCGGTACAACGCTCGGTGTAATCGGGATGCCATTAACCAATTGGTCCAGCTGTTCTTTTCGGGCGTTAGTTACTAAAAATGGTGCATTCTTAGTTGGTGCCGTGGTGGTAACCGGCGGCAACGATCTGAGCAGATCGCTTTCCATGACCACGAAACTTCCGAGAATCACGCCGATAGTGCTGAGCGCGTAGACATTGGCCGGCCAACTGCGTAAAATTGATGTTTGCTTCGGTGAAGATTGAGTAAAAGCTTCAGTGAGCATTCGATTGCGCGGTACGCCTTTTTTCAGGATCATCGCCGACATTGCGCCCATAAACCCCGGCGGCCCGCAAGCAAAAAATTTCTGGCGGCTATAATCCCCGCCGGTCACTTTATTTAACACATCCTCGGAGATATTACCTTCAATCACATGCGCCGGAGGCAGTTTGTCAACTGGCGGCTTGCCGATGACGAACAACGTTTTCAGGTTTGGATGGGTTTTTTGGATCGACATGAGCTCATCGGCAAACGGAATGTCGTCCTGACTTTGGGCGCTATAGAGCAGCACGACGTTGTTGTCGGCCCGCAATCTCACCAAGTGTCGCATCATACTGATAAACGGCGTAATCCCGATGCCGCCGGCCAAAAACACTGCTTCCTTGTCCCGGGCAAGATCAAAGACGAAACCGCCAAACGGCCCGCTAACATTGACCAAGTCGCCCGCTTCCAGGTTGCTGACCGCGGTAGTGAACTTTCCCCTAACCCGCATACTGAACTGCAGCACGTCTTGGTCGGTCGGCGCACTAACGATGGAAAAACAGCGTGTCGGCGATTTTCGACCACGATGTTCGAAGTTAATTGCCGCATATTGTCCGGGCTGAAACGACAATGGCCGTTCAGCTTCGTCGCGTTTAAGTGTGAGAAGCAGCGTTGAGGGAGAGATCTTTTTGCTTTCTTGGACCAGATAGGTAAGCATTACCATTAATTTAACATGAAAACCGTTCATCCGCTAAAACAAAGCTATCAGTTACTTGATTTAGTTGGACAGGGGTATTATTATGACGACTTGTGATATAAATCATACTAAATTCAAAAACCTAATTTATTAAGAATTGGAGTGATATAAATTGTGTCAGGTGAAACTATGTTAGCGCAAAGCCAATTAACCGAGCAGAGGTTTTCAATTGGACGCGGTTCGATTGGTCCAAATAGTCATATTGCCGCCGGCGAATATAGCGTGGATACGCTTAATGAATTCACCAAAGAGCTGGCGTTATCCGATCAGTTTTATGATCAAATTTACTTACAAATTCCCGTACACTGTGCGGATGGGCGAACTCGTTTGTTGAAGGGCGCCAGTGCCATTGGCGGCAGTTTTAGCTCAGTTGCCGCCGACGCCCTCGGTCCGCAACGTTATTACCTGGACGGCATGACCGCTAAAGACCATGCGCTGGGCGTTTATGATTATTTTACTGCTCGCGGTATAAGTATTGGCGGACATGACGATGAGCATGCCAGCGGGTTTTCTTGCGGTTGCGGCGGAGAGGATAAGTTCGGCCCCGTTGATCCCAACTCGCTTTGCGTGCTTAGTTACCTGCGCGACTATGCGCCTGATATCAAACAAGTACTCGAAGGCCTAGTTGACTCGCAAACCGGCAGAGACCTCGGCCTTAACATTAATGAAGATCACGAACAGATAATTATTGGCAGAGCCTCGGGTTTATGTGAGCTTAACCGGACTAAGCGACCATACGCTACCGGCGGAAAGGATTTGCGGCAGGCGATGATTAAAGCTGCCGGTACGGATGCGATTGAGACTCTTCACGGGTTGCATCGTGAGGTTGCGTTGGTGCTGGATTTTCGTGACAATATCGGTTTGAACCGGGCAAAGTTAAGCGAAGCCTACGACAATAAATTACAAGCTTTTTACGTCAACATTGCCGGGTTGAAAAAATCGGCTGATTTGCTTTATGAAACGACAGAACAAAAAGAGCTGGCATTCACCGCATCACTCTATTACAATCTCGCGGCGGCGGCGGTACTATCCGATCCGTCACTAGGCATTATTACCCGTACTTAACCGTACTTATGCTTAAGCCCTATTTACAATTAGTTAGAATCACGGTAGGCTTAGGGGTATAAATTAAGGAGGTTCCAAAAATGTTTGGAAGACAAAAGGTGGCTACGCTCCTTGCGGAGTTTCTAGGCACCGGTATCCTGGCGTTGGTGTTCCTAAGCGTCCAACGTTCAACTATCGGGATACCATACTTCATAGCTATTGCAGCCGGTGCGGCGGTTGCGATTGCAGTTTATTATTTTGGCAGTGTGTCGGGAGCTCAATTGAACCCGGCAGTTACCATTGCCTTAATGACCGCCAGAAAGATTGGCGTGACCGTCGGTGCGTTAAATGTGGTCATGCAGATGCTTGGCGGTTGGGCGGCGTATGGTGTATATCACTATTTCGTGTCGTCTCCAATGCAAGCGATTGGCGGCCATTACAGCGCCAGAGTGCTGTTTGCTGAAGCCGTCGGTGGATTAATCCTCGCACTGGCTTACGGTGCGGCATACTTCCGTGACTTTAAGGGAACCAAACGTGCATTAATGCTCGGCGGTTCATACACGCTGGCGATCATTGTCGCTGCCGCCGCCGGTATCGGTATTGTTAATCCGGCTGTCGCTCTAGCTGTCAGGGCCTTCGCCTTTGCTGGATCGATGGGCTGGGGTACATACCTGCTTGGCCCGGTATTGGGTGCGGTAATTGGTGTTAACCTTTACTGGATCTTTTTCGCGCCGGCTGAAAGCTTGGGTAGCAAAGCTTCCAGACTGGTCGCCGAGACTGCTGCTGTGGCTCCGTCCGCATCCAGCAGCCGTTCGACAACCCGCACAAGCACTACTGCGTCAAAACGCTCAAGTACTGCTAAAAAGTCAACAGGTGCTGGCCGCAAGACCTCATCGTCTCGCCGGACCACTCGACGTTAGACATAACGTTAATCAAACCAAAAGCTTAGGATAGGTAAAATAGATATATCTGCTCTTAACGGGCAGATATATTTTTTTAAGCCCGATTTAGATATTAAGCGACTTGATTAATTCGGCTTCAAATTCCCTTATGCCGGCCGCCGTTTGCTTGTAGTTTTTCTGGGTTTTAAAATTAAGACTGAGAATATTAGCCCAAACAGCTTCAATTAATTTTTTGGTTTGAGCAAAATAATCGCTATCAAAAGTAATATTAACCTGTTTGAATTGGCCGAGTGTGCCAAATGCGGATTCCGGTTCAATGAATTGGACTATGCCGCCACTAACACTGTAGCCGTTAAATCGGCCGCTGAGCTCAATTAGCAGTTTGTAAAAATAAAGTTGGCGTTTATGGTGCATTGACCGAATGTCGGAGTTGCTCATCCGCTCATAACTATCGCCTGTTTTGAAATCGACAATCGTTATAGTTTTTGTTTTCTTGTCGACAATAAGCCGGTCGATTTTTCCGTTTAAGCGGATATTATTATCGCCAAAAACGGTACTGAAGGTCTCTTCGCTTAGATCTTGATTGTTAAATTCAATAGGTAGCGTTTGTTGGCTAAAGTAGCTCGTCAGGGCGTTTTCGCCCCTGGCCAGAAACTTCTGATAGTCTTCAGGCGGCAACCGCCGCCCAGCCAGTTGTTTGGTAAACTGAGCGATGACTTCATTAAGCTTTGGCTGTCGGCCAAGTGCTTTCGCCTGCCGGAACTGCCAGTCCATACTTAGGTGCATGGCCGTACCGTACTGAGCGCTCAGCGGCTGGGTTTTTGGAAACTGTAAAATGTTGTCTAGATAAAATTTGCCTGGGCCGCCACGGGACACGTCGGTATAGTCGTTTAACTTGGTGGCGCTCAAGACAAATTTGCTTAACCGGTCTTTAAGCAGTGCCTGCCGCTTTAAATCGCGGCCGTAATCCATATGGAAGGCATCAAACCATAGCGGTTTGGCCAGCAGTTTTTCTGATTGGGGCGGTATGTTCGGTGTGAGCACCGTCTGGCTGTTAGTTGGTAAATACGGACTGAGTATGCCCTTTTCATTGTCGCCAGTTTCGTTTAAGTATCTTAGCGGACTGGTCTTAGAGCCGGCTAGATCCTCCTGGTAACTTGTAAGAAGTAGCTGTTGTTTGGCCCGCGAAGCGGCCACAAACAGCAGTCTGAGGCGGTCGTCGCTGCTGCTTGAACCGGCTCTGACTTGAGATAGGTTTGGCGGCAGCGCAATTGATGATGTCCGTTCCCTGGCGGATGCGCCCCAAGCCTGGTCAGTTAGGTCAATCAGAATAACTACCCGGAATTCTCTTCCCTTGGCAGCAAAAGCAGTCATTAAGTTGACGGCGCGGTCGCTGCTTTGAAATGGGTTTGAATCGATTATTTTCAGTCCAGCCGCTTTGTAAGCGTCAATTAGGCTGATCAGGCCGCTCAAAGTTAAACTTTCTTCGGACGACGCAATGGCCCGAGCCCTTAAGATGGTCAGTTGACCGATTAATTTCCACTGGCCGGCTTTAATCATCGACTGGTCGGGATCGTCCAGCCCGGCAAAGTAGGTTGAATAAAACGGGCTAACGAACGTTTTGACGTCGTCTTCGTTCAGTTCCAGCTCACGGCTGCCAAGTAAGTAACCGAGCATGCTTTCAAATGGCGTATAGCGTTCAATCTGCGCCAGCCGGATAAAGAATAAGGCAATCGGCCCGGTCTTTTGGTGAGTCAGCAATATCTCGCTCCAGGATTTATGACCGTCCCGGGCTTGCCAGGAAAACTCCCAGATCAAAGATGCCGGAAGAGACCACTGCTGCTGGCTTAAAACTACCGGCCAGAGCGCATCGGCTGTCGAGTTATCGTTGGTGCTAAGCCCTACTATCAGCCGCCCGCCGTTTATTAGATCAACCAGCCGTTCGCTCTCCAGGATATTATCTTTTTGTTCGTAGCTGATTGGTATGCCCTGAGCGCTTAAGTAGGGTATTAAATCAATCAAGTATTTGTGTTTTGGCGCCAGTACGGCAATTTCGTCCGCGGCGACCTCGCCCTTTTTAATCAGTTTATTGATGTACTCCCCGACCCAGGCTAATTGTTCGACGTCCAACTTAAGTTCGACCCGTTTGATCTCTTCTTTTTTCTTTGCATTTGTCTGTCGGGTATCTATTGACGGTTCAAGCAGTTTTGGAGCTAAATTGAGCCGGTCCTCGATTTGGCCGCGGATTGAGTCGGCCAGCCGGATAATACCCTCCGTCGAGCGGTAGTTGGTTTTCAGGCTGATTATCTCGACCTTGTCGTAATTTTGGTAAAACCGCTGCATATGTGAATAGTGGGCACCCTGAAATGCGTAAACCGCCTGATCGTCGTCGCCGACCGCCAGGATGTTCGGTCGCCGCTCGTTAATTGGATTATCGCTGAGCAGTTCGACCAAACTGAATTGTGCTTCGTTGGTGTCCTGGAATTCATCAAGCAGGATATATAAATAACGTTCCTGCAGACTGTACTTTAAGTCGGGTTGAGCGTTCAGTCCGTCGATTGCGTGCATAATCATATCGTCGTAATCATAAAGCCCCTTATCCTTCAGGGCGGTGTTGTAACGCGTGAATATTTCACTGAATGCTCGTTGACGGCTGAGTGTTTTTAGCCCGGTGACTCTTAGTTGAGCGGTAGCGTCTTTTTCCAGCCAGCTGCTTTTCCATTTGCTTAGCGCGGTCATTTTGCCTGATTCGCTGCAGTCGTCAATAGCACTGCTTAGCTGTTCAAGCCAAATAGTTTTCAGCGGCGTAACTTTATCGATCGGCAAGTCCTCTGCCGTTGTGGGTAGTTGGTCCGATGCGGCCAGTAAATTACGGTAGGCGGGCAGCTCTTTAATGTTAATTCGCGGCGTCGGCTGAATGTTTAATTTAACCATCTCGGTGGCCGCTAAAATGAATTCTTCGTTGGCGGTGCAAATTTGCTCGAGTTGATTCGGAGTAATTAAAGCGCGTTTGTATCCGCTGATTAGTTCTTTGATGCTGCCGATGTAGTAATCTTTTTTAAGGGGATTGCTGTAGTCTAGTGATGTCAGTACTTCGCTCAATACGCCATGCAGGATCAGTTCATCGGCCGGCCGGACGTCTTCCTTCAAATAGCTCCTGATTAGCTCGCTGCCAAAACTGTGATAAGTGGAAACGTTGACTTCGTAGGCCGCACTGCCGATCAGCTGCACTAAGCGGTTTTGCATGGTGAAGGCGGCGGCTTCACTGAACGTTAAGCAGAGTATGTTTTGTGGCGCCGCATCGGTCATTTCCAGAATGCGGCCGACTCTGGTTGATAGTAGCTGGGTTTTGCCGGTGCCCGGACCGGCGATGACCAGCACCGGACCGTCGATCAGATCAACTGCCCGTTTTTGCTCCGGATTTAATTTTTGGTACGCCGTCAAATAGGCTGCCGATAGCCTGCTCATAAGTCATATTGTAAGCTATTGCTCTAAAATTTCGTGCTAAAGACCATGCTTAATTATATGTGTTTTATTTTCCAGACAAACCTGGCAATTTTCTTCGCTTCCATAGTAGGTCAGCCATTGTCGGCCGGCCTGAATCCAGGGTTCGTAATCGTGAAAGGCCCAGAAATCGGCCAGTTGTCGCAGCGCCCAGCCAAGTCGTCCGTAAACCCGCAGTTGACCGCGGGTTACCGCCGCCCAGTTCTCGCCGACCGGTATGACGGTAATCGGTTGGCGGATATGGTAACTCTTCATCATTCTGTTCGACTTCCGCCGCTTAAGATTATCCGCCACATATTTACCGTCGCTAACAGCAGTTTGAGCCAGTCCGCTAAACGGAGTATTGGCGTTATCTCCCAGGACAAAAATGTTTTCTTCGGCTTGTAAAAAGACGTCGGTTGCAACTTTATGGTTCGTGGAAATAACGAAACTGTTATTAGCAAAAAACGGATTATTGGTCGTTCCCGCTGTCCAGATAACGGTATGGCTTTGAATCGGTTTGCCGTTAACCAGTAGTTCATTGGCGGTTTCTCCTTGTACGGCCTGTCCGAGAAACAGTTTAACTCCCTTGCGCTCCAAATGTCTTTTGACAATCTTTGCCGTGTCGGGGGGAGATTTTGGCAGTAACCTGGGCGAGGCTTCAATTAAATCGATATGAATCGTTCGTCCGCTGATCCCGTGCTGCCGCATCAGATGTTTGAGATATTCGGACAAAGCGCCAGCCAGTTCGATGCCGGTTGGTCCGGCGCCGACAATAACATAATTCAAATCCGGCTTGTGGTCGTTGACCATTTGATCATGTAGATGTGATTTCAGCCGCTCGACGTCGGCGACGCTTTTTACTCCATAGGATAATTCTTCGAGTCCGGGGATATGGAAATAATTAGTGACTACTCCCAACGCTAGAATAAGCGTGTCGAATTCGTAGCTTTCCCCGTCCTTGGTGCTGACGTTTTTTTCCAAGCGGTTCAGAGTCGTTGCTTCGCCGTGTTTAATTCTAACGTTCTTGCCTGCGAAAATACTTCTAAGCGGGATGCTGGCGTTGGAGCGCTGGCCACCAGTAGCCACATGGTAGAGAGTCGGATAGTAGCGGAAATTGTCGCTGTTGGATAGCAGCGTGACTTCGAACCGGTCGTCGCCTTCCAGTTCCAATGCGGCTTTGACGCCGGCGAACCCGCCGCCGACAATTAGTACTTTTTCTTTTGCCATAACCTTTTTTAATTATATCCAGCGGAATTAATAATGCAAAATCTAAACCCACCTTGCCCTAAATCTTATTAGGGCTTAAGCTTATCTTAGTATGGAAAAAATAAAACATCAATTAAAGGAAGCCGGTTTCAAGGGCGAATGGGCTGACTCTGCGGATATTCTTGAAGCCTATAGCCACGACGCTTCAATGTTTGAAATCAAGCCGGAGCTGGTAGTTTACCCGAAAGATGCCGCTGATATTGAACGACTGGTTAAAGTTGTTTCGGCCGCTAAGGACAATAACCCTAATATATCGTTGACCGCCCGATCAGCGGGTACCGATATGGCCGGCGGCGCCATTAACGATTCGATTATTGTCGACTTCCGGCGGCACTTTACTGATATCGATCTGGTTACCAGGACTTTCGCCCGGGCTCAACCGGGCGTACTTTACCGTGATTTCGAATCACGTACCTTAAAACACGGAGCGCTGATGCCTACTTTTCCCGCCTCCCGGGATTTGGCCAGTATAGGCGGTATGGTGGCTAATAATTCCGGTGGTGAAAAATCTCTGGAGTTCGGCAAAACCAAAGACTTTATAAACGAGCTTAAAGTCGTCTTCGCCGATGGCGTTGAGCGGACAGTCAAGCCGATTAACAAAGAAGAGCTGGACCGGAAGATGGGTCAGGATGATTTCGAGGGTGAAGTCTACCGACGGATTTATGAGTTATGCGAGGCGCACTATGATTTGATTAAAGCCGCCAAGCCGAATGTTAGTAAAAACTCGATGGGCTATACGCTTTGGGAGGTCTGGGACCGGGAAAGCGGTATTTTCGATTTAACCAAGCTGATTGTCGGCAGCGAAGGCACCCTTGGCTTTGTCAGCGAGATTAACTTCCGGTTAGTGCCGGCTAAACCCCACTCCGGACTACTGGTGTTATTTTTAAAAGATATTGATGACTTGGGCGAGCTGATTCCGGCAGTGCTGGCACATCATCCGGCGACATTTGAGAGTTTTGACGACCAGACACTTTGGCTGTCGATCCGTTTTATGCCAAGCTTTTTGAAACTGATAGGACTTAGGAAATTTATTAAGCTGCTGCTGAGTTTGATTCCCGACGGTTGGCAACTGGTGCGCGGCATCCCCAAGATGATCTTAATGGTTGAATTCAACGGTCAAACCGAAGCGGAAGTCCGGGCGAAAATCAAGGCGCTGCATAGCGACTTGAAGGATCAAAAAGCCCGTTATGAAATTAACGGTTTCGAAGAAGATGCTACCGAGGGTAAAAGCGAAAAGTTCTGGTTAATGCGCCGGCAGAGCTTTAATTTATTGCGCAGCAAGGTAAAGGACAAACACACGGCGCCGTTTATCGACGATCTGGTGGTTAAACCTGAGCACCTGGTTGAATTTCTGCCAAAATTACGCGTTATTATTAAGAAATACAACCTGTTCGCCACGATTGCCGGCCATGTGGGCGACGGTAATTTTCATATAATTCCACTGATGAAGCTGGAGGATAAAAATGAGAGGGCCACTCTCTTGCCGGCAATGAAAGAGGTTAACGATTTAGTGCTTAGCTTTAAGGGTTCCTTGTCCGGGGAACATAACGACGGTCTGGTTCGCGGTCCCTGGCTGAAAGACCAGTTCGGCGAGCAGGTTCTTGGCTTATTCGTTGAAGTTAAACAGATAATGGATCCGAAAGGCATATTTAATCCACACAAGAAGGCTGATGCCAACTGGGAGTATAGCTACTCACATATCCGCGATCATTTCTAAACTGTTTTTAGCATAGCGTTTATGCTAAACTAAACGGAGATTGGGTGGCTAGGATACTTTTAAAGGTGAAGACAAAAAAACATTGGCTACTGGTCTTGTTGTTTTCGGTAATTATCGCTATTAGTGGCGCCTACCTCTCTAGTGTCAACATTCCGGTACTGGAACCGAAAGGTGTTATTGCCGATAAAGAATTCCGGCTCCTGATCACGGTCGTTTTGATTATGTGTATCGTGGTGGTCCCGGTGTTTATCCTGTTGGCTTATTTCATTTACAAGTACCGTGATGACAACCCCTCGAAGAAGCGCTACTCGCCCGACTGGGACGGCAACCGCCTTATAGAGGGAATCTGGTGGTTAATACCATCGGTTATCATCGGCGTGCTATCAGTCATTACTTGGAATGCGACTTACGCGCTTAACCCCTATAGGCCAATTAAATCAATTAACCCGCCGATAGTTGTTCAAGTTATTGCACTGGATTGGAAGTGGCTGTTTATTTATCCTGCCCAGCATCTTGCCAGCGTGAACCAACTGAACATTCCCCTGAATACGCCGGTTCATTTTTATCTGACATCCGACGCGCCAATGAATTCATTTTGGATTCCTCAGCTGTCCGGGCAGATATACTGTATGCCCGGAATGCGGACACAGCTGTATCTTGAGGCAAACCAAGCCGGAACCTATAAGGGATGGTCGGCGAATATTAGCGGCATCGGTTTTGCCGGCATGATGTTTAACACAACGGCGACTTCCAGGTCGGGTTTTAACCGTTGGGTCGCAAAAATCCAAGCCGACCATAACCTGCCTAATCTAAGTTTCGGCGCTTATAACCGTCTGGCTAAGCCGACGCTTTACGTTCCGGCAAGATACTACCGCCAACCGGCCACTGATTTGTTTCAGGCGATTATTGATAAGTATATGTTGCCCGGATTCAGCTATGGGCGTAGCTTAACGCCGGTTTCGAGTCCCGCTACCGGGAAGGGAGTGGTATGAGCGGCGCAGCATATTTTGCCAGTTTCTGGCTGGGCAAGTTGTCGCTCAAAGCCTTGCCGCCGAGTGCTATACAATGGTTCGGCGCCAGTCTGATGATTTTAGTGCCGCTGGGTATCGCTTTACTGTTAAGTGTTACTCACCGCTGGAAATGGCTTTACCATGAGTGGCTGACAACTCTTGATCCAAAGAAGATCGGTGTGATGTATATCATTGTGGCGCTGGCAATGCTGCTACGCGGTGGTGCGGACGTGGCGCTGATTAAAACCCAGCAGGCGTTGTCGGCCGGCTCCAATGCCGGGATCTTAAGTGCCAGTCATTTCCAGCAAATCGTTACTGCCCATGGTACGATTATGATTTTTTTCGTGGCTATGGGATTGATGTTCGGACTGATTAACCTGTTGGTGCCGCTGCAAATTGGCGCTCGTGACGTGGCCTTCCCTTTTTTGAATGCGACTAGTTTCTGGCTGTTTTTTGGCGGGATGGTGCTGGTGAATATTTCATTGATTTTGGGTGACTTTGCGGCTACCGGATGGCTGGCCTATCCGCCGCTAAGTGAGCTTCATTTTAGCCCGACAGTCGGTGTTGATTACTGGATCTGGTCATTGGAGATTGCCGGCATCGGCAGTCTTCTGGCGGCAATTAATTTCTTAGTGACAATTCTGAAAATGCGGGTAAAGGGAATGAACTTTATGAAGATGCCGATGTTCGTCTGGAGTGTGCTAGGTTCGATGCTGCTCGTGGCCTTCGCCTTTCCGATACTTACCGTTACCTTGACGCTGCTGGCGTTGGACCGGGACATTGGCACGCATTTCTTTACGGCAACGGGTGGCGGCAATATGATGATGTATGTCAATTTAATCTGGGCCTGGGGACATCCCGAGGTTTATATTCTGATTTTGCCGGCCTTCGGAGTGTTTTCTGAGGTTGTCTCGACTTTTGCCCGCAAACGCTTGTTCGGTTATCCGTCAATGGTCTGGGCGATTGCGGCGATCGTGCTGTTATCTTTTATTGTCTGGCTGCACCATTTCTTTACCATGGGTGCCGGTTCCGACGTGAACGCTTTTTTTGGCATTATGACAATGGTTATTGCCGTGCCTACCGGTGTGAAAATATTTAACTGGCTGTTTACGCTTTATCGGGGACGTATTCGGATGGCGTCGCCGCTGCTCTGGTTCATTGGTTTTGTGGTGATCTTTACGATTGGCGGCATGGCCGGAGTCTTAATGGCGGTACCGCCGGTGGATTTTCAGTTGCATAACAGTCTGTTTCTGGTGGCCCACTTCCACATGATGATCGTCGGCGGTGTGGTCTTCGCCGATTTTGCGGCTATTACCTATTGGTTTCCGAAAATATTCGGTTTCAAGTTGAACGAGAAGTTGGGCCGGCTGGCCTTTTGGTTGTGGCTGATCGGCTTCCTTCTTTCGTTTGTTCCGTTGTATATTCTCGGTTTCATGGGCGCAACCAGACGGCTCAATCACTATAGCGCTTCGCTTGGCTGGCAGCAGCTGTTTATCGTTTCGGCGGTGGGCGCAGCGATCATTGGGATGGCGGTTGGCGTGCAGATTCTGCAGTTTGCCGTCAGCATCTATCAACGTAAAGCCAATCGGGACAAAACCGGCGACCCTTGGGACGGGCGCAGTCTGGAATGGTCGACTCCTTCCCCGGTGCCTTTTTACTCATTTGCTAAAACTCCCCAGGTCAGCACCCGTGATGCGTTCTGGGAAGCGAAAAAACAAAAGCAAACGTCTACCCCTCAGCCTTATGAAGATATTGTTCTGACTAAGAACTCGCCGTTGGCTTTGGTTATCGCCGGCGGCGCGCTGATCTTTGCCTTCGCTGTCGTTTGGCATATCTGGTGGCTGGCAATAGTCGGTTTGCTGATTGTAATTGCAACGATTATTCTCCGGTCCATGGACGAGCATACGGAATACATATTATCGGCCAGTGAGGTCGAGCGGCTGGATAGAGCCTATTTAAAAGCCGGAGGGCTGAGCAAATGAGCGAACTACCGAACGCAGCTGATGCTGTTGAAGTTCTGACTCGCCACAAGAACTACTCTAACCTGACGCGTACCGCCAAGTTGATTGCCAAGCATGACGCCGATACCAGAACCATTTTTGGTTTCTGGGTCTATCTCATGACTGATTGCGTGTTGTTTGCTAGTTTGTTCGCAGTTTTCGCCGTGCTGCATAACAACACCTATGGCGGTCCTACCGGCGCTATGTTATTCAGTCTGCCCTACGTGTTGGCGGAAACCCTAATACTGCTCAGTAGCAGCTTCACCTGCGGCCTGGCGGTGTTAAGCGCCCAGCAGCGCCACAAAAAACGGGTACTGCTTTGGCTGGGTGTAACTTTTCTGCTGGGGGCAAGCTTCTTGGGGCTGGAAGTAAACGAATTTAATAAATTCGTCAGGATGGGCGACAGCTGGCGGCGCAGCGGTTTCTTGTCGTCTTACTTTACCCTGGTCGGCACCCATGGTTTGCATATTACGATCGGCTTGCTTTGGATGGCGGTAATGATAGGCTTTGTTTTCCGCCGCGGGATTACCGATCTGGTTTTAAAACGTATCAGGATGCTTAGTCTGTTCTGGCACTTTCTCGATGTGGTCTGGATCTTTATCTTCACCATCGTGTATCTGTTTGGAGCGATCAAGTTATGAGCGCGAATGATACGGCTAAGGCGCGCGATGTTAGCTATGACGTGCTGGTTTCGGCCCATCAGCCGGAGAACGTCAGTTTGCGGGGTTATGTTATTGGTTTTATTGCTTCAATAATATTGACACTTAGCGCTTACTTACTAACCAGACATGGAGGTATGAGCAAGGGCGTGCTGGTAGTGCTGCTTAGCGGTTTGGCCTTTAGCCAATTTATCGTACAGTTAATTTATTTTTTGCATATCGGCAAAGAATTTGCTCCGAGGCTAAAACTGATGATGTTGGCCTTTATGTTAACGGTAGTCATAATATTGGTCGGTGGCTCGCTTTGGATTATGAATAATTTAAGTCATCGGATGAATATGCCGAGTGTGCAGCAAATGACAAATTATATGAAATCTCAGGACAACCTGTGAACATTAGGGCTTATTACCGGCTGTCTAAGCCGGGGATTATTTACGGAAATTTAATTAGCGCACTCGCCGGTTATTTTTTCGCCAGCCGCTTGAGTATTGTTCTGGTTCAGCTGGTGTCATTGCTTTTCGGCTTTGCCTGGGTAATAGCGTCAGCCTGTACGGTTAACAATTTATATGACCGGGATATTGATCAAAAAATGCAACGCACCCGGAAACGACCGTCGGTTACCGGAGAGATTAGCGAGAAAAATGCAGTTATCTTTGCTGTAGTTATGCTGGCAGCCGGCCTAACGGTGCTTTATCTTGGAACTAATTTGTTAACGGCGGCCACCGCGCTGTGTGGTTTTCTGATCTACACCAGCGCCTATACGATCTCCAAAAAAAAGACACCCCACTCCACTATTATTGGCGCATTCGCTGGAGCGACGCCGATAATTGGTGGCTATTTAGCTTACGTGGGTCATTTTGATTTGGCCGTCTGGTTAATCGGACTGCTGATGTTCGTATGGCAGATGCCGCATTTTTATGCCATCGCCATTTATCGGGAAAAGGAGTATCGGGCGGCGAACGTGCCGTCGCTCCCGATCACTGCCGGGCAGCGGACCGGTGTATATGCAATTCTGCTTTATTCGGCGTTGTTTTTACTGACCACCTTACTGATTTATGTTTACGTCAGGCAGTCGATATATATTCTGGCAATCGGCGTTGCCGGACTTGGTTGGTTTGGATTCAATTTGCGGGGCTTAAAATTCTCTAAAACGAAAACCTGGGCTAGAAAATCTTTCCGGTTGTCGCTGATTGTAATGCTGGTAATGTCCTTGTCGCTGGCGATTAGCGGCTGATGGGCAGTGGTGACTTTGCTATAATTGATCAAGCTTTTGTATGAAACAATTAGTCAGGATATTATTATCAGCTAAACAGCTGTGGCGCTTTTATGTCGCCATCGGCGTGCTAACTATTTTAGCTAGTGGCGCCGCCCTACTCCAGCCGCTGCTTTCCGGCTGGGCCATTGGCGAAATTGCCAAGGGCCGGCATGCGGATTTGAAGCTGGTGGTATTCTTCGCAGTAGGAATCTTTGTGCTTGATTTTCTACAGAACATTTTTAATAACCTGAGTGGCTATTTCGGCGACTTGATGTCGACGCGGCTGAACTTTATTCTCAGCAGCCGCTACTATGAACATTTATTGAGTCTGCCCCAGAAATTTTTTGATCAAGAGCTTTCCGGCAAGATAATTAATCGGCTGAATCGCTCGATCAACCAGATTACCAATTTTATCCAGATGATGAGCAATAATTTCCTGCAGTTTCTGTTTACGACGGTCTTTGCTCTGGCGATAGTCGCTTATTACAGTTGGCAGGTTGCGCTGATGCTGCTGCTGCTTTACCCGGTGTATATCTTTATGACAATCCATACTTCCGGTAAATGGAGCGATTACCAGTCTAAGAAAAATTATCATTACGATTTGGCTTCCGGTCGGTTCGCTGAAGTGATTAATCAGATCAAGGTAGTAAAAAGCTATTTGCAGGAAAAACGCGAACTGAAGTTATTTAACGGGCACTATGCAAAGGTTAACAAGTTAAACAAGCCGCAAAGCCGATATTGGCATAAACAGGACGTTATGCGGCGGGTGGTGCTTAATGTCATCTTCTTCGGGGTTTATCTCTATATCTTTGTCGAGGGAGCTCGCGGCGTGCTTAACCCGGGAGAAGTGGTGGCCTTAATTTTATATGGTATGCAGATCCGTACACCGATTTTTACCATCAGTATGCTCGTTCAAAGCACCCAACGGGCGATCAGTGACAGCCGGGACTATTTCGAAATAATGAATACCCTACCGTCGATCACTGACGCTGCTCGGGCCAGGCCGCTCAAAGTTAGCGCCGGCCGGATTGCTTTTGATAGCGTTAACTTCGGTTATGACCGCCAGTTGAAAGTTTTACATGATATTTCTTTTGAGATTGAGCCCGGGTCGAAAGTTGCTCTGGTTGGTGAATCCGGCGAAGGCAAAACAACCGTCACCAATCTACTGCTGCGCTTGTATGAACTGGACTCGGGGCAGATAAAGATAGATAACCAGAACATTGCCAAGGTAACCCAACAGTCGCTGCGCTCGAGCATTGGAATAGTTTTTCAGGAGCCGGCCCTTTTTAGCGGCACAATCCGGGAAAATATTGCTTACGCCAATGATTTAAAAAGTGATGACGCCGATATTATTGAGGCCGCCAAAGCGGCTAACGCTCATGACTTTATAGCCACTTTCGAAAAGGGCTATGACACTGAAATCGGCGAACGCGGACTGAAGTTGAGCGGCGGTCAAAAACAGCGGATAGCGATTGCCCGGGCTCTGCTTAAGGATCCGCCGATACTGATTCTTGACGAAGCGACTTCCAGCCTGGACAGCCGCAGCGAGCAGCTGGTGCAGGAAGCGCTGCACCGGTTGATGCGCGGTCGCACGACTTTAATTATTGCCCACCGGTTATCGACCATTAGCGAGGTTGATAAGATCATTACACTGCGTCAGGGTCGGGTTGACGAGGTTGGCGCGCCGAATATTCTTGCGCAGAGCGGTGGTATATACGACCAGTTGTTGCAGTTGCAGCACGACGCCAAATCTTCAGCGTCCAGCGAAAAAAGACTGAAAAGCTACGAAATAACCGGCTAAAGTGACAACCGGCTTAGCTTTGCTTAAAGAACCGGACTCTGACGGTTGTGCCCTTGTGGAGCTGGCTGGTAATGGTAATTTCCGCCTGGTGCAAATCGGCAATCAGTTTGGCGATCGACAAGCCCAAACCAAACCCGCCGCTGCCGGTTGAGTGGGTATTATTCGAGCGGTAAAATCGTTCAAAAATACGCTCCAGATCTTTGGCCGGTATGCCTTGACCGTGATCTTCAACAACCAGATCGACTGAATTGTCGCTTTGGTTTTTGCTGAGTGTTACGTTAATCACGGTTTTACTGGGACTGTATTTGACTGCATTGTCCAGTAGGATGATCAATAGCTGAAGCAGGCTGTCTCGGTCGCCAATAACCGAATAGTTTCTGGCTTTACCGGTTTGCAGTTTTATATGACGTTTGTCTGCCGTTGGTTTGATCTGGAACAGCGCCTCGTCTATGACGCCGCTCAACTTAACGCCGACAAATTGCTGCTGTAGTTCGCCGGCCTCTAATCTGGTTAGCTTCAGTAAATTATTAATTAGGTTTTCCAGCTTGGCGGCCTCTTCAATATTGCTAGATATGACTCCGCGAAGCTGATCGGTGCTCAGCTGGTCGTCCATTAAGGCGACTTCGGATTCCATTTTCAGCGCGGTCAGCGGCGTCCTCAGTTCATGGGACACGTCCGCAGTAAATCGTTTTTGTTGCTCATGGGCCGCTTCAATTGGTTTCAGGGTTTCTTGAGCCAGCATATAGCTGACGAAACCGGCACCGATTAAGACTGCAAGATTGGTAAGAATCAATTCGTCCAGCAGATGTCTCCGGCCGGCGCTCAGGTCGGCGGGATTGGGTCGTGTCAGCCGGGTGCCGCTAAACACCGGAAACTCGGTGGACAGCTCGGTGCTTAAACGGTTGAGCCCGAAGGCCAGGTTGTCCGAGCCGACGCGGTAAACGACGGCACTGAAAACCAGGCTAATAACCATGACAACCAGCAGGTAGGAAACCGTTAACTTAAAGGTGGCGTTTTTAAACATCTGAATTAATCTTACTATGAACTTTTATAGAATATGCTGAATAACCCGGTGCAGTAGAACGTTCTCGGCGTTGCCCGGGCTGCGCCGCCACAACCTTAATTAAACCTGCCGGCTGAGTTTATAGCCGAACCCTCGGACGGTATTAATAAGCGGCGGCAACTTTTTAAAAGGCCGGTCAATTTTCGAACGTAAGTAGCCGATATATACTTCTACGGTATTGGGCATGACGATGGCGTCCTCGTTCCAGACGTGATTGATTATCATGTCTTTGGTCAGTACCTGTTCGCTGTGGCGCATAAAGTACTCTAACAGAGCAAATTCCTTTGAGGATAATTTGATTGGTTTACCGGCGCGAAACACTTCGTATTTTGCCGGATCAAGTGTCAGGTTTTCGTAACTGAGCACCGGGCCGCTATTGATTGGCGGCCGTCGCAGCAGTGCCTGCATTCGGGCTACCAGTTCGGAAAAAGAGAACGGTTTAATCAAATAATCGTCGGCGCCGGAGTTGAGTCCTTCGACTCGGTCATCAATGCTGCCTCTAGCCGTCAATATCAGTATTGGCGCCTTTTGGCCTTCCGCTCTGGCCCGCTTGGCTACTTCGATGCCATCCATGCTGCCGGGCAACATGCGGTCTAGAATAATAATGTCATAGTCCGGGTCGATGGCGTAACTTAGACCGTTATCGGCATCGGCAACGGTGTCTACGGCATATCCTTTCAGTTCCAGCCCGCGCTTAACCGCTTGGGCAATCTTATCTTCATCTTCGACGAATAATACTCGCATTGATCTTTAGTATACCGTTTTGCTTGAAAAAAAGCTGATAGATGGCATTTTGACTAAAACTATAGTTCCATGTTTTTTATTTTGTTTCGCGCGTGCGTGGCAACGACGACAATAAACAGCAGACCTAAGAACACCAGAAAAGTACCCCGGTCGATTAAATTAGCGGCAATAATCGAATTAGTTGAATAATGATGCAGGCCCCGGGCAAAAGTTAGAAAGGCTTCGCGAAAACCGATTGCTCCAGGGGTTAATGCTACAAATAGTGAAAAGTTGGCCGCTCCGGTATAGCTAAGTACCCGTAACGGATTGCTGCTTAGGTGCAGACTGTGCAACTCGATACCGTAAATTATCGCTTGGATTATGATCTGCCCAAGGGTCATTGCGACCAGGCGGATCACCCGGTCGCGGCTTAAGTCCAGTTTTAATTGTTTGTTCTTTTTCTGAAACCGTTTTTTGGCGAAATTGATTACCGCCAAGCTGATCCCCGCGGCAGCGACGGATGCCGGTAATGCCGCCCACCAGTAACTGCTGGCTAGAAATAAAAGCGCCGCACTGATTACGGCATAGCAGCCGTAATAGACTAGCGAGGCGAATACATAAGACGTAACCGGTAGTTTGTAGCGTCTCTTCAGATATAAGGCCCGGACGCCCGGACCGCTCTGCAAAGGCAGAAAAAAATTGGCCAGTGTCGAGTAGGCGCTCAGCAGCAGATTCTCTTTTGGTTCAAGACGCCGCTCGCTGCAGAGATTAAGCGTGGCATTATAAGCGCCCATCCAAAAAAGCATTAAAATAACGTAAGTGATTAACAAAACGACCAGAGTCCACGGACTGACATGGCCAAGAGTTTTGATAATCGAAGGATGTTTATCAATGTAATAGGCAAAGAGCCCGATAATAACGATCAAAAGGCCGACGAGCGCGGCGGGTCTTAACAGCTTTTTAGCATTCATATATGAGTCAATTACCATAATACATTAACTAGGTGTCGTTTAGTTTACAGCCAAAACTAAATATCCGGTGTTTACTAATACAAAGATGTGATATACCAGCGTTTCATTTAAGCTAAGTTAGCGGCTTGAATGAAGTGGCGGTTGTTATGTTTTTTAGGTGAGCGAAGTTAGCATTTAAGGATGGAGAGGAGGCGGATATTTACCGGTAGAATGATGATGACGAAAGACCTATCTGATTTGGTTTTAAAATATGAGCAGTACCGGCAAAAGCGCTTAAGGCTGTTTTTTAGCCGAATTAGTGCTAAGCCCGTTGAGCAAAAAACGCGGCTAAATAATACGAATGTTGGCTAAAGCGGAGACTTAGGGCTAGACTAGAGTTGTTATGGCAGACGCCGCGTATTCCAAGCTAATCAACGCCTTTGTAAATAAGTACCCGACCCGGTCTTATAACAAGGGGGAAATTATTATTTTCCAAGGCGAAGCCCCTCGTTCGGCTTACGTTATCGGCAGGGGTGTAGTTAAGTCATATAACCTGAGTATTCACGGCGACGAAAAGCCGATCGGATTTTTTACCCAATACGACAGCTTTCCGGGTACCTGGATATACGATAAAGTTCCCAGTTCGATCTATTATTACGAAGCGTTTACGCCGGAATGTACACTTTATCTGGTGCCGCGTGCTGATTATGTTGACTTCGTGCAGCAAAACCTGCCGATGGCCTTGGCCGAACTGGATCACTACGTCGGTATTCGTCTGGGACTATCGATGCAGCTTAATGCCCTACAGCACTCGCGGGCGAACGAAAAACTTATGTATACTCTGCATTATCTGTCGATTATTCACGGGCAGCCGATCAAGGATCATCACCGGAAAATCGATCTTAATCTGACGCATCAGGATTTCGCCAATCTTACCGGTCTAACCCGGGAAACGGCGGCGACCGAACTTAACAAACTGAAGCGTTTAGGCGTGATCGATTACGGCAATAACAAACCCTATACGATCAGTATGACCAGGCTGCAGGCGATATTGAACGATCAATATATCTCCGAACTGGATCCCGAGGACGAAACTTAGCGTTATATTAAGCCAGCTTTAGTTGGGTGTTGGTGGATTTTAGCGTGTCGTTAACTACCTTAGACAGGTTTTGCGGAGCCGTCCAGGACTTGATAATACAGCGAGTAGCGCCGAGGTTATAAGCTTTGGTAACTTCCGGAGAGTTTTCCATATTGGTAAAAATGAGCACTCTAACCTTGGAGTGTTTTTTCAAGTCGTAGCGCTCAAGCAGTTCCAGTCCGCCGAGTATCGGCATTAATAAGTCAAGCAGAATTAAATCCGGCGTGTAATTTTTCAGCAATACCAAAGCCTCCTCTCCGTTAAAAGCGGTTTTTACCTTGTGCTTTTCGCTTTGGAGGATGATCTTATATGCGTTGTTTAGGTCTTTATCGTCTTCGACTATCAGTATTTTGGCCATATTATTATGTAGAAATTCCTTTATCCCTTTTTAATTATGCCATATGGATGCAAGTTATCTGTCTATTTCTTCACAGACTTAACGCTGATCGTGTTTGGCAGCAGCGGCAGAGATATATAAAAAGTCGAACCCTTATTCTCGCTGCTATCAAACCAGACGTCGCCACCGAGTTCATTGATGAGTCCTTTTACCAGGTACAAACCGAGGCCCGTACCGCTAGTCTCCTGCCTAATTACATTTTCTGCCCGAAAAAACTTCGTAAAAACGCTGTCTTTGGACGATTCTGGGATACCGACTCCCGAATCAGCCACCGAAATGACAGCTTGCCCACCCTTTGATTTAAGGGCGAGGACTACTTTTCCGTTTGCGGGTGTGTACTTAATGCCGTTACTAATCAGATTGGACAGCACTTCTTTAATGACGACGGCATCGGAAATGATAACAACCGGCTTATCCGATTGATTGAAACTGACGCTGATTTTCTTATCTTTGGCGGCCAGCCGGTGTTCGTTAATTACCTCCTCGATTATCTGGTTTATCGATATTGGTTTACGGCTGACGATAATGCTGCCGCTCTCGATACGGGTTATATTCAGCAATGTTGAGATGGTTTCATTCATCCGGTTACTTGCGGAAACAATCGTTTGCAGTGCCCTGAGTTGTGGTTTGGTCAGTCCGCCCATAAACCCATCAATGAGCATATGCGAATAGGTTTTGATCGCCGACAACGGCGTACGTAATTGATGCGAGGCGAGAGAGATAAAATCGCTTTTCATTTTGTCGATCTCATATTCCCTGGTGATATCGCGGAAGATTTCAATGCAGCCGACCGGCTGGTTTTTCACCATAATCGGACTGATAGTCATTGATATCGGGATTAACCGGCCTGACTTGTGGCGGTAGTGAGTCCTTTCGGAGATTATCTCGCCGGAAACGAATGCTCTGGTGACTGGCCGGTCGATTAACGGTACCGGCTGGGAGTTCTCGTCATAAGCAATAAATAATTTAGGAAACCACGCGCCGAGCACTTCTTCTTCACTGTATCCGATAATTGACAGCCCGGTTGGATTGATTCTGGTAATTTTGCCGAATTCGTCGGTTGTTGCCGCGCCGTCGCCGATACTGTTAAACAGTACTTCGGCCAGGGCCCGTTGCCCTTCGTATTCATGTTTTGGACTGCTATTGGCTGGCATACGCTAATTATACAAGCCATAGCACAATTAATAGTGTTAGGATTCCAATTTTAGTGAGATAATAACTCGGGAAAAGAGCAAAAATGAAAAATGAATCGATATTGTCATGGCGATCAAAACGTGTCCGACGGGCTTTAGTTATAGTTATCGTCGGCATCGTCGGTCTTTATGTGCTCTTGCCGAAATTAAAAGGTCTTGGGCTGAATGGCCGCTTGGAGCTGCCGCTTCATTGGTCGTTTATGGCGGCCGCCTTGTGTTCTTTCTTGCTGACATTTACTGTATCAACGATCAGTTACAAGATTCTAGCCTTTCATAAACTTAAGTTTACCCGGACATTCCTGGTACAGTTCGCCGGTATACCGCTTAGCTTGATTCTTCCGGCCGGTCTTAGTAATTTAAGCGTTAACTTTCTTTTTCTCCGCTCCAATCAGCATAGCGATGTCGAATCGGGGTTGGTTCTGGGGATTAATAATGCAATAGGAGTTATCGCTAATTTATCGGTTTTAGGATTAGTTATTGCTTTTTTCGGTTTGAGCCAGAGCGAGCAGCGTTTGTATCTTAAGCATCAGGACTTGTTAATTCTGGGTGCAGTTTTAGTCATCTCGCTGATTACCGCGTTTGTGTTTTTTTCCGGAAGGATCAAAAAACTGCAACGTTTTCGGCGGCAACTGGTTGACTCGTTTAAGAGTTATCGCCGCCGGCCATTCAGTTTATTAGTGGCTTATTTGTGCGCTGCGGCTCAAGCCGCCTCAACTGTATTTGCTTTGTGGCTGGTTCTTAGGGCTTATGGTATTGATTTGCACTATCCTATTGCTTTCTTGATATTTTCCTTCAGCGTACTGATCGGCGCTTCGGTTCCGACTCCGGGTGGTTTAGGCGGTGTCGAGGCCAGCTTGATAGCCGGAATTATGGCGACCCGGCTAACTTCGACCGGTACGGCATTTGCCTCGGTCCTGGCATATCGGGCGTTAACTTATTGGATTCCTTTGATTTTCGGGGTGGTCGCATTGTTTATTATTGAACGGCGAAAGATTATCGTTTTGTCCAGCAAAGACTAAAATAGTTTACCTTTTTAGTTAAAGGGGTCTATGATTAGCTCAATAAGCGGAGCTTACGAGGGATGCTTACGTCGGCCTACGTGCTGCTCACCATTGTTTTGGGGTTAATACTTTTAGTTAATTTTCGGCGAAAAGCTAAAGTTAATGACCTTCAAGCCAAAGCATCACAGTTACGTAGTTACGAAATCAGGTTTCCCGCGTACGGCTCGCAGCCTCAATCCAACCTGTTGCTGTATAAAGAAATATATTATTTGCTTAGCGAATACGGCGTTAATGCGCGCAAACCGTCGAGGGTCGTAATTGAGATTATGTCCAAGGGTAAAGCCGGCATTATATTTTTATGTCGTGTCCCGCCGGATTTAGCCCAGGAATTTAAGAATTACTTAATGGCTTATTGGCCACAGATCGAGATCGTTGAAGCTAAGAGATCGACGGCGTCGGTTGAATGGTCTAAAACCCCTTTTTCTTTAGTCCGCCGCTGGACGTTTAAGCCCGAGAAAACTAACCTTACGGGTATTAGTCCGACCGATAATGCCGGCCGGGGTACTATCGAGACGCTACTGGCCAATCTGCATGGCCTTAAGTCCGGTGAACTGGCAGTAGTCCAGCTGGTGGTCAGTGTGCCAAGGCAAGTGTTATGGACCAAGGTAGTAGTTGTCCTGGCGAAAGCCGGTCAAGTATTGTTACGCTCCGTAAAAGAACTCTTCCTATATTTACTCGCGAACCAAAGAACCATAGCCGACCGCCGTAAGCCTCGGTCAATAACCGCCGCAAACAAAAGCGGTAACACCGGTGTGCCGCTACGAGTCTGTATCCGTTCAGTGGTTGCCGCTCAACAAGAACAGAGAGTGAGGGCGGTCAATCTGACATTGTCGGCCGGACTCGGCAGCTTTGGGTTAACCAGCAAAATAAGACCGGGCCAGCTTGCCGACTTTAGCCTACAACGTAATTTGTCTCCGGATCAAGTTAGTAGCGATCGCTTGGAGTCGGCGTTCGGCTTCCCGCTGCCCGGTAATTCCGTCAGGCCGGATATTATGAGCAGTTCCGGCGCGGTTGCACTGCCTATTTCCGGCTCGTTGAGCCGAGTAAAGCGCCGTGTCGAGGTTGTATTAGGCATGAATGAATATAACGCGTTAAAGACAGCAATCGGTCTGACGCAATCCGAAAGACAAAAGCACCTTATGATTATAGGTGGTACCGGTATGGGTAAAACGACGATGATTGAGTATATGATCGCCCAGGACGTCTATGCTAAGGGGCGAGGATTGGCGCTGATCGATCCTCATGGTGATCTTGCCGAGTCGGTTACCGGCCTTATCCCCAAAATTCGTCTCAATGACCTAACGTATATTGATCCTAAGGATTTTACCGGCAACGGTCGCCAGCCAATCGGACTAAATCTAATGGAGTTGCCGGCAAACCTGGATGCTGCCCAGCAGGAAATCGCCAAAGACATAATTACCGAATCGATCGTCTCAATATTCCGTAAGATTTTTTCCGATGACCAACAACAGGGAGGCCACCGGATTGAGTACATTTTACGCAACACCATCCATACAGCGTTTACCAGTGAAAACCCGACGCTGTTCACGCTTAATAAAATATTAAGTGATGACATTTACCGGGCGGGCATTGTCGCTAAATTAACCGACCCGAGTCTGCGCAATTTCTGGTATGGTGAATTTAATAAAGCCGGCAATTACCAGCGGGTAAAGATGATTGCCGGAGTCACCGCTAAACTTGGCCGGTTTCAACGCTCGGCTGTCACGCGTAAGATTCTGGAACAACCCCACTCAAGTCTTGACTTCTCGCAACTGGTTAACCAAGGCAAGATATTAATCTGCAATTTCTCCAAGGGGGCGATTGGCGAAGACACGTCTTCCCTGCTCGGAATGATTGTGCTAGCTAAACTGCAGTTAGCGGCGTGGGAACGAAGTTTAATCGAGATTGATCAGCGCCGGCCGTTTTATCTCTATGTTGATGAGTTTCAAAACTTTAACTCTTCTTCTATAAGCCAATTGATTTCCGAATCCCGCAAATATGGGTTTTGTTTGACCTTGGCCGAGCAGTCAACCGCCAATCAGGCCGCAAAAGATTCCAACATACTAATGGCCAATACCGGCAACATTGTCTGTTTCCGGCTGGCAGGTGCTGTTGATTTGGAACGGCTTGGTCCGGTATTTGCTCCCTTTGTTTCCGGACATGACCTAAGCTCACTCAAGCCGCATCAGTTTTACATACGACTGTCCAGCGAAACAACCAACGAACCGGTTTCCGGAGAAACGATCTTTATTAGAAACAAAAATTCCGCTTAACTATTTTTACATAAGATACCTCCTCTGGGTATGCCGCATAGCTTCTTAAAAACTTCTGATTTGGAGATGAATAAGCGCTTTCTGTATAATCCAGTTAGTCTTTTTAATTTAGTATTAGGGCGTGGCCAAGCGGTAAGGCACCAGGTTTTGGTCCTGGCATTCGGGGGTTCGAATCCCTCCGCCCTAGCCAGTTTTGTTAATATAGTACCCGTAGTGACTCCTTAGAAATTTGTTCTTTCCCTATTTGTGTGTTAATACAATTGTATGAATGTAGGTCTCGAGGATGTTAGACTCATTGCAGACCGCACTAGAGCTGAGTTTGAGAATGGTGACGTATCCGAAGATGAGATGATTGATTCACTTATTGGATATTCCTGGGTTCGTTATGCCTTTACTGCCGATTATGCTCCTCGGTCTGCTATAGAACAAAAACTTGCGAATGGTACTTTACGAGAAGTTAAGGGTAATTTAGTACCTGTACCTTTATTTTTAGCGAACGAAGAAGTTTTCCCTCGAGGATATTGTAATATTGCTAGCCCAGTTCTAGCTCAACGTATACAACAAGCAAACGTACTTGAGGGGTTATCTCCGACCCTAATATGGGGAGGTTATGGAGAATATGGACGTGCGTATAGCTCATTTAGCAAATACCAGCATACGTTTGTAATGTTAGGTAGAACATCTCTAAGCGATAAAACTATAGTGGATATAACCGCAGACCAGTTTGATTCTCAAGCGCCGCCGGTTTACGTTGGACCTCTACAAAATCCATGGACAGACGATCCTAGATTTGAAGACATAGATACGGGCTACGGCTTCTAGATTATCGAACTAATCCAGCTATGAATATAAACCAGTAGCACTTTCACAATCACCATTGACTCAAGGTTAATAGAAAAACAAAAAGTTCGAAACCTGACATAGTCCCAGTCAATAATTTAAACTATATTTCGACTTTTAACTTAATGCCAGTTTCCTGTGCTATTTGTAAAATAGCATCCCTTAGTTTATCTATCTGGTGAGACATAAATTTCATTTCATTATGATAGTCTCTTACCTGTGCACTTAACTCTGCTAGTGCTCCTTTAATATCAGCTCGATCAGAAGCAGCTTCTTCGAATCGCTTACCTACATCTGTTCTAAATTCTTCTATATATTTATATAATTTCGTAAACTGGTCTTCACTCATATACGTATTCTATCATTAATAATGATGATATAGGTTCTAACTTCGCCGCATAGGGCTAGCCAAACATAGACGTTAATCTGGTTTGTTTAGTAATGATAGTCTCTTCGTATTTCATTCGGTCGGTTAGTGGCATCTACTTGTTAACCCAGACTGCAATGATGTGTTAATGAAATGAGGGGTAAAAGCAGATTGATAGTATTAACCTTGACTTAAGCAATAGCTAACTGTTATTACAATTAACTATAGGATTTATAAATGGCAGCTAAGGCAAATAATCACATTCTTAGATATGAGTATCAAATATTCGATCATGGCGATCATCTAGAATTGGATTTCCCTTTTAAAAATAACCCTGAGGCATGGATCATAACGCCAGCAGACGGATTTTTCATAAGTTTAGATAGTCGTGATATGCCAGTAACCTATAGTATAGATAGAGTTAGAACCCCTCATGCTTCAGAAACTCGCACTGCTTATGTGGCGCATTTTATAGGTTACGCTGTCATGGAAGAACTCGATTCTAAGAGCTGGCAGGGTGAAATATCCGGCAAGGTAGCGGTTTCGAATTCTGAGTACAAATTAATGCTAAGCGCCTGTGCTCGGGCAGTTGAAGACGATATCGCGTCCTCAGATCCAAGCATAAAGTCGTTACTGCAACAATATTAGCTCTAATTCAAAACAACGAAGGTCATCTTGCATTCTAGGTAATAATGCGGGAACAATCGGCTTTAGCGCGTCCAGCATTAATCTACGGTTTAAGCAAGTCTGCGATACGTATGCTGACAGTGCAATATGCCAACGTCATCCCGGAGATTAGGTTCAATGCTGTCGAGCCCGGTATTGCGGCTACTGACCTTACCGGCGAAGGCGGGCGTCTGGTTGCGGGAAGCGCTAAGTTAATAGTTGAGATGGCAATTATAGGAGGGGACGGCCCGACCGGGACCTGACGTCAGGATGACGACGAATTGTCTTGGAGAAATGTAACTTAGTAACCTTAGAATAGTTAGAAGCAGCAATGATTCTAGTGAGGTAATAAACGCGCTATTTTTTGGATTTTGCGCAATAGCCGGTTTTATTGATCAATAATGCTGTATTTTATCCGGCTACCGGCAATCGGCGTGGCGAGTTTTTCAATCACTACATTATACGGGTAGTCTATATCGGGTAAATACACATCCGGATTAAGGCCTTCTTTAAGTACGGCACGCTTAGCCAGATATTTTAATGATTCATATCGTTCTTTGACTTCTTCTTGCAACTCCGGTGTTATCGGGCCGAATTTATCCAAAGCCAAAGCACTTAAACTGCCGAGATTGGTTCGGGTGCTGTAACTTTCTCTGGTACTCATAATATCTCCGACAGTCACGCCGTGGTCGATCTTTTGCATTAACATAAACTGCTTACTGGTATCGGTTTTAGAAATCGCTAAGCCGTAGTGTGCCGGAACGTCAATCCAGCTCGGACAGTTTTTCTGCAGGGCGTCTATTAGTTGGTCCATGCGGTTTAAGGCGCCAAATAAGGAGTCGCCAAATGGCTTAGCTTCTTTTACTACCAGATCATTGCCCAGAGTAAACACCTGGCCGCTTCGCCCTTCTGCTAAATAGCTTCTAAAAGCCGTTGGATTATCACGCCCGTTTATGTAGTCGTTGTTGTAGCGGGTAAAATCACCAAAAGTACGATGTTCCCGCAGGAGCTGTCTGCCTAAACTGGTAATCACAAAGAGATAGCTAGGGCTTTCATATTGTCGCCAGATGGAACCGTCAAATTTTGCTGCAGTTCTTATTTTTAGATACGGATCTCGCTCGAGCATAACCTAACAGTACAACAAAATACCAAATAAGTCAAGTTTGGCGGTCGGCATGATTGCTCACGAGGTGGATCAATAACCCCCGTTCGGTTAACAAGCTTACCCGTTGGCGTCGCGTCACCTAGATTGCGTGGCTGATTAGTCCCGCCAGGCTCTTAGCCAATATCTAGTAACGCAATTTAAATTTGAGGAGTATCGCAAATTCTTCCGGGATTCTTGCGAGATGGGACCAACTATGACATAGTACAACGGATGAACGCAACCGCTCTGGAGATTAAACCCTTAACCGAAGAACAGAATGCTCCGGATATGATCGAGTTAACCTCTCAGGATCAATTATGGCTATCATCCTTTGGTGTAGATCCCGAGTGGGAGAACGATGAAGCCCTCAAGCTAGCACTAAACGAGACTATTGCAACCGGTTCATTACGATTGAATAGACCGTTAAACCAAGACGAGTGGGAGAGTATTGCTTCAGCCCGCTGGAGTTTTTTTGATTTCCTTGGACTACCGGCTGAGCTTGTTGACTTTTATCAGTCCGAAAAACCGTCCTTAACTCCCCTCGATATATTTATTAGAAACCAACGAGTTATGCAGTCTCTCGGCCTGAATGTTATTAAGGTGATTAACGCACAACCGTTAGCTATCGGCTATGCTCCAGAATCAGTGCGGGATAAGATGGCCAACTTAACTGCTCTGGACTTGAATGCCCCTAAGGTGGTTAACGCGCATCCGGCTGCTATCAGCTATGCTCCAGAATCGGTGCGGGATAAGATGGCCAACTTAACTGCTCTGGGTTTGAATGCCGCTAAGGTGGTTAACGCGCACCCTTCAGCACTCGGGTATGCTCCGGAATTAGTACGGGAAAAGATTAGATTCTTGCAGCGCAGTGCCAAGTTACTTAAGTGGCAATACTTTGCCGAAGATCTTGTCAGCGCTCGTCCCGTCCTGTTGGGTTATAGTACAAAAAAGCTGGCAATTTTCCGCCGTCTAGCAGCGTATCATCTAGATCCATCGGAGAGAACTACCGAACCCAATAAGTTTAGTAACGCCCTAATTCTCCCTCTCGAGCAGTACATTATTGCACTAAACCGTATAGATGACGATCAGACTTTGTCGGTAACCGAGTTGGCGAAAATGGCTCGCCAGATCAAGTTAAGTTCATCGGAGCGAAAACAAATGCTAGATGAAATTAGCCCTTCACTTGGCCGTATTGGCATAATGTATAGCGCGTACCGTGACAAATAAAAAATACAGGCTCGCCCGACGTTGGCCGTCTAAGTAAGATATTTACCTAAGTACGTAGCTGGATCCGCTAGCTACTAGGTTGATTGAATGCAGGGAGTAAATCATTTTTACGGCCGGTAGTTATAGCTTAGAGTAAGGACAGTCTTGAAAAATCGGACTTAATGTTGTCAGCAGAAATATAGCGAATTACATGTTGTGGTAAGTGGCTATGCTGGGAGTAGCTTTGCTTACGATTGCCAGCCAAGCAAGAGAAAGTCAATCTTGGACTATCGGCATGAAGAATGATCAATTTACCAAAAGTTTTAAATATACTGAAGACTGGCGTATCGAAATCAATGTTAAACTTGATCAATAGGTTAGGAAAATCGGCCAGGGCTTTTATGAAATACTCTTGATGGTTTAGCTTTAGCGGCGGGTCAATACTGAAGCCGAAAACTCGGCAGGTGCCTTGCGGGTTAAGCGCTTAGACTAATCGGGCCTTACCTTGTTGTGATCCTTAGCCGGTAGTATGCTTAATTAATTAGGAGAGGAATAGTAAAAACAGTGGTCGATTACTATAAAATACTGGGGTTGCCTAAAGACGCTACTACTAGCCAAATTAAGGCACGCTATCAGTATTTAGCTAAAAAACACCACCCCGATCATAACGGGAATAATAAAACTATGAGCTCAATAAATGAGGCTTACAGCGTTTTATCTAATCCAATCAATCGCTTTCAATACAACCAGAAACTAGATTTTCAAAAAACTGGTTTTGGGGTGAAGCCGATGAACCATTCCGTATCCGTAGATCAAGAAATCTCAAAAGAAACCGGCCGTGGTATTCCCGGAAAAGAGGTTAAAACTACTGATAGGAGCATCAAGTTTAGGTTCTACCCAATCCTCGGACTATTCGCCGCATTAATAGCCGGAGTGTTTATCTTCGCCGGTTTAACGACTAACCCAAAGGCTTCGGCTAAACTGCAAAACGTTAAAAAAGATATTCTGTCTTCTAAACCAGCGCCGGCCAATACCAATAGACCGGGTACAAGTAACGCTCTAGCTATAAAACTCCAAACAGATAAGATTAAAGCCAATCTAGAACAGGACTTAACTAAGCGAAGCGCACTTAAAGTCCGGCGGGATTTTAATAACTCAAACTACTTAGCCCAACAACAAAGTAGTTTTGGAGCAGGTCAACAATCGCTGCAGCAATTTAATTCAAAACAACAGGTAAGCATAGCATCGAGCCAACGTCAATCACAGACATGGCATTGCGGCAATTCGTTATATACGCGATTTACCGGCCCCTATACTATTAACAATGTTGGCATAAACTCACTTTGTCCGTCTAGCGACGGAGGGCTATCCGACCTTTATTGCAGCGGTAATATTAATACTTACTTAGTAACTAAATATTTTCCATATGCCCAAATTAATATGGCATGCTCTAATCAATCTGCGGCGTCCTGGACTTGCAACAGTTCTCTTTATACGGGATTCACCGGCCCTTATAGTCTTAACAATATTAATCTAGATTTAACGTGCACGCCGTCGTTTTCGCTAAGTATGAATGAACTTATATGCACAGGAGACATTAGCACTATGCTTACGACTCAGTCATACCCGTATGCGGAAATAAACATGAACTGTTCGGATTAAATAAATAACCTGCCGTTAGGCATGTATAGATTAGATATCAGACAGTTCCGACTTGAAATCCGAAAAACAGTTAAGTCAAACACTTAATTCCAAGATGTTGATTAAGATACTATGTTCGTTTTATCGCCATAAGAAATAAACTGTCGATTCGACTAAACTTTATTTGTTAAGTCCGGACCGTAAGGTGAAACACCCCCGTATTTTGCAGAAAATCTTTTATTATGTTAAAATCTTTTAAATTGATTTATGTCGGAAGAAGATTTACAAAACAGCATAGAATACGGTATGACCGAAGCTGCTGCGGTTTATAAAATTGCCAGATCGATGGGTAGCCACAAACAGAAAAAGTCAATAGGTTGCCTCGCTCTCGACGCTGTTCTTACCGCACTTAGGCAGGATAGTGAAGCCGGAACACTACCTAATATAAATGTCGAAATTGCGGCAATGGCGGTAATTACTGCTATGGCGCAGGAGCGGATCAACTCCCCGTACCAACTGAATTAAGCTCGATTGTTCGGGTTAGGACTTAAGTAAAATAAATACCGGCGGAGTTGATCGTAAGCTGGATTCAAAAAACTATTTATATAGCTTATGATGATCTTTGTCTCAAAAAAATAATATTACGCTGTAAATACGCAATAAACCAGATATATAGTACCGGCATCCATTCGGCGGATGCAATAAATACTATTGAAATACTCCTAAAGACAGTCCAGAATATTCTTACCATTTATTGGGCAGGTAACTTTATATATGTTGGCAAGTAAGAGACAGCGCCAAAGCCAGACTAAAACCCCGTTTGTTCATAAGCGGCAATGGGGCACTGAGCGTAGTACCGAGCCGTTGCCTAATTTGCACAAAACCCCCTCTACTAAAAAGTTGGCACTCAGCCGTATCGCTATTATTGTGACAGTGGCAATGTGGTTACTCTACGTGATTGATACCACTATCCGGCAATTTTTTTTATCCCGTCAGTCCTTCGGTTTCACTCTAGAGGCAGTTTGCTATTTGCTAATCATTACAATGCTCACCTTCTCCTCGATTATGTATCTTATTTCCCGACAAGGGGCGCTACTTCGGTTCTCTAAACATACGCGAATCGCCAAAGCCGTGCTTGACCGCTTCTTCGCCGTCAACCAACCATCGATTACGGTGCTGGTGCCGTCCTATGCCGAGGAGACGGATGTTATTCGTAAAACGCTTTTGTCGGCGTATCTGCAAGAATATCCAAAACTACGGATAGTATTGCTGCTGGACGATCCGCCATATCCCAGCAACCCGGTAATTAAGCGCCGCCTAGATGACAGTCGGGCTTTAGCCTCGCAAATCGAAGAAATGTTTGATGGGCCGAGAGCCAGGTTCGAAACATTGCTTAAGAGATTTGAAAAAACGAGCAAAGGCGCTGATTGGCGCAAGGCCCTGAAGAAGGCAACCAATAAATTATCGGAGGAATATATATGGGCTGCGGACTGGCTGAATAACTATGCGGACAATGAGGCAGTCAATGATCATGTCGATGCTTTTTTTGTCGATCAGGTTATTCGCGGCTTAGCTAAAGAGCTGGCCTTGACGGGCAAAGCTTTGGCTGCGGCGATCGATTCAAAGGAGCCAGTGAGTAAAGACCGCTTAAGGCAACTGCATTTACGGCTGGTTTGGATTTTCCGTGGTGAAATCGAGGTGTTTGAAAGAAAGAAGTACGTTTCTTTGTCACATGAAGCCAATAAAGCGATGAATTTAAACTCGTATATCGGCTTGATGGGTAAGACTTTCTCGATTACCCAAACACCGCAAGGGCCGGCGCTTTTTCCCCGAAGTAAAACTGCGAAAACTAAGAAATCGGATATTTTTTCAGTACCGGATACGGATTTTATTCTAACCCTGGATGCTGATTCAATTCTGCTTAAGGAATACTGTTTGCGACTGGTTTATCTGTTGATGCAGCCGGCTAACAGCCGAATCGCCGTAACCCAGACGCCCTACTCGTCGTTTCGCGGCGCGCCAACCCGAATAGAACGCTTGGCTGGCGCCACGACGGATCTTCAGCATATTCTGCACCAGGGATTGTCGCATTACGGTGCTACCTTTTGGGTCGGAGCCAATGCCGTGATCAGGAAACGGGCGCTGGAAGATATTGTTCAGCGTGAATGGGTCGGCGGGTTTGAGATTTCCCGCTACATCCAGGACCGGACAGTGATCGAAGATACTGAATCAAGCATTGACTTGGCTCTGCATGGTTGGGGCCTGCTTAATTATCCGGAGCGTTTAAGTTATAGTGCTACCCCGCCGGACTTCGGCTCATTAATTGTTCAGCGGCGCCGTTGGGCAAATGGCGGCTTATTGATTCTTACCAAACTCTGGACCGTTCATAAGGAAAGGAAACGCAAGAACGAGGTTACATCCAGGATTGAAATTTTGCTTAGGCTAAATTATATGGCTTCAATTACCTGGGCTAGTTTCGGATTGATTTTTCTGCTGGCCTTTCCTTATTACGGTCAATTGTTAAGTCCGTTCGTTATAGCGGCCGCCCTGCCCTATTTTATCGCCATGTCCAGCGACTTGAAGTATTGCGGTTATAAGCGGAGTGACGTACTGAGAATTTACGGGCTTAACCTGATGCTATTGCCGGTCAATATAGCCGGCGTATTAAAATCCATTCAACAAGCGTTAACCGGCAAGAAAATTCCATTTGCCCGGACCCCTAAAGTTAAAGACCGGACGATTGCTTCGCTGTTTTATGTAATTGCGCCGTTGCTAATTGTCGCGTTTTCCTTATTTACCCTGTGGCGCAACATTGTCGTGCTTAATATAACTGATGCAGCCTTTGCCGCTTTTAATGCCGCAACTACCTCTTGGGCGATAATGGCTAACGTCGGGTTTAAAAATATGCTGGTAGACATTTGGCGGGGGTTGACTGATTGGATGTACGTGGAGGTTAAGATCCGGCCCTGCACCGCCATTAATTCATCCAAGGAGCCGCCGATTGATTGGCGGTCGGTGCTCTACCATGGAAGTGAAAACGGCACACTACCGTTGGGTTCGTTAAAAGCTAAGCATAAAGGTAGTAGTTAATCCCAATGGCAAGCCGGAAAAGCCCTAAGCAGTTGGCCGGCGACGCTCAAGCGGTCGCATTTGCCGGCGAGGTGCAGCGTAAATTGTCAATCTGGCGAGTGTCGCTAGGAATTATTATTTTATTTCTCGTCATAGCTATCAGTACTTATGGCGCAAAGAGTGTAATTATTAGCCGGCTGACTCCGCGCAACGAGCCGTGGTTTGCCTCGTATGTTGACGTGACGGCAACTCCGTTTTTTGAATTTCAGCAAATGGGTAGTTCGAACAGTAAAGACGCCGTACTTTCTTTTGTGGTCGCGTCACCAAATAGCCCCTGTACACCGACTTGGGGCGGCGTCTATACGCTTACTCAGGCTGAGGGGGATCTAAGTCTGGATACGCGGATAGCCCGCTTACAGCAACAGGGTGGTAGTGTGGCGGTGTCTTTTGGCGGCAAGAATAACCAGGAGCTAGCCCTTGCCTGCAATAACCCGAGCAAACTGCTGGCGGCCTACCAGCAAGTCGTCAACCGGTATAATCTCAATACAATTGATTTGGATATTGAGGGCCAAGACCTTAATAATTCGGCGGCCGGGTTAAGGCGGGCGCAGACTATTGCCAAACTACAGAAGCAGCAACGTTCGGCAGGTAAAAATCTGGCTGTATGGCTAACTTTGCCCGTTTCTTCCCAGGGATTAACCGAAGCCGGTACGACTGCTGTTTCGCAAATGCTTAGTTCCGGAGTTGATTTGGCCGGCGTGAATGTAATGGTTATGGACTTCGGGCATTTGTCGACATTAAAAAATACCTTGTTGCAAAGTCAGGGTATGCTGGTTGCTTCGGAGAGCGCGCTGACTCAAACGGCCAGACAGCTGGGCATTCTCTACCAGCGGGCACATATTCACCTTAATACCGCCGCTATTTGGGCTAAGTTAGGCGCAACGCCGATGATCGGCCAAAACGATTTTGCTGATGAAATATTTACTTTGGCTGATGCTCGGGGGCTGAATAAGTTTGCCTTGTCTCATGGTATCGGGCGTATGTCGATGTGGTCGGCTAACCGGGACCTGACCTGCGGCAGCAATTATGTCTATACCAGTGTGGTTTCCGATTCCTGCAGCGGCGTCAATCAGCACGGTCAAAGCTTTGCGTCGCTACTTGGCGCCGGCTTCAAGGGCAGTATTAGTTTAAGTTCCGGTTTTAAAACTGTCGCCCAGCCTTTGTCCAGCACCGCGATTGCTCCGGACAACCCGGCTACCAGCCCATATCAGATTTGGTCGCCTCAAGGTACTTATTTAGAGGGCACGAAAGTCGTCTGGCATCACAATATATACCAAGCCAAATGGTGGACTCAAGGCAATGTACCGGACGACCCGGTTTTACAGACATGGCAAACCCCCTGGGAATTAATCGGTCCGGTGTTGCCCGGTCAAAAACCAATACCGCAACCTACCCTGCCTACCGGCACTTATCCGGACTGGTCGGGCACGAGCATTTATACAACCGGACAAAGAGTGCTTTTTAATGGCGTGCCTTATCAGGCGAAATGGTGGAACCAGGGTCAAAGTCCGGCGGCCTCAAGTTCGAACCCGGACAGTTCGCCTTGGGTTCCTCTGACACAGGCTCAGATTAACGCGGTGATGGCCAAGCTTCAAGCCTAAGTTCATTTTAAGCTGTAGATTAAGACAGTCCGCTTACTTTTCGTTTCACTAACGGCAGTGAATAACCAGTTAGCTAGCATGCTGCATACTACCAGCCGTACCGTAACAAATTTAAGAGTCGTGTTCCCGATCAATACTATTCAATTTTTCTTCGTGCCTTTTCGCCATTGCCGCCAGATAATTTTATGTATTGGTACTATTTCAGGGATATTGCGAATGCCGGGAATAAAAGGAACCATCAGTAGTAGCAGTGTGGCTGCACCGGTCAAATATATCGCGATGACATCAACATTGACTGAAGTGCTGAAGCTCGGTACTTGATACCAAAGAGTGTAAAGCCATAACCATGGTTGACCCGGGAACGAACCGGTTTCATTCATTACGCCCCATTGAGTGCCGGTAAGATGATTAGCCTGAGCGATTGACGAAAAGTAATTGCCGTCTTCAATGAATAACAACGGTTTAGTGTAATTAGTGCCGTAAAATGGAGCTTGAGCCAGCAAATCGGCGTCGATGGCGCCGCTTCTGGCAAGATCCAGCTCATTGCCGACCAGCACCGGAACCGGCCCGTCATTGATTTTTGGCAGGATCGGCTCGCCATTTACGAACTTAACGTGTTTGACGGCGATTAGGTAATTGTTCGCCCATACTAATTGAGTTTGCCGGCTTGCCCCTTTGTATTTGGCCAACGCCGCAGTTAATTTAGTGTTGCCGATTGAGGTTTTGGTTAAGGGCTGAAGTACGAAAGTTTGCGCCGAGTTAATCGGTTGTCTGATGCCTCCGAGCATTTGCCAGTTGATGCCGATCTTTTGGACATTATGATGGCCGTGATTATACGGAGGTCCGTAATTAGCCGACTCGCTGGTTCCGGCGAGTTCGCTGGCCGTGGTTGCCATAAAATCAGCCGGTGCCAGTTTGGCCCAAGAGGCGATGGTGACGGGCGGTTCATCAGGTGAAGACAATGTCGTAGCTAGGCCCAGTATCAGTACGGCCACAATAATTGTGGCGATCAAACCTTCTTTGATAATGTCATATTTTTTAGTCGGGCCTTTCCAGTCCGACGCGTCTGCCTGTTTGAGTATTTTTTTAGCTGCCCGGTTCGGGGCTTTTTGAATTGGATGGGAAACTCCCCTGACTCTGACTAGAATGATATGTAGTCCGATGATTAAGACCAACGCCAGCGGGATAAGTACGATATGCCAGGTGATCATCTGGCCGAAGTTCATTAAGTTAAAAAATGAGCCTAATCCGGTTGCGTTTATGGCGTCTTTGCCATTGGTGGATATCCACTGTGAATCAAAGTTTTGCTGCGATAAGTATCCGGTAAAGCATTCCAGGACGGATACGGCAAAGGCAATTACTCCGGTCATCCAGGTTAAGGCACGTTTGCCGCGCCAGGCAGCCATCCAGAATTTGCCCCACATATGGATGACCAAAAAGGCCATAAACAGTTCGACTCCCCATAGGTGGACGCTGTTCACGAAATGGCCCAGCGGACTTTGGTGCCACCAATTGACTCCGCCGATCGCCAACACGAGACCGGATAAGATGACCATACCGAATGCGGCTAAGGTAGCTACACCGAAAACATAAATCCAGGAGGCAACGTATGCCGGCTGACGGTCGGGGATTAACTTTTTAGGTGGCAGGATTTTAAGTAGGAAGTTTCGTAGGCGATTGGTTAATAGGGACTTATCGACGACTTCATCATTTTCCGGATGATCATAATCGCTGGCCGGATAGACTTGCTTGGCTTTCGGAAATGGTAACAGTAGGGCCAGGCCAAAAATTACTATCATCGTTACAATGATAATCAGGTTGGCTACCGAGATGGTAAAGAATGACCAGTGGAAATAATGTTGGGGGTGATTAAGATTTATCAGGGCAGCAAATAAATTCATTCCAATCCGTAAAATAGCATAAGCATAATCCATTAGTCAAATAACGGCGGTGCCCGGCGGCTAGCGGCTGCTTGCCTATATTCTATTTAATCACAGTAGTTTTATCCGATTATTTCAAGCTATAATAAAGAGAATAAATAATACCCGGTTCGCTAAGCGAGAGAGCCGGATACACTAACAATAGCAGTAGTCGTTTTCAATGGCAGTTAAAACTAACCCGGCCAAATACATCTTACCCCTATATATAAACCGCCTTGAAGGCCGGATGCTCTTTATGCCCGCTCCCAGTAAGGCCGGCCAGGAACAGTTATTGTTTATTTACGGGCATCACTCCAACCTGGAGCGATGGTGGGGCCTAATGCAGATTCTTAACTCCCTAGGTTCGGTAACTATGCCGGATTTACCCGGTTTCGGCGGCATGGACAGTTTCTACAAGATCGGCGAAAAGCCATCGATCGATACCATGGCGGATTATTTGGCTGCTTTTTTCCGGCTAAGATTTCATCATAAACGGGTAATAGTAGTCGGTATGGGCTACGGCTTTGTTTTGATTACCCGGATGCTTCAGCGTTACCCGGAGCTTAAAAAAAACGTTAAGTTATTGGTGTCGATCGGCGGGGTTGCCGATAGTGAAGATTTTTCTTTCTCCAAGTCAAAGAAGCTGGTTTATTCTTACGTGACCGGTCTGTTTGCCCGCCGCTTGCCGGCCAGCGTCTTTAAGGTTATGGCGCTTAATGGTCCGATGATTCGGTTGGTATACGCGAAAACCAGTAAAGTTCATCACAAAACTGTCGCTCTTCAGGAGCCAATAAATTTAAAAATACTCCACGACGTTGAAGTCGGACTTTGGCATGGCAATGACTTGCGAACCTATATGTATACTACTAACGAGTTTTTAAAGTTTAGCAATTGTGACAGGCGCGTTGACCTTCCGGTTCACTATGTGAGCGCTAAGAAAGATCACTTAATTGACCATAACCGGATTGAGCAGCATATGCGGGTAATCTTTACGGACTTTCATCCCTATTTTATTAATAGTAATGGTTATGCCTCGACGCTTATAGCTAGTCGCAAAGAAGCGGCTGGGTTAATACCTAAAGATTTAGTCCGGATTATCAGAGGGATGAGTTAACTGGTGTGGTCGCCGCCAAACCTGGTTACGTCGTTTGCCAGTATTAAAGATCGAGGTATTTAGTTTTGACTCGTGGCGCGGCGCAATCGCTACGGCGGGCCTAAAATACTAAGCCGGTATGCTCCTAGGGCATTGCATCGAGCGCGTACCTAGGTGATAATTAGCATAATGTTTCATATTCGCAACATTTCCTCTAGTCGAGAAGATAATGGTAAAAATCTACCGCAGGAAATCCTCGTGGATGTCTCAAACCGCACCTTAATCCGGATTATCCTTTTGGTACTGATTACTTTGTTGCTGATCGGTGCGTTTATGAAGATTACTCACGCGCTGCTGCTGATTTTCGTCGCCTTCTTCCTAGCGATCGCGCTTAACAATCCGGTTTCCAAAATAGCCCAAGCTCTACCGGGAAAACGTCGCGGCAGCCGTGCCGTTGCCACCACGATATCTTTTTTGGCGGTGGTCTTATTGCTGGGTGCCTTCGCTTCGTATATTATTCCGCCGCTGGTGCATCAGACCGAAAGGTTCATATCGGCGGCGCCGGGGCTAGTCCAGGGTGCCAAGAATCAAAATAGCAGCCTGGGGCAGTTCATCCGGCATTATCATTTGGAGGGCGAGGTTAATACCCTTTCCAGCCAGATTTCTGCCCGAATCAAAGGAATTAGCGGCAGTGCCTTTTCCAGTATTGGCCACATACTTGGCAGTATTTTCTCAATGCTGGCCGTTTTGGCGCTGACCTTTATGATGTTGGTGGAAGGACCGAGATGGGCCCGGATTATTAAGCAGCTGTTTATTCCCAAAAAGCACGATGAACTTTTGACCAGGACGATCAAGGACATGTACGAGGTGGTTAGAGGCTATGTTAACGGGCAGGTCCTGCTTGCCTTTATCGCGGCGGTTTTGATTGCTCCGGCTTTGATTTTGCTGCATATCAGCTATCCGATCGCTTTAATGGTAGTTGTTTTTCTGGCCGGCTTAATCCCGGTAATTGGACATACCATTGGCGCGGTCATTGTCGGCATCGTGGCCTTGTTCCATTCGGTACCGGCGGCAATTATCATTTTGATTTACTACATCATTTATATGCAGGTTGAAAATTATTTGCTGCAGCCGAGAATTCAGGCCAACACGACCAACATGTCGCCGCTGCTGGTTTTGGCCTCCGTTATTATCGGAGTCAGTTTCGGCGGCTTGCTCGGTGGTTTGGTGGCTATTCCGCTGGCGGGATGTTTGAGAGTAGCCATTCTGGAATATCTTGATCAAAAGAACTTAATGCCGGAAGGCGATTCTGCCAACAGTCACGATTTGCGCCGGTAAGCTATCGTTTCCTTAAGAGTTCCGCGGAATGGTTAAGTAATACCAGATTTGACCTTGTTCGGCTGTATCGTTTATCCCTATATTTAACCCGGCCAGCTCTGTTCTAAGCCGGTCGGATAAAACCCAGTCTTTAGCTTTTCTGGCTTGTTCGCGGCTGTTTATTAAGCTTTTTGCTTGGTCATTAATATCCGGAGTGCCCTTTTCAAGATCAAGTCCGAATAGGCTGTCTACCAGGCTAAGCGTGCTGCTGAAGCTGCCTGTTGATACTTTAGTCTGCTCGCACTGCTCAATTAGCGACTCAAACTCAGCCAGGGCCTGAGGGGTATTTAAATCATCCTGCATGCAGCTTAAGATTTTATCACTAGCTAAATTTGTGACCGCCGCGTCATCCCGGAGCTGGTAGCGCAAAGCGGCAAAATTGATGAATTTTAATAAGCGGTTCTGGGCGATGTTTAGTCCGTCCCAGCTGAACTTGCTTTGGCTGCGGTAGTGCGATTCGCTAACGTACAGCCTGAACGCTCTTAAATCAAGGTTGTTGGCGGCAATGTCTTCGAGCGTAATGCCGTTACCGAGACTTTTAGATATTTTCTGGTCGTTATAGAGGATATGGTTGGTGTGCATCCAGATTTTGGCCAGCGGCTTATTAGTAACGGCTTCCGACTGGGCGATTTCGTTGGTGTGATGGACGGGGATATGGTCAATACCGCCGGAGTGAATATCGATGGTTTCACCGAGATAGCGGTAACACATCGCCGAGCATTCTATGTGCCAGCCGGGAAAACCTTTGCCCCAAGGACTGTCCCATTCCATATCGCGCTTGACTCCTTCGGGAGCGAACTTCCATAAGGCAAAATCCGATGAGTTATGTTTTTCGGGGTTGGCTTCAATCCTGAGCCCTGACTGTTGTTCGTCCAAATCAAGCCGGGCAAAATTACCATAGTCGGCAAACTTGGCGGTGTCGTAGTAGATTCCGTCTTTAATTTTATAGGTATAGCCTCTTTCTTCCAGTTGCTTAATAAGTTCAATTTGTTCGGCGATATGATCCGTGGCTCGGGGGGTTTGCCAGGGGCTGGTGAAGTTCAGCCGACTTAAGGCGCCTAAAAAGTAGTCACTGTAGTAACCGGCCAGGTCCCAGGCGGTCTTATGTTCTTTAGCAGCGGCTTTAGCCAGTTTGTCTTCACCTTCGTCGGCATCTGAGGTTAAGTGACCGACATCGGTAATGTTCATCACCCAATTGGGTTCGTAGCCGGATTCGGTCAAAGTTCGGATCAGCAGATCATAGCGAATAAAAGTAAACCAGTTACCGATGTGTGGGTAGTCGTAAACTGTCGGGCCGCAAGTATAGACGCTGACTTTTGGCGAAGCCAGCGGCTCAAGCGATTCTATTTGGCGGCTTAAGGTGTTATACAGTTTCATTAAGCAGCAGCTCTCTTGAATACTCGATTACTTGGTTTTTAATTTCACTAAGCGTACCACCGGTTAACTTAAAGCCGCTGGCGTATTCGTGCCCGCCGCCGCCAAATTTTTCCGCCAGTTTGGCGGCAACCGGCGAGCCGTAATTCGTCCGGATCTTGGCGGTAAAGTGTCCATCTTGATAAGACTTCAGCGCGACGGCAATAATCGTATTGGTGGTTAGGCGCATATCCTCTATTGCCAGCATCGAGGGATTATATTGCGGACTGTATTTTTCGATCTCTTCCCACGGAATGCATAGCAGCGCCAGTTTATCGTCGTTATAGTATTCGATCCGCTGCAGCAGTTCTCCCTTGTAATGAACCAGTTCCGGTGATTTGCGCATATAATCCCGGCGGGCTCGTTCCAGTGCCGGAATTGACACGCCGCCCTCAACCAGTTCACCGATTATATGAATGGTCCGTCCGGTCGTATTGGGAGTGGTTAAACCCAAGCTGTCGGACAAAATGGCCGCCGCCAGTGCATATTTGCCGTCTGCCTTAATTTCCCACCCGAGGCGACCGCTAATATCGTAAATAACTTCCCCTGTGGCGGCGGCTGTCGGCACTTTAATGCTGACCGCCGCATAAGCCAAACTGTCATCGCTGCTGACATGATGATCGATAATGATTAAAGGTTTCCGGCGAATCAGTTGAGTAATTGGCTCACTGGCCCCTACTCTATCCAGTAACGACATCGTAGAAGTGTCGACGATAATAAAAAGATCACTTTGCACTAAGGCGGTCTCGTTGTTAACGCGGTCCCAGCCGGGCAAGTATCTCAGGTAGTTCGGTATGCTAATGCCGCAAAACAGATAAATCTGCTTGCCCAGATCGCTTAATATTTGCTCCAATGCCAGGGCGCTGCCCAGGCTGTCGCCGTCCGGATTATTGGGCTGAATGATCGTGATACGTGCCGCGTTATTCACTAAAGACACAAACTTAGCTAATAAATCATCGTCCATCGTCTTGATTTAACTCATCTCAGCGTCGCTTAATAACTGCCGGTGTTCAATGGCCCGTCCAAGTGTAATTTGATCAGCGTACTCCAAATCCACCCCGATAGGCAGCCCCCGCGCCAAGCGGCTGATCTTAACCGGCCGGACGCCAATCTGCTGCTGGATGTACAATGCGGTCGATTCGCCTTCAACGCTGGCATTAGTTGCCAGAATAATTTCGACGACTAAATCTTCGTCTATGCGCTTGACCAACTCGGGTATATGCAGCTGCTCCGGACCGATGCCGTCGATTGGCGAGACCAGTCCGCCTAGGACATGGTAGGTGCCCTTATAGGTACCGGTTTTCTCAATGGCTAAAATATCAAAAGGTTCAGCGACTACTGCGATTATGCGTTTGTCTCGTCGTTCATCGGTGTATAGCTCTGATAATTCCTGCCCGGCCGGTACGAGCGCAAAAGTCCGCTTGCAGTAGTCGATCCCGCTTTCCAGTGATTTTAAGGCGGCCGCCAGCCGGTCTGCCGCGCCTTGATCATGTCGGACGAACCAATAGGCGTAGCGTTCCGCGGTCCTCGGGCCGACTCCTGGCAATGCGTTAAAAGCCTCAATTAAATTACTGAGCGCCGGCGGCAGGATTTTCGGATTATTATTCATCTATCACCAAATACGTTTATGCCGACCTATAGTCCCAGACTGCCCAGTGAACCCATCATTGGCTGCATCTTTTCCGAGGCCAGTCGCTGGCTTTCGGCGATGGCGGTCTTGACCGCGTCTTCCAGCCATCGCTCCAGCTGCTCGATATCTTCCAGGTCAATGCTGTTTGGGTCGATATGAATCTTTTTTATTTTCTGTTCACCGGTAATTTCTACTGAAACGGCACCATCGCCCTTTTCCACCTTAATAACTTCACGCTCCAGTTCTTTCTGGATTTTTTTAACTTTCATCACCATTTTTGCCTGGTCTAATTTGCTCATATAGTTAGTGTCCTTTGGCTTATTAAGTATCGCTTTTCTTTGTATCTAGTATAGCAAAGCTGTATTTGATGTTTAACGTATTGATGTGGAATAGCCGGCGGCTACTGCCGGATCGTTGGACCAGGCAACAAAATAACTGCGGGCGCTGAAAAAACAACCGAAAATTACTACAGCCGATACGATCGACCAGACAAAATATTTAGCTAACGGATTTTTTGGAAAAACCGCGTACCATTCCTTCAGTAAATAAGCCAGCCCGGCGCCGAAGACGATGATCAGCAGCGGCAGCAGCATGCCGATACTGGCGACACCCAAGCTGACAACCAGCCAACTTGCCGTTATTAGCAATAAAAGCGTACTAAAGCGCGTACTGTGCCTAAATCTAGGAACAACGGCATACAGTCCGGCTAAAATAACGACTGAGATGTATATCGGTAGTAGCGGCAAATGCCCCAGGCGGAGATAATCAGGCTGACGGGATGATCCGTAAGCGAGTAAATCCAGTGGCGTTCGGTAGAAGTTCGCCGCCAACTGCTTAAGCGCCGCCGCCTGGCCGTTTAAACCGTAACCAAGCCAAATCTTTAGCAGGGCGGCGCTATGCTTGCTCACTAAAAAGTAGCCGATCGGCGTGAGAATCAGACCAATGATGGCGTAAAGTACTATATGGCTGACAAGCGTGAGCTGCTTGAAGACGTGGACAATGTTTGCTTTGGCGATCAATATTGCGATGATCACCAACCAGACGGCGCCGGGAAAGTACAAGCTGCCGGCGGCTATCGCAAAGAAAATCAGCAGCGAAGAGAAATTAAGATAATCGGCTAAAAGTTCCAGCGCGTAAATCAGTAGCAGCGGCACCAATAAATATGCCGCATCCGGGACGGCCGTACGGGAAAGGGCGAGAAATCCAAAACTGCAGACAAATGCCAAGGTAGACAGTCCGGCTATCCGGTAACCGTAGTACCGTCTGCTTAAGTAAAAGATAACTCCGGCAGCAATTAAACCGCAGACAACCGAAGCTAGCCGAAGCCCGAACAGACTGTGAGTCAGGCCGCCGTAAGTTACATGCAGTAGCAGATAGTACGGTCCGTAAAGAAAATTCAGGCTTTGCCACCAGGGGCTGTCGTTAAGCAGGTTCACTTTTGTTAGAACCTCGTGGCTTGAGGCAAAATTGTTCGTGACTGCACTCAGCCGCCAAAATACGATGAATATTGTTGTAGCTCCGGCTAGCAGGGCTGAAATTAATGTGCCGGTAACCTTTATTTCGGTGATTTGCCGGCTTACCTGCCTAATTTTACTCAGCCGTTTTGTGTTAATTGGTCTTGGCATTTTATGGCTTAGAAAGGGTCGTTATGTTTAGTGTCGAGCGAACGGAAGCGTTGTTTTTCATTATCGAAAAACAGCTCGACGCCACCAACCGGTCCGTTACGGTGTTTTTTGATTAACAGGTCGGTTATTTTTTTCCGGTCGGTTTCGGGGTTATAAAATTCTTCGCGGTAGATAAAGGCAACAACGTCTGCATCCTGCTCGATACTGTTATGGACAACTATGCCGTTGGCGATAAAGCTGTGTAAGCTATCTACGCTGAGATCATAGACGGCTTCAATGCCTGCTTTGGTAATTGTAGTAACTTTCTCCCACCGAAGAGTATTGGCCGTACCGTTAAGGGCAATTTCAGCGCCGGTATTCAGTTCGTCGAGGCGTTTCCAGCCGTGGCGGGTAAAGAATTTATGATTTGCCGTGGCGCGAATGGTCGGGCCGTTTAGCGTGCTTAGTTCAAATGTTTGCTTGGTGCCGTTATGGTAGGCCTTAAGTGCTACCCCGGGTTTAATTAAGCCGTCGGTTTCGTCGAGAGCCAGTACGCCCAAATTGGTAAATGGTTGTCTTTCTGCCAGTTCCCTAATACTGACAGTCTCACCGTTCTCAGACATTGTAATTCTGGCGTCGCCGCTGAGACAGCCGGATTCCCGCAAATCCGCCAGTTGCGGAATTTGCGGACTGCGGTTTTCGACGGAGCGATTAAGCTGGGAGGCGGCCATGAGAGGGGTGTTTAGCTCTCTAGCAATTCCCTTCAAGCCGCGGGATATTTCGGATATCTCCTGAACGCGGTTAGCTTCTGAGCCAAACCGTCCGCCGCCGCTCATCAGCTGTAAATAGTCGACAACAATCAAGCCAAGCTGATGCCGGTGTGCCTCGCGGCGCGCTTTCGTTCTTAGGTCGCTGACGGTGATTCCCGGGGTGTCGTCAATGAAAATCGGCGCTTCACTAAGCGTACCCATAGCTTCGCCGATTTTTTCAAAGTCGCTGTCATTCAGGTTACCGGTTCTTAGTGCCCAGGCGTCAACTCCGGACTCAATACTAAGCAGCCGGTCGACCAGTTGCTCTTTGCTCATCTCCAGACTGAAAAACAGTACCGGCTCTTTTGAGTTGACGGCGACGTTATGGGCAAAATTAAGCATTAGTGCGGTTTTACCCATGGACGGCCGGGCGGCCAACACGAACAAATCTGAACGTTGGAAACCGGCCAGCAGACTGTCGAGATCCTTAAAGCCGGTGGAGATACCCCGCAGTTTTTTCTTATCCTTATGCAGCTCATCAAGACGCTCAAAACTTTCCGCAAGAATCGCTTCCAGACTAACAACCGACTGTTTAACATGCTGTTCGCTGACGGCGAACAGGTTGCTTTCAGCCTCTTCAATTAGTTCATGCAGCGCCTTGGTCTCGTCAAAGCCCAAAGATACCATCTGCTGAGAGACGCTAATCAGGCGTCGCCGCAATGCCTTTTGGGCGACGATATCGGCATATTGCTCGACATGCGTCGCGGTGGGCACGAAATTGGTTAATTCCGTCAGGTAGCTGGCGCCGCCAATCGAATCCAATTCGCCTTTGCTTTTGAGTTGATTGGCGAGAGTTAGTACGTCGATCGCCGAGCGTTGTTCGTAGAGCGACAGCATTGCTGAATAAATCAAGCCATGCCGTTTCTCGAAAAAATCCTGCGCCTTGATTGAGTCGGCTATTTTAACGATTGCATCGGTATCGATCAGAATTGCGCCCAAAAGAGACGCTTCGGCGTCCACATTTTGCGGCGGTTGTTTCAACTGGGTCGTCTGATCGGCCATTGTCTACTCTCAATTTTTTGCTATTACTTGATTTAATTATATGCCTTGCTTGCCGCTATATCTAGAATTTTATGTTCTTACTGCCAACGATTTATTCGGACACCACTTCGCCGCCGCCGAAAATGGAGCTGATAAGTGATAAATGATCCTCGGGCAGGCTTTGCTGAGCGGGGTTGGTTTTGCCGTTTTCCAGCAGCGACTTATCAACATCGCAAGTAAGCGCGAATTGCTGACCGGTAACTTGGGTGATCGCTTCGATTATCGCTTGCCTGTTTCGATTGTCGTTAATCCGTTTCATATGGAACGGAAAAGCAAATTTTAGTTTTATTGTGCCCGATGCCTCAGTATCGATAGTGGCCATTCTGACGATGCCGTAGAGTGTGTTGTGGCTGGACTTTAAAACGTTTAGAACCTTAGGCCAGTCCTGCTCGTTAAACCGACTGTTTGCCGTCGCCGGTTCTTGTGGGAGCGGTTTGGCGGGTGGCTTAACCTCCGAAATTTCTGGTTTAGCTTTTTTGGCGGTAGTTATGGCGTTTGCCGGTTTTGGCTCCGCTGGCTGCATTGCCGGGCCGGAAATGGTCTTTGGCTTATAACCGACAGAACCGTTTAGCGCCGCCGCTTCAGCTAAGCAAACCTCGAGCAGCTTATCCGGATCAACTGACGCGGGAATTTCAATTAATTGTCTTAGTAACCAGGTAAGAGTGTCGAAGGGTAAAAACGTGTTGGCCATGACGAGCTGATTTCTCAGGTCCTCGCTTAATTTGGCGGCAATGCTGGCGGCTGAATAACCATGACTGAACAGCGAGTCAAGAGCGCTTAAGGTCGTCGCTCTATCTCCGGCGGCAATGCTGTCTACCAGTGTTCGGACCAACTGATCGGACGGAATGCCCAGTAATCGGTTAATTGTCGATTCGCTGATCGGTTGCTCGTAGTTGGCGGCCTGATCAAGTAAGCTGATAGCGTCACGAAAGCTGCCTTGGCCGTGGGCAGCAATTAGTGCCAGCGCCTGGTCGTCAATCTTAATCGATTCCTGCTTGGCGATCGTTTTTAAGTGCTTCTTAACTAAGGCCGGATCGAGCGGACGAAACTGAAATCGTTGGGTCCGGCTGATGATGGTTTCGGGCAGTTTGTGGGCCTCGGTCGTAGCAAGGATAAACACGACATGCGGCGGTGGCTCCTCCAGAGTTTTAAGCAGCGCGTTAAATGCTCCCAGAGACAGCATGTGCACTTCGTCGATGATATAAACCTTATATTTTAATTCAACCGGCGCTACGTAAACCATATCGCGCAGTTCGCGGATCTCATCGATTCGGCCATTGGAAGCGCCATCGAGCTCAATAATATCGATATGCGGCGAGTCATCGTCGTAGGCTAAATGATTGATGTTATGAGCGATAATTCTGGCAACTGACGTTTTGCCAACGCCACGAGGGCCGGTGAGCAGATAGGCGTGTGCTATCCGATTGCTTTCAATTGCCCGTTGCAGGGTTGTTGTAATGTGCTCCTGCCCGATAATGTCGTTTAAACTTTTCGACCGGTACTTCCGGTATAGTACTTGTCCCATAGCCCCCTTATTATTACCTATTTTTGCGTTGCAGGTAAGTTTTTTTGTGGTTTAAGTCCCGTTGCCGGCACTTATCTTAGAGGGCGGCTTCTAGGGCTGCCCATTCGGCATTGGAGTCATCTTCCGGAACGTTAACGCTGACCTGGTCGCCCGGCTTGGCCTTGAAGTAGGTAACACTGGCGAGCAGTACCCGGAAGTTCTTGCCATTGACGTTTACAAAGTAATGTCCGCCTTCCAAGCTGAGCGTGCCGACTACCTGTTTTCGAGGAATCGGACCGATTTGCTTATAAAGAAAAGAGCCGTCATCGGCAATGGTTAGCTTTAGGATGTCTCCCTGGACTAGTTTGGACTTAGATGCGTAATTGGCGGGAACCGGATAAGTTTTTCCGTCGCTGCCAACCATATTCTGGCCATCGAAAACGCCTTCAATAACCTTGCCCAGACTTTCTTCCCTGGCAACCGGAGCAATAGTCTCGTCATCTCCCACCAAACTAACGAGCAGCTCGGTCGCTGCCGCCAAGTTAGTCTCTGCTTCTCTAATCAGTGACCTTAATCGTTTAATCTGTTTGTCTGGTACTTCTGGCATTTTTACTGGTTACTCTCTTTCACCTCTGGTAGTGTCTCTTTTGTGACAGTTACCCATAAACTATCATTTATGCCGAATATTGTCAAAGTCAATTGTGGATAAATCTTCATTTAGAATTCAGCCACAGCGGCCCTTAACTATTGTGGTGTCTAGTCGTTCCGATCGAGTGTTTTTGGGGACGGGGTAGAGGATTGACTCTTTGATGCTAGGTTAATTCGACGGTTGCGCCGGCTTCTTCGAGCTTTTTCTTGGCTTCCTCGGCCTCCTCGGTTTTAGCCTTTTCCAGAATGGTTTTTGGAGCGCCGTCAACTAGTGCTTTAGCTTCGCCTAGTCCCAGGTTGGTAATGTCTTTAACTGCTTTAATTACGGCGACTTTTTGTGCCCCGGCATCCTTTAAGACGACGTCGTATTCACTTTTTGCTTGCTCGGCGCTAGCTTCAGCCGCTCCGGCTGCAGGCGCGGCGGCTACGGCGACCGCCGCGGCGGCGGGTTCGATACCATACTTATCCTTCAATACATTGCTAAGTTCGTTGACTTCCAGAACGGTTAAACCAACCAGTTCTTCGGCTAATTTTTCAATATTGGGCATTGTTTACTCCTTAAAATTAATTAGTTTTAGCTTGCTTTAGTCCACTCAGTAGTGGGGCCAGCTGTCCATTTAATCCACCGATAACTGATCTGACCGGCGAGTCCAGCAAGGATATAACCGTAGCGATCAGTACCGGTTTGCTCGGTAGTTCGGCAAGCGAACTGACTTCGGTTGCATCCAGCCACTTACCTTCAGAAGTGATGGCGCCGATGAATTCCAGTGCCGGATTAGCTTTTTTGAAGGCGGCCAGGGTTTGTGCCGGAGCGACTTCGTCGTCCGGATTGAAAGCGTAAGCCAGCATACCTTCAAGCTTGCCGGTATCTAAGTCCTTAAACTGATCGAGCTGCTTAATTGCCTGTATGATCAGTCGGTTTTTGAAAACCTTGAGTGTCGTGTTATTGGTTGCGGCGGACTTTCTGAGCTGCTGCATATCTTTGACGGCAATTCCCCTGTAGGTGGTGATCACTGTCATTTTCGAACCGCTCAGTAATTCGGCCGCTTCTTTTACTACTTGCGTTTTCTTCTCTCTAGTTAAAGGCATTATTATCCCTTCCTTAGCCTTTTAATCCCCAACAAATACTGGTTTTGTAGCTTAAGCGTAACGTATATTTATCGACCCATGAAATATACCGCTTGCCCGGTTCTTGCTGGTTTAGCTTAAAGTTGCCAATAAATATAAAAACTTCGGCGTAAACCGAAGATCTTTAAGCATTTACTGCTTTGTTCCTCGGCGACATAATTAAGGACTTAGTCCTGTCGCTGTCTTCGGCAACTTAAGAGTAACTTTAGCATATCCGGCGTAAGTAAACAAGAAGGCGGCAAAAATAGGTCTTGACGAGTTGACTGGTATAGGCGTATAACCTAATCCGTGATTATTAATCTGAAGCATAAAATCAATAGGTTTTATATGATTGTCCTAGGTAACTCAGGACTGTGCTTCAGTATGGTTGAAGCCTCGCTCTAAAGAGTCAAGTACAGTCCAGCAACTTCCGGGCTTCAACACAAATATCTAAGCAAGAGACTGAAAGCAAATCTAAGGAGTTATAACTAATTATGTCTACTGGCAGGTTTGATCAAATACTAGGTAATAGCATTAATGCGTCGATTGCCGCCGAGGAAGAAAAATGGAACTCCTGTGGCGGTACGGAGACGTTAGATATGTATGTATCGCAGAACCCAAATGACCTCGGTAAAGAAACTATTGAAGCCGGTGCTTCGACTAGCTATCTCGGTGCTGTGGCATTGACTGAATCCGTGAGTTCTCAGCAGAACCCCATTGAATACTAACTAAATACAGGCAAAAAAGTTCTTGCTATTTGCCTCAATAAGGACTAATCTTTGTTTTGGTTTAAAAAATGAGCGTGATACAAGGTGAAATAATTAAATCTCCGGAGTTGGCAGCCGGTTCGGGACGAACCTATATAGCTGGTCAGCTGGATATTTATTGGCAGGACTACAGTGACAACTATCAGGAAATTATATCCGGGTACAGTTCCGGGTCGGACAGGGTTGACTGGCAAAAGGTGTACGTTAACTGGTTAGAAAAACAGGGACGGCCGGTTGACGCCGCGGAAGTTCTGGCGCTGGAGTTCTTGGATTTTTTGCGGCAGGATATCGACGCTAACCGTCAGCCATTGTCGGTGCTGTCTATTCCGGCGATTGAGTACGACAACGACGGCCGGTCGCCAAACCAGCGTTACCGGTTAGTGAATAATGCTTTCAGGCGGCACTTGCCCGAATTTTTAGCTCATGAAAACGGATCGACTGAACGATCATACGGCCTGGAGGCTTGTTCGGAGATTGACTGGAATTGTACGCAGGAGCTGAACTACCATAATTTAGCCCAAATCTACCGGCCGGAATGGGCTGACAGCGGCCGGAGTCCCTTGATTTTGAGTTGTGATTATTTGAAAACATATATGAACGGGAACTGCCAGGTCTTATCGGTAAATTATTTACTTACTCAGTTAGCTGACGCGCAGAGTTAGGGGCTATTTCTTTATTTTGGTCAGTTTATTCTGGCTATAGCGCTCAGCCGCCAATCTAGTCAGTTCCGGATCTTCTCCCTGATTTACGAAAATCATCGACCCGGCAAGCAGCGGATGGACTTGGGCTACCAGTTCATGCATTTGATTAACAAGTTTTCGGTATCCGGGATGCCCCTGAGGACTGGTTCTTAATTCATGGATATGGAAAGCCTCTCTGGCATTGTAAGTGACTTTCCAGCGCACCCGGTGACCAAGCAGCGTTGCGTATTGGGCCTCTTCGCTATAGCCGGCTGCTTGTAATTCGCTATAAAGTTTGAGCGAGATATCGAAACACTCTTCAAAGCGTTCACTCAAACCGGCGGCCTCCACCAGTTTAGGAATCTCATAACCGAAACGCGGGCTTAGTTTCTGCCAACCCAGGTCGTCAACTATTCGATGCCTTTGCAGGTCGCGGAATATACCATAGTCGCATAAAATATCCCAGCTGTAATGTGCCTTCTCCAACGCTCGGCCGGGTTTCTGCCGGCGGTTCAGGCGTTCACCTGCGTACGTCTTAATAATCTGTTCTTTCTGCTCGTAAGATAAACCTTCTACTTGAGATTTGATAGTTTTTAGCGGCAATGAGCTATGCTCATACAGCATGTCGGGAATCAAATCCATTTCATTTTTCGGCCAGTAGTCGACCAGGGTAACCGAGTCCTCTTGGGTTGCGGCATAAGAGTTATTGAGCAGCGACTGCGAAAGTTCCTGCATAGCGGTGCGGTTGGTCGCCATATAGCCACTGTTGGCGCCGCCGCGCTCAGGCTTGTCGGCTCGTTCTAGAAACATCGGTATAACCTGCCTCGCCTGTTTTAAAATTTGGTCGCCACATAGGCGTGCCTCTAATAATTCATCTGATCGTAAGTGCATAATCAACGACTCGACCGCTTGTCCGGATGCGTAAAGGCCGACGGTTGAAGTTGTGGCTGCCGGGAGCAAAACTCTGATCGCGTCGCAGGCTTGAGCCCGCGTTGCCGCTTTAAATGCACCGTCCCGCTCTTCAATCGGTACTTTGCTGTTAGCGGTGATGTAATTAGTTAACTGATGGACAAGTTCGGAGTAGATCGAGAAAATTTTATCAAGGTTGGTTTTGTAACTGGTTTTAATCTTACCCTTTAAGTTAGTGGGGATATAGTAGCGGTAGTTATTATTATTGTCTTTCTGGTCGAAATAGATGTAGCGGGTCGATTGCTCCAGGTATGCCGCCAGTCGGCCCCACTCCAGTTTCTTAGTCAGTAGGTTCGAGGCGTTCTCGACCACAAGATGAATGCCGGTCAGTTGTTGAACCGAATCGTCGCCGTAAGCGGTAATAATGCGTTTTAATAAGGTA
>JAJZKN010000008.1 GCA_021850865.1 bacterium | reverse complement strand
GCTCCTTTTACCATAATTAAATACAATCCCTTTCCTACTTAGAGGTTAATTACTATTTTATATAAATTTAGTTTAATTAGTCAGCTTCTAGAATAGACTAGTTGTACATTATATGGGGAGTGGGACAGTTAGCTAATCTAGCCTCCCAAGAAGTACCTACTATGCAAATCTAATTTGGTGAATATCTTGTCTTTTTTGCGTTTTCAACTTCCACTAGTGCCAATTCTTTGCACACTCTAGATAATTAGGAGGAGGAAAGCAAAATTGCCCAAGCGATCACACTATGTAAAGTCAATGCTCATACTTATTATAAATCACTTTCTATCTTCTCTTATAGCAGTTGCAATAGTTTTACAGTAAGACCTCCGAGAAATAATAGACTATAATAGTAAGTATGAATACACGTATTTTCGGCAAGACAGGAATTGCCGTATCGGAAGTTGGCCTCGGCACTTGGCAACTGGGTGGCAGCTGGGGAGATGTAAGTCAGGAAGAAGCCTATAAAATACTGGGCGAAGCTATCGACAACGGCATAAATTTTTTTGATACGGCAGATGTATACGGAGATGGGAAAAGCGAGGAGCTTATCGGTAAATTTCTCGGGAAGACAAAAAAGAACGTATTTGTCGCCACGAAAATTGGGCGGCGCAGCAAGCCGGGATGGCCGGAGAACTTTACGCTAGAAACAATGCGACGACATGTAGAAGATAGCTTATCTCGTCTTGGAGTAGAATCGCTACAGCTAGTACAGCTCCATTGCATACCCACGGAGACCCTAAGAAGCGGTGAGGTATTCGATCATCTGAGAACATTACAAAAAGAGGGTAAGATAAATTACTATGGCGTAAGTGTCGAATCAATGGAAGAGGCTCTTATATGTCTGGAACAGCCCGATATAGTCTCGCTCCAGATAATCTTTAACATTTTTCGCCAAAAACCCATAACGGTATTATTCGAAAAGGCACAGAAACAGCGAGTTGCTATTATTGCCCGCGTGCCATTGGCTAGCGGCCTTCTTACTGGTAAATTCAACCAGAAAACCAAATTTGCAGCCTCGGATCATAGGAATTTTAATCGCGACGGCCAAGCCTTTAATGTCGGTGAAACCTTTGCCGGTTTGCCCTTCGAACATGGCGTGGAGTTTGCGGACAGGATAAAGGAATTTGTGCCCGAAGGTATGACATTGCCGCAAATGGCACTAAGGTGGATTCTAGATCACCCTGCAGTCACGACTGTAATACCCGGAGCGAGTAGTTCCTCCCAGGTAATATCCAATGCTTCAGCTTCAACAGTTGAGCCATTGGATAATCAATTACACGAAAAACTAGCAGATTTTTACAAACAAAATATCGCTTCATTTATTCGTGGGCCCTATTAAGACATTTCTTATAGATATGCAAGCCGGCCTATATAGCTTTGTCTATGGATTAAGTTGCATGGACAATGCCAAAGTAAAAAAGCTTAGACAAGATGACGGACACTTTTACTGTGTTGATCGCTATATGGCGTCGCGCCTAAGGAATAAAATCCAGGCAACAATCCAACTGACAACCAAATATCCGAGGAAGACGAACATCGCGCTAAGCGGAGTAATGCTTGCTTTTTGAATATTCTGTCCCACGCCCAGCATTGTATGCAAGGCGCTAAACGGCATATAGACGCTGTTGCTTTTCAACAGTAAACTCAACAGCCCCTCCACCGTATTAGGTACGATAAATAGAGCAACGATTGCGCCGATTTGGTTTCTGATCAGAGTGGCAATAACCAGTCCGGCCATGGCATAGCCCCAGCCAAATACCAAACCGCGCCAGGCAATACTACCGACAGAAAAATACTGATGAACAAAAGTTAGGTGATGAGCATGTATGCCCCAATCGGCCAGCAACGGGGATAGGCTCCCAATGATTGCCGTAGCGAACACAGCAATTAAGCTGATTACTATAATTTTCGCGGCTAGAACTTTGCTGCGGTTATTACTTAGAGTCAGAGAATAAGCTGACAGGTTATATCTGAATTCATGAGTCAATAACAGTAGTCCGATTAGCGCCGGAAAAATCGACAAGAAGCTTATAGCCTGTTGCGATACCTTGAATAGCCACCCATGATCAATCAGACTGAGCTTATCCGCATGCCATCCCCCCACATAAAAACCAAAGAAGATCACTAAAGCCAGCATCAACGCCAAGATTATATATGTCGAGCGGATTGAGAAAACTTTCTTAAATTCTGCTTTTAGTTCGCTAAGCATAGTTAACTAATCTCCTTGGCTGCATAACTTTCTGATCCGGAGGTAACTTCCAAAAAGGCTTCTTCCAGCGACGCTGTCTTAGTCGTCAATTCTAATACTGTCAGTTTGTTATCAAAAGCAAGCTTACCGATCTGATCGGTTTTTACGCCACTTAGTTCCAGGCCGTCGCCTTTCTTTTTATAACTAAGCTTTTGCCTATCCAACAATTTAGCTAACTTATCCCGGGCAACAACTCTGACAAAAACAGTTGTTCCAACATTACCGTCAATAAACTCCTTCATAGACGTATTGGCCAAAACCTTACCCTGGCCAATTACCACGACATTGTCCGCCAGTAGCGACATTTCACTTAGCAGATGCGACGAAACAAATACCCCGTGCTTTTGGTTGGCATAGTTCTTGAGCGACTCTCTTAGCCAGGCGATTCCTTCGGGGTCTAAGCCGTTTGCCGGTTCATCAAGCATCAGGTACTCCGGACTAGCTAAAAGTGCGGCCGCCAGCCCTAAGCGCTGGCTCATGCCCAACGAGAACTTCCCTGGCCCCTGTTTGGCTTCACTTTTTAGGCCCACTATATCTAAAACTTCATCGACCCGGCTGAGCGGTATACCGCCCTGGATTGCCAGTATCTTCAGATGATTGCGAGCCGTCCGCGTCGGATGAAAAGCTTTGGCCTCTAATAAAATTCCGACGACTTTCGAGGGTCGACTGTAACTGCCGAGCGGTTTGCCGTCAAACAAGGTAATGCCACCGCCGTTAGACAAACCAAGCATCAACCGCATAGTAGTCGATTTTCCGGCACCGTTAGGCCCGAGAAAACCGGTTACTTTTCCAGTATCTACCTGGAAGGATATGTCGTTTACAACCTTCTTAGGACCATAAGACTTAGATAGATTTTCAGCTTTAATCACCGGAATATTAGGCCTGTTTAGCTTTAATAGATTAAATCCAGGAACGGTAACTCTATTATCATTATAGTTCATTAGTTGAAAAGGTGCTGAGTAATTCAAGCGTAGGTATCCTGGCGGACACCAGAAAACCAATGTAGTTCACTATTATTAATCGCGAATTAATATAGAAAGGACGGGGTTACGACCAGGGCCTACATTGATAGCTCTAAGCTCAACCGATATAATAACTTAAGGTGAGTATGCTAACAAAAATTCTTTCGATAATCGGCGTTGCCTTTTTGCTTCTGCTTGGATTTTCTGGCAATACCTATGCTCAAAGCGCGTATGGGAGCAACAGTTATGGTAGCTGCGTCTATGGTGACACTAACGGCTGTGGCGGCCAATCTTCGTCGAATCAGCCAACCGTTGTTATTCTGAACAACAACCCCCTGTACAATAATCCCGGACCAGGCGTCGAGCTCAGCATGGTTAGCGGTAGCGGTAATCCGGTAGTTGTTGAGTTCTATACGCTTAGCAGTAATGGTAAGGCCAACCCCAACAGCCTCTACCAGATATACGTGGTTAGCACCAATGATTCTTCGCACTCAACCGTACTGCGTTTTATTCCAGTCAATAATACAGCCGGCACGACATCGGCTTCGGCCCCGAAAGAGATAACGATCACCCAAGGACAAACAGTGTTCGTAGATGCTAACAATGACGGAATAGTGGATATCTCCATTCGGCTATACGGTGAAGCTAATGGAATCGACGAATTGTATTTTCATGTTGCGGTGAATAAGTCAGGGCGGCAGGGTAACGGTGGCCATGCTTACTTTAACGCAACCGGACCATCCAATCGGGCAAACGGCGGAAATAACAGTCCGGCGGCCATTATCAAAAAAATTATCGATGCTATCCCGGACGTAGCAATAGTTACCCTGCCCCAGCTTCTACTACTGCTGTTGATTTTAATCGCTATCTGGGCAGCGTATCAGGCGGTTAGAGAGCGGAAATACCTGAAAACCATTAATAGATTACTGGACAACCTGAAACTACTGGGTAAGGAAAAAGGTAACTTCCTGGATTTAAGTGCCCATTACTTGCGAACGCCACTTACGCAAATCGCCGGAGGAGTCGAATTGCTTGCCAGCCTGAAAACCGATCCGCCGTTGGCCACCCGTCTGCAGAACGACGTTAACGGTCTTAAATCGACGATCGGCAGCATTTTAGCTAAGGCAGGCGGTGACAGTAACTTAAGCGAGCTTAGCGCTAACCCGACCGTAGGCGAGAGATTAATAAAATCCACTGCTTCCGTCAGGATATGGATAATGGTTACCGTCATCGGTGTAATTATTGTTTTAACCGATACTATTGTCCGTAATGCCAAACATTTAAGCGTCATTAATGTCGATGTGATTACTCAGCTGACACTATATGCATTGTTGGTAGCGGCAATATACAGTGCACTGCGTTATTATCAGATCCATGTTCGAATGAGAAAAGAGAACGAAAAGGTCGTCGCGCAGCAAAATCACCTAGATGAAGCCCGCTCACTGCTAATCGAAGAGGTTGGCATCGAAGCGGCACCGCACATCAACGCACTTATTAATGCCGTTCCCCAACTTCCAGCCAATAACCTGGCCACTAAAGCCATGGGAGCCGGTTTAAAAACATTTCAAAATATATTGAATGAATTCACTATTTTGGCCAATATTAAGCAGAATAACCCGGGCAATATCAGACAGCTGGAGATTAATGCAGCGATCGACCGAGTGCTCGACTCATACCAAGAGGCGCTAAATAGTAAAAAAATCACCCTAAACTTCAACCGCAGCAATACCCCGCTCAACATTCAGCTGAATAACCCGCTACTTATCAAACAGCTTGTCGGATCGCTCGTTGATAATGCCATAAAGTTTTCGCCCGAGAACGGACAAATTAACTTATCACTGAATGCCACCAGAAATAGCTTACAATTAACCATTTCCGATAACGGGATCGGTATAACTAAAGAAAACCTCCAGAGATTGTTCGAGCCTTTCTCCAGAGCCGAAATGGATGATTTAAAGTTTAATTATGAGGGTATGGGCTTTAATCTCTATTTGGATAAGATTATTGTCGATAGTTTAGGTGGGAATATATCGGTAGATTCAACAGTTAACGAAGGTACCGTTGTTACACTTCAGATACCAATACGCCAAGACTTAGACGCACAAACTATTTCGCAATTAACTAAGCCGCAGCTTGCCTAGCAACTTTCTTGTTACGAACCGGTAATATTGATTAGTCCCGAACTCGAAATTTGAAGTGAAAACATAGTACTTATGGGATTTTGCGCGCCCCCGAAATCCCACCAGCAGATCACCGGATTGGTGGTCTGAGCACCGCCACTGGCATCAAAGAATAGACCGTAATAGGCCGTAAAGCCACTGGAGTTAGCCGTCCACGTTGCATTTGACAGCAAGGTAACTGTCAGTACGTGATTGTTAATCGTAAGTGTCGGCGTACCGCAACTGACGCCACCCACGGTGTAGCCGCCAGCGGTGGCAAGTTCGGCGCAAGGTCCGGTTCCGCCATTAGTTGACACTACGTCACTTACAAACTCCGCCGAATCCTGAACATTAGTTGTGCCGGCGGGGCCGTTGTTGGCGCTGGTTAGCAATATGCAGGAAATTGTATCCGGTGTCGACACGAACTGAACATCTTTGCTGAGCATTGCCGTAGCGAATTTGGTAAACATATGTGCCTGTATACTCATGTTACGTTCTCGTAGACATATACTTCGCCCGAATCATCGTTGTATGCTTTACGCGACACCTTGCCTACCTTCTTCTTGGGCGCATAAGTTGATGCGCCGGTGTTATCGTAAATATACTCAACGCCATCTTTAGAGACAATAAGGTCAGCCCCGGTGTTTTCATAAATATACTCAACGCCATCTTTAGAGACAATAAGGTCAGCCCCGGTGTTTTCATAAATGTAGGCGCAGGCATTTCCTGGCATAAAGATATTGCCCGCCACAGCTCCCATTACGAGTTGAGCCGGCGGACCAATAAGGTATATGTCTGTTGAGAATGCAGCTAGCGTGGCGCCGCTCCATGACGCAGCTCCCGAGTTAAATCCTCCCCATACTCCAGATCCCACTGCTTACCTCACCCGAAACCAGTCAATAATTATCCCATTCGCACCGGCGTTGCTAGACACCGCAAGTCCGATACGAGTAAAGGCCGTTGATGGATTGTAAGCCGTCGTAACCGCCGACCAGTTAATACCGTCATTGCTTACATCGAAATCATAAGAAGTCGTGGAGTTTTGCGTGACCCTTACGAACGCTCTGGAATGAGTCTCCCAGGAAAGGCTGTTTATGTCTCCGTTGCCAAATGTGGAAGTTAAGGGGCTAATAGTGTCGGTATATATGCTGTTATTGCTTCTAAGGTTAAAACTGATATATGTCCCGCCGGATTCGGCCAGCATAGGACCTCCCATCGTAGTGTTGTTTAAATTGCAGTTCAGGCGTAATGCATAGTAGGCACTCCAGGTTGCTTGAGTCGGCAGGGCCTGACTAAAACTGGCCCAGCCGCTGTTATTCGGCACCCACAGGCTGCCTTTTCCGTACGCTTCCGTATAGGTTGCGCCGGTTGGTTGGTTGTCCCAACTCCATCCGCTAGGCAAAGTAGTGGTATCGCCGTTAAATTCATAATCATAACCTAAGTTGCCACCCCAGATATCGTCTATACTTGGTGGTATGTCTGCAGGAGTCGGCCCGGAAACGACAATTGCCCCGCTGGAATGAGCCGGAGCGCCGGTTGAACTGCCCGCTCCTCTGATACAACTGGCCGTCACCGGACTGCCGGAGGGGGTTGACGTAATCCATATTTCTTCTGCCAGAGTGGTGTCCGGATCAACCACTACCGGCAAGTACTGGTCTGAGGCAATCGTAACAATTGAACCATCTCCATAGTTAAGAGTTCCGTTAAGGGTTATTGTTCCGCTGGAACCAGCCGTAGCCGAAGTCAGGGCAGCCCCCAGGCTTACCTGAGTGCCGGCAGTAGTGATTGAAAGCAGTCTTAGTCGTTTTTCGTTAGCCATAAATCATGTCCACGATGAAGCGATTGCCAGTATCCTTAATGCCCATGGCCCTAATTGGGCCGATGCACTAATCGTCCCTTGCACGTAAAGTACACTACTGACCGCCCCGGGGGCCAAACTGGATATAGTAACAGACGATGAATAGCTAGTGCCGTTAGTCGAGAAATTATATTGAGGTATTAGCGACGGGTTAGCGTCATATAGGGTTTCCGCCGAGATGGTAATAGGGCCGTTAGCCGTATAGGTAGAAGATATGTTGGCTATCCTAAACTGTTGGGTATAGATTGAGCCTTGGGTGACATCGCCAAAATCTAGCGGTCCGGTAACTTCAGCGTTAGTAGTCGGCTGCCAGACGCGTAGCGAATCGGGGTTTTGACCGGCGGAGGGTTGGCCGTAGAGGTGCCAGGTAAGAAGCTGATACCCGTAACCAAATGAACTAAACTGTGCCTGTACGGCTTTTACTCCGGGCCAGCTCACGCTAAGTATGTCTGTTCGATAGGCATCCGGATTGCTGCCATTGTATCCGGTAGCACCGGGGCTAACTTTGGTTGTTTGCTGAGTCCAGGTTCCGTCCATCCCAGTGGTGGTATCGGTTGATGTCCAATAAGTCAAATAATCACTAAAGCTAACGCTGAATATTGCGGCAATATACAGGCCAGCTATATCCCGAAGCTCCGGGAATATTGTCGATACATAGACCGGACCGCCGCCGGCGTACCAGCCAGAAGACCAAAGACCACTAGGATAATTGACGGGCTGTTCCGCGTTTATGGACGACATAGCGGTTCCATATATCAGCGGATACTGTCCGCCCCACCAAGCAGTCATTACCGAACCGTCACGGTCATAGGGCATTCTTTGTCCTGGTGCTGCCGGATAACCGCTCATCAGTTAAGTACCACCACTAATCCAGCGGCATACGTACCGGCGGTTGTTACGGCAATTTGCAAGGTGTCGCCGGGGTTCAATGTTAAAGCACTGGTTAGATTGGCAGCAAAGGGCAGTGCGTTATACGGTACGGTAATCGTTTCAAATGTAGCCCCGTTATGATAAATATTAAAGACTGCATTTGACGATCCAGCGGTTGTTAAGTTGGCGGATACTTGTGAAAATGTCATACTGCCCGGCGCGGCATAAATATCCGAGTTGGAGACCTGCAAAGGTCCGGAAAAATCAAAAACCAGATTAGCCCCCGGGGTACCGGACTGGACAAAAGGTATCCAAGTAGCTGAGCCCGCCGGTCCTGATTTGGTATTAAGATAAAGGTAGTTGTTTCCGTTCCAGGTTCCGTCAGTACGGATATAGATATCGCCGACATAACCGCCGGCCGTAGTGTTTGGATTCCCTGCGCCGCTTATAATATGCGCGCCCGAGCTTCCGTCATTACCGATCTGCAAAGCTGACGCCGAAGAGTTTTCCCAGCCAAGGTTGGCATCTGTCTTGCCCAAAGCCATTCCTCCGGCCTGGCCGGATAAATCAAGCATATACGAGTTTGACGCGCTGTCCTTCTGAACGTTTATTTTAGCGCCGGTAGTATACGGGTTTATTGTCCCATCCCCCAAGTACATACCATTGGTAGCGCCGCTCATCAACAGCCAGTTCGGGTAAGCATTGCCGCTCACCCCCAGAGCCATTGCTACTTGATCTTTCGGGAACGTACCCTGGTTTATTGTTGAGTTTATGCCAGTCGGATCGGTAATAGTTTGAGTCGAATAACCATTGGGGTCACCCAGGGGAGTGCCGCCATCCGCCGGCCCCCAGTTACTGCCACTCCAACTTAAAACCTGTCCGCTCGCCGGATTGGCAACAGCCACAGGTTGTCCTTGAATACCAACGACACGGGGAGCTCCGGCCGTTCCGGATATATCACCGGATAATTGCACGACCCCTTTAGTTGAAGCAGTGGCATTGATCTGGGTACCATCAGGATTATGGGCAACCGACAAATAGTTATTTAATATGTTACCCCAGGTACCATCGTCGCTTCCGGGTATTGGTAACCGCTGTGTCATTGCTGCTCGCTTAGTCTGGATGGCTTCCAGATAGCTATAGCGCCTGACCTTGATGTTTTAATTACCAGTGACACTCGCTTTGTTATATCTTCGTTGGGTAAACAATTAATACTATTCATCTCACGATTATTTGTTTTTAAGGATAAGCTTATTGTAGCCAGCCTCTCGGACGATGTCAACGACCATAAACTCGATAAAACCCCAGTCAGAATACTTGATACGCACGACATAGTCGGTTGCGCTATTTAGTCGAAAATGGGGATTATTAATTGAGATTGTTCTTTACCTCGTCAACCTGACCCTTAACCTCGTCTTTCAGCTCCTTGGTGCTTGAAGTAGCTTTCTTTAACTCCTTAATCGACTCACCTAGCGACCGGCTGAGTTCCGGCAATTTCTTGCCGCCAAAAATTAACAGCACAATGGCCAGAATTATTAAAAGTTCGGGTGTCGAAAAATCTAATACCCCAAAATTACTAAACATTTGATTTTACCTCATGATTATTTATTTTGCTATACACATAACTATTATTAGCACAAGCATAGTCTATATAGCAATGTTTTTAATAATCCTAGGGGTATAATTGCTCGATTAAATTGCTGCTCACCATGAAATAAAAAATATGCAGTCTGTAGCCTAATCAGACTAAACGCAAAGGCTTCGTGAAAAGAACAATAGAGCATAATATTGCTTTTTTGTGTATATAATGATAGTATCTTAGAGTAAGCTGCCTATATGGAAAGTCACTCCCCTACACTAAACTTAGCCGAACCGTCCGTTGCCCCTGACCCGACCGAACATTTTCTCGTTCAAAGACTCGAAGCTATTCATGCAAAAGCAAGGCAGCGTCAACCGGCAGCTAATCAAGAAACTGCTGATGTCAGAAATCCAGCGTGCGACGAACTGACTCGAAGAGCCGATATGATGCAAAGAAGGTCAGCGGCCGACGAAACCAAGAATGACGTAATCTCATTGGAACAATCGCCATCGGCCCTCGAAGAACTTGGCGGAGGCTTAGCTGGCATCCCGTTTAATCACAGAGCAGGAGAAGTTAGGGAAACTTTTGAGGGAGGCAGATGGACTGGTAGATTGGGGCCGAGGAGTATAACCTTACGTCTCGTCGGCCAAGACTATATTGATGAAGCCAGTATCCAGGCCGCGATATATGCTTTGATCAGGGGTTATAGGCGAGACACCTAATAACAGCCGGGGCTGCCGAAGCGTTGAGCCTACTCTTTAGACTTTGGATGACTATGCAGCGTGCTTATTATTCTGTTTTTTGGACCGCGAAAACGCCAGAAACAAGATAGCTACTCCAGTACCGAAACCGACGATTTGAGTCTGGTAGCGAACCAGTTTAAGCCAATATGTTGCGGTGGTTAAGGTGTGGGCGATTGACGGCGGCAACTGCGGTACGACCAGAATTACCGCCAGCAGTCCGGTTGCTACGGCCGGCAATAAATTCAAGAGCCTTTTATTATGTCCGCGCATCGTTCCGATCTGGGAGAGTATAGCAACTAGCGGAGGCAACAGTAACAGCAATAAATTAACTAAAACCGAAGGTGATCGCAGTTGGGTTTGAATATGTCTGGAGGTGAACGCGTAGGCATTTTGCGAATCAAACACGACCAACACATAACCGGCGCACAGGCTTAGATAGACTGTCGCAGCATTAACCCGCAACAAAAAAAGACCGATAACCGGAATTAAAAAAATTGTGATTAGCCAAATAGTACCGATAGACATATGCGCCTATTTATGTACTATAGCATAAGCCCCTTAGGCGCCGATCTTGTCCTTGCGCCGGCCGGTTTTAGCGGAGTGCTCGGTATACTCGATAATACTGGCCGCCACGTTACGGCCGGTTATTTTCTCGATACCGAATCCTGGTGAACAATTGACTTCCAGCACTTGGGGACCACTCGCCGTCCTTAACATATCGACGCCGGCAATACTTAAACCCATAGCTTTCGCCGCTTTCTGTGCAGTCCGGCGCTCCACATCCGTCAGTTTCACGACCTCGCCGACACCGCCCTGATGCAGATTGGACCGAAAATCCTCGTCTTTCGCCCGGCGCAACATACTGGCAACTACTTTGCCATTCACAATAAATGCCCGAATGTCAGAGCCGTTACTTTCAGCCACATATTCCTGAACCAAAAAGTTAACGTTTTCAACATTAAATGCCTGCATCACCGCCAGAGCCGCTTTCCGGGTCTCAGCTAAAACCACCCCTTTGCCGTGCGTACCCTTTGCCACCTTAATAATAACCGGCGCACCGCCGACCTGCTCCAAAACTCCTTCATAATCGGCGGTTTCACGGGCAAATACCGTCATCGGGATACCTACTCCCGACTTGGAGAGCAGTTGCATACTACGCAACTTATCCCTGGAGCGCACAATGGCAATAGAACTGGTTGTGGTAAAGACATTCTGCATCTCAAACTGACGGACTATCGCCGCGCCGTAATTGGTAAGTCTGGCAGAGATCCTCGGAATGATCGCATCTATATCCGTCAGTACTTCGCCGCGGTAATGTACGATCGGATTATTTTGTTCCAAAGTCACGAAACACTTGGCATAATTTATTACCCGCACGTTATGCCCGCGCATATTCGCTTCTTCAACTAAACGCATAGTTGAATAGTTTTTTCGACCCATTGATAGAATTGCTACATTCATAACTAAACCTGATATCTAAATTAATATTCGCCAAATAACCGATGCTTTAAGTACCGAGCGACGGCCGCCTCTTTCTCTTCAACAAAAGAACCACTATACAGCTGAGGCGCTTTATTAACTTCCAGACAATACCATATATTTGTCTCTTTGTCTTGTACAAAATCTACACCGGCAATCTGCAAACCCATCAGTTTGGCCGACATTGGCGCAATGTTGCTAAGTCTTGCCGGCAGATCATCAGGCTCAATCAGTTCGACTTTACTGCCTCTAGATGTCGAATAAAGATGTCCGCCAGCCTGATCCCGGCCACGGCGAATCGCCAAGGCTAATTGACCACCGAGAGTGATCAAGCGATAAACGTAATCATTGGGAATATATTGTTGCGCCAGCAGCCAAATATTTAGCTCGCCGGCTTCGCTGTTCGCCCGGTCAAAATCAGCCTTTGAGTCGATCAGATAATTATACTGGCCACGGCGCCCGTTAATATCTTTAAGAATGAACGGCGACCCGACTTCGGCGATTATCTTTTCGTAATTATGCATTAGGTGGACGGGTAACATAAATAGCGTCTTTGGAATATTTATCCTGTTATCCGCCAAGACAACGTACTGATAGAGTTTTTTTGGATCGGGATTCTTGATTACTGAACGGTCAATATAATCGACATTGCGGTCGCTTAAATACTGGGCGATTGCCGCCGAAACATCAGAATTACCGTAGACCAGACTAGTCCGGAAATATATCAGACTATAGTTTGCGATATCTTGGCCGGTACCGGATATTTCTATGCGGCTGCCGTCATTGCTTAGACAAAACAGCAGTTCTTCAAAAGTAGCCTGATCGACCTCCAGCCCGTAACTACCCAGCGTGGAGGCGTAAGCTTGGGAAGTGTCAGTTCTCTTTGCGGTTAATAGCAGGATTTTTTGATTACCGGCTGGTTTAGCTTGGCGCGATACGTCAACCACGAACTTGTTTCTAAGCGTCCGCTTGCCGATCAGCACCGGATAACGATTAGTCGAACGGTTGGCCAGATTCATTTTAACTTTAATTGTCTTCTGTCCCAGCCGAACCTTAATATCCGTCCGGTAACGCTGTTCAGCATGGCCAAAAGAGTTTTTGACCGTAACCTTGGTATATTTATCGGTTTTAATCGTTTGACCGCTATAAAACAGGGATGACGCGCCAAACAAAACGAAACTTAAGATTCCATCATCCTCTACGATATTACTGGCCCAGATTGCCGAGCTGTCAGCGCCGGTATCAATTTTGGCCGGCACGCCATCAAGTGCATAATCCGGTAGATCAATCAACTCGGTCGTACCGATATGCGCCAAAGGCTGTTTCATTTAAGTATCCTTGAGCTTAACGGGGAATCAGGGATTGGTGCACTACCCGAGTGTAGGCAAGATAGATTATAACGGCAACGATAACCAGAATAACTATTAGCAGGGGAATGAAGCCTGTTTCTGATTTGCCTAAATGTTTCATCAATCATAATTATTAGGACTTTTCGGAGACTTTAGCAATATGCTAGTGCCAAAAACCTTTCCGTTCTTTATTATCACCGCCGTTACTCGGTCCACGCAGTTGAGCAAAATCCGCCAGCAACTGCGCTTCGGCCGCCGATAACTTAGTGGGCGTATCCACGATCAACGTTACAATGTGCGCTCCCCGGCTACCGCCTTTAATATGCGGAACGCCGTGACCGGACAGTTTAAAATCGCTGTGGCTCTGGGTACCGGCCGGAACTTTCATAGTAACCGGTCCGTCAACCGTATCAATGGATATCTCACCCCCGAGCGAAGCCGTTACGATATCGATGTGCTCATCGCTAAGGATCAAATCACCCTCCCTGGTAAATTTCTTGTCAGGTTTAACCCGGACATTGACATAGAGGTCACCCTTTTTGCCACCAGCTACTGCCTGCCCGTGTTCGCGCAGCCTAATGGTGGCGCCGTCATCAATGCCCGCCGGAACTTTTAGGTTTATCTTCTGTCGTTTTTCCTGAGTGCCGCGGCCATGACAAACGCTACAAGGCTTTTCCGGGACTTTACCTCGGCCATGACAAGTCGGGCAGACAGCTGTCTGCTGAATGTTGCCAAAAACCGTCCGAGTAATATGAACAACTTGACCGGTACCATTACATTGTTCGCAGGTCTTAAGTTCAAATCCCGGTTCCGCAGTCGTACCGTCGCAATGCTCACAGACATCATCCAGATTCAAGCCCAGATCGACTTCCGTGCCAAAAATTGCCTGATTAAAGCTGATCTCAATACGCGTCTCGACATCACTGCCGCGGTCAGGTTGCTTGGCAGTTTGGCCGCCCGCGCCGCCGCCAAAAAAACTACCGAAGATATCACCAAGACCAAGATCACCGAAGTCAAAATTGATGTTTTGTGAACCAAAACCGCCCGAAGCGGAGTAAGAACCCCCCGCTGGGCCACCGCCGACTCCGGCATGGCCGAACTGGTCATAGCGCTGACGTTTAGCGGGGTCTTTCAAGATCTCGTAGGCTTCGTTGACTTCCTTAAACTTAGCTTCATCGCCGCCCCGGTCCGGATGCAACTCAATAGCTTTACGGCGAAAGGCTTTTTTGATCTCGTCAGCCGAAGCGTTCTTGGCTACTCCGAGGGTTTCATAGTAATCGCGTTGGGCCATTTATTGTTCCTCTAGACCGCCTTATTTTATCACTCCGGAAACTATCAACTATTTTACTGAACGAGAGCGTGTAGATACTTTACTTCTTATCTTTGTCGGGTTAAACCTGACA
>JAJZKN010000007.1 GCA_021850865.1 bacterium | reverse complement strand
GGTGCCAGCAAAGGCGAAGGCCTGGGCAACCAATTTTTGGCTCACATCAGAAACGTGTCAGCAATCATAGAGGTGGTCAGAGTGTTTGACGATGCCAATGTCACCAGAGTTGCCGGATCAGAGAACCCGAAAAACGATATATCAACAATCACAACAGAACTAATCCTGGCCGATCTGGAAACCGCCAAAAAGCGTTTGGCTATTCTTGAAAAAGAATACAAGGCCAACCCTAAGCTATCCGATCAAGTAGATTTACTAAGAAAAGTTGTTATGCTACTCGATCAAGACAAGCCGGCTTACGGAAATCTAAATGATAAAGAGCTGGCCGAAATTAGTGACCTGCATTTACTCAGCGCCAAGCCGGTAATTTACCTATTTAATGTCGACGAGTCCTCTTTAAACGACGCAAGCCAACAGGCGAAATTGGCAGAATTGGTTGCTCCTGCACAAAGCATTTTTATTTGTGCCAAACTTGAGAGCGAACTAACCTCCCTTGAAGACTATGACTCCGCAGAGTTACGTCAAAGTTACGGTTTGCAGCACTCCGGACTAGAAAATCTAGTGTCCGCGGCTTATGATACGCTAAAACTTCAAAGCTTTTTAACCGCCGGTGAAAAAGAGGTTAAAGCCTGGACAATTCCTCAAGGTACGGCCGCACCTCAAGCCGCCGGCACCATTCATAATGATTTCGAAAGGGGATTTATCGCGGCTGAAGTCGTTGAGTACCAAGACCTGATTAATCTCGGATCGCTAGCCGCCTGCAGGGCTGCCGGAAAAATCAGAACCGAAGGCAAAAACTATGTATTGCATGAAAACGACGTAGTTGAGTTTCGCTTCAATGTCTGATGACTAAAAACTACTCTGCTGACGGTAACGACGCGTCTTCAACAGGTAGGGCAGTTTGGCATAAGCTATCTTCAGCGGCATCAGCTCAGCTTGCTGATTTGCCACGTTTACCAAGCGACCGTCCTTCGCTTGGCTTTTATGTTCTTGCTCTAGCTTGACTGCTCTTCCGAGTATCTCTCGACGACCGGCGTCCACCATTTCCTTGATCAACGATTGATCATTAATTGTTCTACCTTCGTGACCGCCCAGGTCGCTTTCCTGGTCGCTCCCACTATGCTGTGGGCTTGATATTTGGACAGGTCCCGACATCGGTAGTGTGCCGGCTTTTTGTTGAAATTCCTCCATTAATCGCTGGGCGAAGAGATAGTCTGCCAACTGCGGGCTGGGTTTGATCGGCTGCATTGATGCGTTGCTGCTCATCGCCAACTGCCTCTCCAGTTGTTGTTGCTGTGCCATTAGATACATCTGCAGTTGCTTGTTTATGTCCTCCAGGTGTTCTTTTTGTCGAACCGAGTGCTCGACTTGCTCTTTTTTAATCTCGCTCATTCGATGTTGAACTTGTCCGATCAGTTTACGCAATCTGGGTTGGTTATAGCTTTTAAAGGACAGAGTTTTTGAGCCACAATTAATATTGATCTGAGCTCCGAAAATTCTATGGCTGTAATCGATATCGCTAATCATATCAAAACGCAAATCGTCGACATTTAAAAAACCCATCGGTTTTTTATCTATCAGCAGTACTCTTATATCAGTCGCAACCAGTAGCGCCACACCACCTTCGTAAAGGCCGCTAACACACTCATAGATTATTTCTTCAGGAAGAAGAATGTTCCCTAGCTCTTTTACCTCCGCTCGGTTTATCCTACCGGTGCCAAACTTAACGTTTTTAAGCTGAATCTCGAGGTAATTTGGATCTACCATTCTCCCTCCTCTTTCTTTTTATACTTTAATGTTAAGCCACCGGTCTTATAAAAAACCGTAAAAATAATTACCTTAGGGCTATGAGCTTTGTCACATAACCTCTATAAAGCTTGCAAAATTGAAGCAAAATTTATTAAATATACCTATGCTAGCCAATTTAAAGCAAATGGCTGAATTGGTGGATATATTTGCCAGATTAGGTGTTAAGAAAGCCTATAAGAAGGGTGACTTCATTATTCACCCCGGGAAACAACCGCCCGGGGTTTTTTATATTTCCCAAGGTATGGTCAAAGCCTATGACGTAACTAAGTACGGTGAGGAGAATTTACTAATCATCCGTAAACAGGATGAGATCTTCCCGCTAATCTGGGCCTTAACCGGACAGGAAAGACACATTTCATATCAGGCGCTGGCCGAGACGGTAGTCATGGAAATCACCCGTCAGCAGTTCGAAGAGCATATCATCCAACACCCCGGAGCTTTGGCACCACTATTGGATATGACGATCGAGATGTACCGGCTGCACAGTGAACGCATTCTAAACTTGGAGTACCGAACGGTCAAGGAACGTTTAGTGTCGTTTCTGATTACCACCAGCACCCGCTTCGGCACCAGAACCGACCAGGGTCTGCTAATTGAAGCGCCTCTCAGGCATCAGGACATCGCCAGCTCTATCAATGCCACCAGAGAAACTACCAGCCGCGAGTTGTCGGCCCTAGAAAAGAAAGGGTTGCTCGAAAAAAATAACTCGCTCTACATTATTAAGGATGTGTCAGGGCTACGCGATCTATTAAGCTAGCGCCACTTGAGAATTATGTCCTCAATCGTTTTTATGATTGTTTGATGACTAGGAAGGTCATTCTTTTCATAGTAGTGATTTGTTTCCATTGGTTCGTCGATCACGCTCAGGCAGTAAACCTCGTCGGCCATAATATGAATCTTATCGATCGAGGGGACGTCAGCGAATGGAGTGGCAACGATCAGCTTTTCTATATTTATTGGTTTTAGCAGCTCCGAAGCTAGATCTAGTTTAATTGGTTCCTGTAAACCATCAGACACTAATATAATGTTGTGGTTCCGAAACATAGCCGGACTAATCAAACCGGTGCTACCGAACAGGCGATTAAGCTCATGAAATTTTTTCACTCTTTCTTCGTCAATATAGGATCTGTACTCACCAACAAATTCTTCAATTTCTCCAGAATAGTAGTCTTGGTTATATGTAAACTTGCCGCCAGCGGCCATTCCTGCTATGGCTTTATCCTCCCGCGGTAAGTTTATCTCTTCCATGACCATCAAAGTAATGATGCAGTGCAGCTGCATAGCAATTTGCGCGCCAACCATTACACCACCGTCGTCCAGGGCCACGACTACGCAGTTTTCATACCGGTATTTAGGGACTAACTTTGCAGCCAGCATTCTTCCTGCCTGCGTTCTTGACGAAAAGTACATAGCTATCTTGGAGTTTACTGAGTAAATCCTAAAAGCTCAAGCATAATACTCTAAGTCGCTGGTTTTTGTAGCTTATAAAATCTTTCTCTGTTACCTTTAAGACCGACTACCTTTGAATCGGCCTTGGCCTCAATAAAAAATCCGAGCTTTAACCAGGTTTCAACATCGGCTAAAATTATCCGTCGATATTTTTCGTTCTTAATAACGCCTCTGTTTTTAAATTGGTTGTTCGCGGTTTCAAATTGAGGCTTGGCCATCGCTACTATGATTGCACGTTCGGAAACAATACTCTTGATAGCCGGTAATACATTCTTTAGAGAAGTAAAAGAGACATCGACTAACACCAAATCAATTAATTCCGAAGTTCTAAAATCTCTAATATCTGTTTTCTCGTGTAATTCGATCAACGGGCTCATTCTTAAAAATCTGTCCATCTGGTTAGTTCCCTTGTCGACGGCTATAATTTTACTGGCTCCGTGCTTAAGTGCATAGTCACTAAAACCTCCGGTACTGCTACCGACATCGAGCACGACTTTATCTCTAAAATCCAGGTCAAGATCAATAGCTACCGAAGCTAGTTTATATCCGGCGCGACTGACATAGTCGTCACCCGATTGGTTCAAGCTGGTACTCATCGACTTCCAAAATGTTTCTAACTTTTAACCCGTTCGCGGTAAACGCCGGTGGCCGTATCGACGGATACCGTATCACCGGTTTTAATAAAACCCGGTACTCTGATAGTAACGCCCGTTTCCAGGGTGGCGTTTTTAGTAACCGCCGAGGAGGTGTCCCCTTTTACGGCATCTTCAGTATACTCGACTCGTAATGGCACGTTTTTGGGTAAGTCAATGCTTATCGGCCTGTTTTGAAAGAGTTGTAATGTTACCAGATCACCATCTTTAATGTATCCAGCAGAATCGCCGATTAAATCACCGGCGATTTCGAACTGCATAAAAGTTACCGGGTTCATAAAGTAAAAAGTTGCATCGTTGCTATAAAGATACTGCACCTGTTCGTTTTCGATGTCGGCGCTTTCCAGCTGCTCGCTACCCTTAAAAGTACGCTCAAGAACCTTACCGCTAACCAGTGATTTAATCCTGACGTTAACTATCGAACCGCCCCGGCCCATTACCTTTTGGTTATAATCAACGACTTTATATGGCTCGTTATCCAAAGCAAACAATGTACCTTTTCGTAACTCAGTTATGCTTAACATATCTCCTACTTTAAAGAAACTGTTTTTGAATTATTAGTTATTGGCAACAAATGGCAACAGTGCAATATGCCTAGCCCGTTTTATTGCCGTAGCTAGACGGCGCTGCTGTGCTTCGTTCAGGCCGGTTTTCTTTCGAGTCTCGATCTGGCCGTATACGTTTACATAACGCTGTAATGTCTTAAAATCCTTATAGTCAAAATAAGCCACATCTGTTCGGTACTTAAATATCTTTGCCATAACTTTCTTTAACTCCTTGATTATATTAAAACGGGATGTCGTCTAGGTTAATCGGCTCGTCGCTGACATCTTCAATGACTACATCTTTTGTAGAATTCTTGCCGGCTTTTACCGGTTTATCGGTAGTGGCGGTTTCTTCGCTGGCCGATTCATTAGATGAAGATGCTCCGGCGTTATCGCCGCGGCCATCAAGAAAGGTCACATCATTGGCCAGAACTTCAACTTTACTGCGTTTTTGGCCGTCCTGCTCCCAGCTACGGCTCTGCAGCCTGCCTTGCACCAAGCATCGCCGCCCCTTGTTTAAGTATTGGCTAACGCGCTCTCCTAGGGGTCCCCAGGCGACAATATCAACGTAGTCAGTAGCTTCTTGCCATTCGCCGTTAGCGTCACGGTAACTCCGGTTAAGCGCCAAGCTGAAACTGCAAACGTTTTGCCCGCTAGGTGTTTGTCGGAGCTCCGGATCACGAGTTAAATTACCCATTAGCGTTACCTGGTTAAGACTGCGCGCCATACTGCTTTTCTCCTCCTTATAAGACCTATGTCTACAAGCTTATTAATATTTTTACCCTACTCTTGAGCTTGCTATATCGTCAAGCCCAAGCAAAGTATTTTTTAATCTTCTTCTTCGCTTTCCTCGGTCTTGTCGCCTCGCTTGGCAGCCTGTTCGGCCTTCAGAGAGCGGGCGACCTCGGCTTTGGCCATAGCCTTAAAATCAGGCTTGATGATCAAGAACCTGATAACTTCGTCGGTAATGTTGAGCGTCGACTCAACTTTGGCAACGTTTTGGCCGGGGATTTCCACGCCATAAAACACATATATCCCATGTTCATTTTTTTTGATCGGGTAAGCCAGTTTGCGCTTGCCCCAGTTGTCAGTCGAAATGACCTTACCGCCGTTGTCGGTGAAAATCTTCAACACCCGGTCTTCGGCCTTACTTAAATCGACTTCCAGACCCGGATGATAAAGTACAGCAACTTCATACTGTGCCATTAACTTTCTTCCTTCCTTTGGTTACCCCGCAAATTTAGCGGGGACAGCCCGCGTGCCTTAAGAAGCCGTGAGCTGAAGTAATAAGTACAGGATAATATAGCTTATTTACCCCTGTTAGTCAAGTCACTAGTTCAAATAACTATCCTGATCGGAGGCTGGAGGTGTCTCGCCGTTTCCACCCTCTTCAATCCCGAAAACCTCATCCATTGAATTTACCAGCACATCCCTTGGCCGGGACCCGACGGCGGGGCCAACAATTCCCTGTTCTTCCATTGTTTCGATTAATCGGGCGGCTCGACCGTAGCCGATACGTAACCGCCGTTGAAGCAGGCTGGTCGAAGCTTTGCGGTTCTCCAGGACTACGTGTACGGCATCGCGCCACATATCATCATCCATGTCGCTGCTGTTATATTCAGCTACCAGACCGCCCTTACCGTTAAGCTGAACCGGCTGACTGACAACTTCTTCGTCATATTGAGGCGGTCTCTGCATTCGTAAAAAGTCCATAACTTTAGTAGTTTCACCTTCTTCGATTAAAGCTGCCTGCACCCGCTTTGGTTTAGGCATTTCCGAAGTCAGTAGCAACATGTCACCCCTGCCTAACAGTTTTTCGGCTCCGACCTGATCAATAATAGTTCGGCTGTCTACTTGACTGGCTACGGTAAAGGCAATTCGAGCCGGAACGTTGGCTTTAATTAAGCCGGTTATAACATCAACCGACGGTCGCTGGGTGGCGATTACTAGGTGGATTCCAGCTGCTCTGGATTTTTGAGCTAATCGGACAATAAGCGCTTCTACGTCCCTGGCCGCCATCATCATCAAGTCGGCCAATTCGTCTATTACAATAACTATATAGGGCATACCGGCTTCTTTTTTCAGCTCGTTATACTGAACAATATCCCGTTTACCGACCTCCGCCATCGTGCGCAAACGTCGTTCCATTTCCGCAACTGCCCACTTAAGAGCGCTGATGCATTTTTCCGGTTCGTTAATTACCGGCGTCAGTAGATGCGGTATATCCTTGTATAGTGACAGCTCAACTTGTTTCGGGTCAACCAGAATCAGCTTAAGGTCAGACGGCGAATTACGATACAACAAACTGGTCAGCAAGGTATTGATCATCACCGATTTACCGGCACCGGTTTGACCGGCAATCAACAAATGTGGCATCTTGCCCAAATCGGTCACCACCGATTTACCGGCAATGTCTTTACCGATCACAAAACCCAAATTACTATCCAAGTCCGCCCACTCTGACGAACCGAGAATCGAACTAACCCTCACAATAGCCGGCCGAATATTCGGAACTTCAATTCCGACCGCCCTTTTCCCCGGAATTGGTGCTTCGATCCGGATCGAGTGTGCCGCCAGGTCTAGCGCCAAGTTGCTTTCCAGTGCAGTTATTTTTGTCAGTTTCGTCGATGACGGCGGCTTCAATTCGTATTGGGTCACTCGTGGACCGACATTAACGTCTTCTACTTTTACTTCAATATTAAAGTTTGCCAGTGTATCGTGAATCGTTTTAGCATTAGCATTCACATCACCAGGATTAGCTCGTTCTTGTTTCTGATTGAGCAGCGACAGAGACGGAAACTTCCAATCCGGGTCACTAGCTAGTGTCAGGGCTTCGTGGTTTTCATTCGTTGCCAGTTTTTGGGCCGTGTTTTTAAAGCTGCCTATCCGGGTGGGCTCGTGCACCGGATCATCGGCCGGCGTAGTATCGTGTTCAATCGGCACACCCTCGTTAATCTTAAAGCTACCCTCGCCTACATTATTCTTCAAGCTCTCCAAGTCGGTATCAACTTCTTCCGGCACTTTAGTCCGCACTAACAGCTTGAACAATTCTTTTACAGTTATTCCGGCAGCATAAGTAGCTGCAAGAACCGCAATGAGTAGGAATACGAGAATTGCCGGAATCTTGTCCAAAGATGACAGCAAGGCACCCCCTATGGCACTACCGGCATGGCCGCCATGACCACCGAGCCAATTACCACTGGTATCTTTATTGGCGAACGCCACGTAAGCCAAGCCGCTAAACGCCAGAACCGATAAAATAATGCTGAACAGCCTGTCTTTACGCAACTTCTGATCGTCCTTTAGGAAGACCATAATCGCTATGGCAATCAAACCGAACGGCACAATATAGGCAGCTAGGCCGAATAGCCAATAAAAACCATGGAACATCCCAACCGGTAACTTACCACCGGTATTAAAGCCGCCGATAAATAACAGTATCGCTGCCAACAACAAAATAACGGCAAAGGCATATAAACCGAAGCCGCTGCTCTGTTTAACGGCTTCTTTTTTGGCCGAGCCGCGAGTCTTTTTTTTAACCGACTTTTTCTTTTTTGGCATTTTCTTAATTATACACTGAAAATTGCTTTTGGTCTAGTCATAGCTTGCGGTAGATTCTTCGTTTTGGGCATAGGTATAACTTTTTGATCCGACAATTATATTTAAAGATTATACATTATTCATAGGCTACTCGATTTAGTGGTAACTATGCCGCATGGGCTGTTCGCTAAAACCGGTCCGCAATCCAGCGTTAATACCAAGAAGCTTATTCAATCTAAACGTATATTGATCTACCTCAACATGGCTAATGCGTTATGCTAAGACATTATTGCGTGGAGCGTATTGTTGGTCGAAGGTCACACTTTTATGCCAGAGCAAAAATGAACATATAATATATGAACATATAATATTGACTTTTGTTACAGCTTATGCTAATGTCTATATTTAGTGTTTACAGCTTAATATGAAAAACCCAGAAAACCTACCAGCTCAACAAAAACTTAACCAAGGAGCGCGCGTAGCCTTCGCCTTAGCTGCGACGATCGGTTCGGCGTTACCGTACGCTACTCATCCTCATCCTCCCTCTCCTCATCCTCCCTCGGGCTTAGCTAATGAGTTAAGCGGCGCGGCCGTGCCGATGACTATATTCAATCCAGGGTCTACGATCAATCCGCCTAGTCCGGATGTTTCTACGGAATCATTTATTAAAGTCGGGGGTATACCGGAGGTGGTAGAGAACACTTTTATAAGAAATGTTGTCTTTTTAACCAATGGCTGTTCGGGGTATACGATCAGACAAAACGGTGACCCGAATGGGACGGCGGTCGGAGTGGTTTTTGCCCGGCATTGTGGCCTTATACCCTCCAAGGAAAATAGTAATCCATCAACTTGGTCTACGGAATATGTGTCAGGCAGCAACGGGCAAAAGTACGTAGTACAAGAACCGATAGTGCCGCAATCAGGCACGGCTCTTAGCGGTGTGCAGCCTAATTCCGCAATCACTAACGTTTTGGTTCCCAAAGAAAATAACCCGAACAGCGACGTTGCCGTGGGCATTTACCCGGGTTTTTCTGCAGGTGAAGTATGGAAAAGTTATCTTAATTCTCGGGCGACAAATACCGAACTCGAGGCACTAAAACCCGGCAAGTCCACAATTTATATGGGTGGATGGCCGGTAAACCAAGCGGGCAATAAAAAGAGCGAGATGATCATGCAGCAGTTCGCAATGACCAATGTCGGTAATGGGGTGGTCACTTCTGATACGGGCGAAATATTTGATGCTGTAATTGCAGCTATCCCTAAAACCGAATATAAAGTCGACCAAGCAGTTTGCAGTTTTGGCAACAGCGGCGCGGCCGGTTTTATCATGGAAAACGGTCAGCCGAAAATAATAGGTCCGTTATCTGGTTTCTGGGGCTTGACTGCTTTGCATGATTACATAAGCAATAAAGTTTATAACAATGAATCGTCCCCGGGAAAAAACAAGCAATATCTCACAAGAAGATTCCCTTTTATTGATTGGAATAGATTCGCTGCAGCCTGTGCTCTATCAACGACCAACCCCAACCAGCCTATGCTAGTACATCTTGTCCCTAGTAACCAGTACATTCCCGGAAGCATATTGCCTTCCGCCGAAAAATCAGCTATGATTACCGAAAAATTCGTCAACCCCAATGCTCAGCGTACCTATTTTAGCGGTGAAGTGGTAGTTGATAACCAAAACATTCTAACCAAGGGTGGCGGACCCGATCCTTACTCTGTTTCAATTAATAATCCGATGATAACGACCGGCAGCGATGGCACGGTGTATTTAGGCTACTATAACCCGGAGAATCCTGGCTCCGTTAGTAGTATCGCTATTTCAAAGACGGAATTGCCTACAGTAAAATTCTATCCGAATAATCCTAACGAAGCGCCCGAAGTCGACGAAGTTAGTATCGGTCCGCTTATCTACCGTCAAAGAACAGTAAAAGGAATGCAGGAAGTGGCTTATATGCGCGATAGTAGTGGAACAGCACTGGGTATATGGCGGCAGACACACCTTGACCCAAGCCCACAACTACCCGACAAACAGTTTTACTATTTGAGTATTCAAGATAATCGATATCAGTTTCATCTCGTCCAGCTTAAGCCCTAGTCGGGCTGGTCTTGGCCGAGTAGCCGAGCACGCATTTCTTGGAAGCGACGCTGCTGTTCGGCAGCCATCTCTTCGGCGGTTTTGGTCTTATTCTGATGAACGGTCTTTGCTTCCACCTTACCACCAATAACGTTAACTACGGGTATGACGATAGGGCTCCTTTGAGTCTGTTCAAACAAAAAGTGCGTGACGTGGTCTTTAAGCTCAGCTTTAAACCGGTCCAAATCGACCCGCTTAAATCTTTGGGCAACTGCTCGTTTCAGCTCCTGCCTAAGTCCGTTCATGATTTCTTCGTTATCGCGCATATAGATAAATCCCCGGCTGATTATATCTGGAGAGGTGAGTAAATTACCGGACTTCTTATCGATAGTCAAAATTACCGCGACCAAACCTTCCTCGCTTAACAGTACCCGATCTTTAACAACAACATTGCTGACAATTGAGCCGGTCTGGTCCACCAGCAGACTGCCTGCCGGAACCGGCTGTCCCATTCGCCATTTGTCGGCACTAAATAGCACTGAATCACCATTTTCCGCCAGGATAATATTTTCCCGTTTCCAACCTTCCTCAACCGCCATTTCCGCGTAGTATCGTCGGTTCAACGCCCCGGCGTAGATAGGCAAAAAGAATTTCGGTCGGATAATGTGCAGCATCTCGCGGTACTCGTCACGGCGGGCGTGTCCGGAAACATGCAACGGACCGACATTGTCGATTTCATGCGTCGGGTGGCGGTACAAATGTACACCACGTCTGATTAATTCGTTGCCGATCTCTTCATAGCGAACTTCGTTGCCGGGGATTGGCGTCGAACTAACAACTACCGTATCCCCTTCTTTAAGTTTAATGTGTTTGTGAGCACCTTCAGCCATTCGCTGTAATGCCGCCCCCGGCTCACCCTGGCCGCCGGTACAAATCACCAATACCTGACGATCCGTAATGTTGGGCATTTCCCGCATCGGTAAAACCGTTCCCTTTGGAATCTTAAGAATTCCCTGCCTGACGGCAATTTCCGCGTAGGAAATCATGCTCCGCCCATCAAGCGCCACTCGGCGACCGCTGGCAGCAGCTGCATTAACAATCATCTGTACCCGGTTCATATTAGAAGAAAAAATCGCCACGAATACTCTGCCCTCGGCATTACCAATAATGTCATGGAAACTCTGCTGCAGCGTATGCTCAGTCGGTGTCCGGCCTGGCAACGGCGTATTGCAGCTGTCGCTCATCAGCAGAAGCACACCTTCGTCACCAAGCTGCCTCAACCTTGCCGAGTCAGTCGGCCTCTCATCCAGCGGTTCCGGATCCAGTCGCCAGTCCCCGGTGTTAATAATTCGTCCTACCGGTGTGTCAACAACAATACAAGCCGACTCGGGAACCGAATGGGTAATCCGGACCAGTTCAATAAAAAAAGCGCCAAGCTTCAGCCGTTCGTGGTTATCCATGTTCATAACCACTAATTCGGGAGAGAAGTCCAATCCGGTTTCCGCTAGTGCATCTTCGAAAGTCTTGGCGACAACACCAAGAGTAAAGCGCGATCCGTAAATCGGTGCCGGGAATTTCGGCACGATATGTTTTAACCCGCCCAAGTGATCGAGGTGTCCGTGACTAATAATATAGCCGCGAAGCTTGTGTTTGATCGACTCCAGATAGGTCGTATCGGCAATGGTGTAATTAACTCCTGGCAGCTCGATACCCAAATTATTGCCGCAATCCAAGATTAGAGCATCATTTTCCCATTCGACGACCTGCATGTTCTTTTCGCCGATCGCTTCCTGACCACCAAGAAAACTGATTCTTAATTTACCCCCGATATCATCGTTCAAAACGTTTGCCCGGCGGGGCCGGGTATTACTACCATCCGCACTAGCGTACTGGTTAGCGATTTTCTGAGCGTCCATTTGCGAACGTTTTTGTGCCCTGACAGCCTGAGACCGCGGCACCTTCAAGTTGCTGCTTAGCGGCGAGACTCTCGGCTGGCCATCTTTAGTCATCGGCCGTTTTCTGGGCGAATTGTTAGAGTTTTGTTCCATAGTATTAATTTATTAGTTAATCCTTTCTTATCTTAGTCGATTTAGTTGACGGTTGAACTTTATTAAGCCGGATAATCTCCGGTATTTGGGCAAAATCATCAATCAGCAGCTGGCGCATTGAGCCGTTATAAAGTGCCGCTGCCGGATGATATAACGGTAGTAGTACAATTTTGAGCGTACCTTGCTCACCAAACTTCAGGGCGATACGCTTTGGCCGTCCATGATCCCTGCTGATTATCAAGTCTGGTAGGAAACAACTAGCCGAATGCCGGCCGAGTGCAACCACCACCTCCGGTTGGATAATCTCCAGCTGGGCCTGCAGAAAAGGTAAAAACGCTTTCTTTTCTGCCGGCAAAGGATCACGGTTGCCCGGTGGCCGGTACTTAACAATGTTCGTTATATAGACCTGATTACGGTTCAAGTCAATCGACGCCAGCAGTTCGTTTAAAAACTTGCCGGCGGCGCCAACGAACGGCAGCCCGGTTTCGTCCTCGTTCTTGCCGGGAGCTTCACCAATCAGCACAATCTTAGCATTTGGATCTCCGGCACCAAAGACCAAACAATTAGCTTGGCGGGACAGCTCCGCGCAAATATCACTGCGGATAATCTCCGCCTTAACTGCCTCCAGTCTCTTGGTTTTACCGGCGCTTAAGCCCACTGTATACATCTCCGATTAAAGCAAACAGATACCTGAGTGAGAGCACTAAAAAAATCAGCGTTAAAAGATAATACCATAAATCTCCCCGGTCGATCGCTAGGCTGAAGAACAAGTAGTCGATCGCCAGACAAAATAGCACAAGCACCAGTTTAGCAGATTTATTCTTCAGCCTTTTTGCCAATCTTTGCCCGTTCATATCTACTTTCAAAGTCTGTTTTGGCTTATTTATCCTTAAGCTCCCGCTGAGCGGCCTTCATCGACAACTGTAATCGTCCGCGGTCATCGATTGCCACTAACTTGACTGTTACCCTATCACCTTCTTTGACGACGTCGCTCGGCTTATTGACCCGCTGTTCACTCATCTCCGAAACATGAACCAGGCCATCTTTACCGGGCAGTATCTGAACGAATGCCCCAAAGTCGAGCACGCTGACTACCGGCACGTTCTCATAAATCTTTCCGACTTCCGGTTCGGCAGTTATGCTCCAGATCCATTGTTTGGCGGCGCTGATACTATTCAAATCCGGGCTGGAAATTCTGATTGTACCGTCGTCTTCAATATCTATATCGGCGCCGGTTTCAGCGGTTATCTTCTGGATTGTTTCCCCGCCCTTGCCGATAACCTCACGAATTTTGTCGGGGTTAATCTGAATCGACTCCACCCTCGGCGCAAACTCGCTGAGTTCGGGTCGCGGGGTAGCTATGGTTTTTAACATATGCTCCAGAATAAACGCTCGGCCGTCCTTTGACTGACTAAGCGCCAATTTAAGAATTTCAACACTTAGACCATGGACCTTCATATCCATTTGCAACGCTGTAATCCCCTTATTGGTGCCGGCAACCTTAAAGTCCATGTCTCCGGCAAAATCCTCGGCGTCGGCAATGTCAGTTAAAATATATGGCTTACTCTTTTCCAGAATCAAGCCCATAGCAATACCGCTAACAGGAGCCGTAATCGGCACCCCAGCGTCCATTAACGCCATGCAGCTGGAACAGGTAGCAGCCATACTGGTTGAGCCGTTTTGGCTCATAATTTCAGTCACTGATCGGATCGCATAAGGAAAATCCTTCTCATCAGGTAATACTGGCATAACCGCTCTCTCAGCCAAATAAGAATGTCCGATCTCCCGGCGGCCCGGGCTGCCCAGCCGGCGGACTTCGCCAACCGTCCATCCGGGGGCGTTATAGTGGTGCATATAACGCTTTTCGCCGTTAGTTTCCATAGTGTCGATCATTTGAGCATAGCTTAGCGGCGCCAGCGTTACTATATTCATCGCCTGAGTTACACCCCTCGTGAACAGACTTGAACCATGCGCCCGCGGCAAAAAACCAACCTCACTGCTTAATGGCCTGACCTCTGTCAACTTACGACCATCAGGACGGACTTGGTCTTTAATAATTCCCTCACGTACGTCTTTATGTACCGAAAGGGTAAAGGCTTCATCGTATTCACGACGATACTGATCGTAATCCTCGATCTTTTGACTCAGCTCCTCGTGCATCGCGTCTTTCAGTGACTGAATCAGTTGGTTTCGCTCTGGATACGGCGCCCGAAGGTTGGCTCCAAGTTTGCCCTCAACCCATTGATCAACGGTCTTTTGAATGTCTTCATCCGGCAACACCAGTACGTATTCTTGTTTTTCGATTTTAAATTTAACTGCCAGTTCTTTTTGCAGTTTAATTACCGGCTGCATTGTCTGGTGCGCATAACTTATAGCCTCGGTTATCAGGTCTTCGCTGACCTCCTTGGCGCCGGCTTCAACCATCATTACTCCTTCGCTTGTACCGGCCACTACCAGATCAAGTCCACCTTTATCCTGTTGCTCACTGTCCAAAAATGCCGACAGCTGGCCTTTAGCATCTATACCTACTCTTAGGCCAGCAACCGGCCCATCAAAAGGCGCTCCACTCAGCATAAACGCCATACTCATGGCTATCATTGCCACCATGTCCGGTCTAAACGACGGGTCCATTGACAAAACCGTTGCTATCCCTTGAACTTCATGACGATAACCCTTCGGCCAAAGCGGACGAATCGGGCGGTCGATCAATCTTCCGATCAATATGGCCTCGTCGCTCGGGCGACCTTCCCGTTTGACATATCTCGAGCCGCTGATCTTGCCGGCGGCGTAAAACCGTTCTTCGTAATCGATTGATAGTGGAAAGTAATCCATTCCAACGACGGGACCGTCGCTAAGCATTACCGTACCCAGAACAACAGTGTCGCCATATCTGGCGATTACCGATGACGACGACCTGAACCCTACCCGGTTAACCTCTAAACTTAATTTGCGGCCCAAAAAATCCGTTTCTACAGATACAATCGGTTTACCAAAGGGGTTTATAATGTCTCCCAAAATATTCCTTTCCCTACGGGCTTAAGATAAGCTTTGCCTAGAGACAGGGTGCAAATATATTGGCGTTCTTGTGCTGATTTATTATTTAGTTTGCTCAATATATCTGTGGCTCTGTCTCCAGATCCTCATAGTTATTAATGCGCACAAGCACTTCCTCTTGAACAATCAAGAAGAAGAAGTTTAAGCACATTAGCGGCGGATGCCGAGCTTTTGAATCAACTCCAAATAACCTTTAGCATCTTTTTTGGCCAAATAGCGTAGCAGGCGCCGGCGTTGACCAACCAACTGCAGCAAACCACGGCGAGCCATGAAATCATGCTGATTCGAACGTAAATGCTCAGTCAAATACTTAATCCGCTCAGTTAAAACAGCCACCTGAACACTGGTACTGCCGGTGTCGTTTTTGTTGGTCTGAACACTTTTAACAGTGTCAGCCTTTTGCTCACTAGTAATCATTTATGCTTAATTTAGCAGATATTTTATGATTTTGCAATCAATTTTTTGTTCAGCTCAGTCATTTACTTCCAAAGTCTTGGTAAGCGCTCCGGTGATTGTGTGTTCATTTAACTCATCTATTGTTAAGGCATCCTCAACCGAATAATTTCCGATCCGTAAACGTCTCAGCTGTTGTGTAAAAGCCGTCCGGTTCATCGACCGAGCAATATCCTCAACTAAAGACCGTATATATGTTCCGCCGGAAACGGTCGTTTCGAATTCAATCTGTGGATATTGATAGCTAATAAATTCGATCTTTTTAACGTTCACCGTACGAGCAGCCAAAACAACCGGCTTGCCTTCTCTTGCCAGTTTATATGCCCTTTGACCGTTAACCTTGATCGCCGAGTACGCCGGAGGTATTTGATCGTACTGCCCGATAAATTTATCCAGGGAGTCCTTGATTTGCTGTAACTTCGGCGGGTGAGCGACAGCGCCGAGCGGTAGATCGGATTTAATTTCACCTTCGGGATCACCGCTGGAGCTACTACTGTCTAGTTCCATTATCGCCCGGTACGTCTTGTCCATATGCAAAAAAGTCGCAGCTTTTGAGGTATAGCTTCTCCCGACAAAAATTATTAACAGACCAGTGGCAAAAGGATCAAGTGTACCACTGTGCCCGACTTTGATAGCGCGCCGGTTCGGTACTCCCGAAGATTTCTTTAACAGCTTTCTGACGTAACCAACCACATCGAAACTGGTCCAGCCAGCCGGTTTATCAATCAGTAAATAACCCTCTTCCATTTAAGCTGCCCTTAAGCTCATAGAATCTGCGGTGGCGAGGGCGGAAGATAACTCGGCGGCACAATCGGTGGCGGTACCTTAGGCGGACCATTCGGGTCATTATCTTCATCTTTGTTATGCTCGTAGACTTCAAACTCCGCAGGGTTAAACGCATTGTCTACTTTGTCTCTTAAGTCTTTTATCAGATGCGGGCTATCGACAGCTTGTTCAATCTCACTTAAAGTCTGGCCATCACTGACCCCTGGAGGAGCATAGTTATCAGACGTTGCCGGCGGACCGGATGGTGGTTGAACCTGAGGACCGGACGAAGGTACCTCCTCTATGTGCGGGCTGACGTCGACCGGAGGCAGGCTCATCGGGTTGGCAAGCGGCTCATTAATCTCGTCCTCCGGCACCGCATTGGCGGTGAACTCGCTAGTAAATTCCGGCGGTTCAGTAATCAGCTGCTGAACCTGGCTAGCTACAGCAGCGTCGGGATCAGGAGACTCCGGCGGCGAAGAAGCCTCTGCCTGAAAGCCAGCTTCACCCTCAGGTGCTTGAGCATTGTTTTGCTCAGCAAGATTTTCCTCACTATTCTCTTCTTCGTGAGGTATTTCGAGAGTTCCTTCTGGAGCTCCGGACTTTGGCGAAGACTCATCTTGGGGATTACCATCGATACCGTTAGCTTCTGCCGGCCGGTTAACATTCAGTTCGCCGCTGCGGATCGATTCATCGAGCTTATTGGCCACTAGCTGCTGGTTGGCGCCGGCTTTCATTAGCGCCGCGGCAATACTCATCGTTTGCGGTGTAGTTTTGTTGTTGCTGAAGCGATTGGTTTCAGCGACTACTCCAGTCAACAGTGCCGTAGCAATCTGCGGGTCCAGTTTATCGGCATCAATTTCCTTGCATAATTCATATCCAAGTTCGGATAAACTACTGGCGCTCGGGTCGTGCCAGTTAATCGAGCCTAGACCACCTTCTGGGGTAAGGTTAACCGTGGCAATAGTCGCATAATGCAGTATGTGCCCGTGAGCAACAATGGCTTTATCCAGGTCATCCTGATTGGTTACACCTAAAGCAACGATAGCATCGACGTTAAAGTCGCCTTGGCTAAACTCCAGGTCGTCAGTGCTTAAACTAGTCCGGTAAGGAGTGATAAAAATTTTAACCACCCGGTCTTCAACTTTGGTGCGTAATTTATCGGCCTTGCTTTTATCTAAGGCAATAATAAAGTCCCTGAGGCTGTCGGTTGTTTTTTCCAAAGTTGCTTCCGGCTGAAGAAACTCTAGAGCATTCGGGATATCACCGCTAAATACCGCTGTTGCGTGCTTGTTGGCCTTATTTAACCAAAGGGTTATGCCGATACAGGCAGCCAATTGATCAACCGTAGGGTTAGTGCTGACGGTCACCAGCACATTGTTGGCGGTTTTGAGCTTTTGAATCAGCTGACTTTTGGCATCGTCCATATTGTTTATTTTAGTCTTGTATTACTTAATTATGATGCTAGCATAATCATTGACAGAAGTCGATATCCGGTTGCCAAACCAATACCCCCTCTAGTATAGTAATATGCCATAAGGAACAATTAAGAGAATATTTTATGCCAATTATTAAGTCAGCCAAAAAACGAGTCCGGGTAGCCAATAAGGCCGCCACCAGAAACAGCAAAACCAAGCGAAACCTCAAAACGGCTCTGAAAGCATTCAACGCCAAGCCGGCCAGCACATCTCACAAAACTGCCCAAAGCAAAATCGACATCGCTTTAAAAAAAGGCGTGATCAGCAAACATAAGGCCGCGAGGTTAAAGTCACGGGCGGCCGCACAAGCGAAAAACTCAAAAGTCAACCTAAGTGATGCAGCCAAAAAAACGAATAAAAAGCCTGTTGCTTCTAAGGGCACAGTAAAAAAGACTATAGTCAAAAAACCAACACAGAAGAAGACTAAAAGCTGAGTAGATACTCCAACAAAGCATCATCGGCGCTCACGGCTTTGCTTTTAAACAATACGTCCAATTTTAATAGTCGTATTGCATTATCTGTCAATTCAGACTGACTAAGCCGGGCAGCGATGTGACGGGAGTGTTCCACCGCGTTTGGGTTAACGCCAAGGTCACGGCCGATATCATAGTCCGACTTGTTATTGGCACTCTTAATAGCAGCCACCAGATGCAGTTGCCATGTCATCATCCCGATAATCTGTAGCGGCTCGACTTTTAAAAACCGCTGCTCTTTATAGATCTTTATTGCCCGTTGCCGGTTTCCGTTGATCGCCGCATTGATCAAGTCAAACACCGTGCTCTGAGGACTCGGTTCAACCAATAGGTCAATTGATTTCCGGCTAATGCCTGCGTCAAACAATACCAGTTTTTTCAATTCGTTTTCTAGAAGTAGCTGATTGGTCCCAACCCGGTCAATTAAATACCTGGCGTCGTCTCGGTTTAAGCCGCCGCCGGCAGCTTTAGCCTCTTCTATCAGCCAATTGATTAACGGCGAGGTGTTCAGTACGTCCAGTTGCCTATATTCCGTCTTATCTTTCAGTATTTTGAATGCCCGGCTGCGCCGGTCGAGCTTGGGCTCAACGATGAGTAGTTCAGCCGCTTCGCCGCCGGCAGTTAATAATTCTTCGACGTGCTCCAGTAATTCCTTGTTAGCCGCTAGCTTACGGATAACTACCAGCTTATATTGGGCAAATAACGAGCCGATGCCGGTTCGAAGTATCACCTCCTCGGCAGGCAAGATTTCAGCATCCAACCGTTCAATACCCAAATCGCCGTGATTGCGGGTAAAATTGTTAACCTTATCTTTAACAAACTTGTCAATCAGATAATCATTGTCTCCGGTAAGCGTAATACAGCCCATTCGCTTAATTATACCCTCTTGGACTCAGCGGGTAGCGGTTGGCAATGAGGACAAAAATGCGTTCCTCTCCCGGACAAACGTATTTTAACTATCGTCTTGCTGCAGCGTAGGCACGGCTGGCCTTCTCTTCGAAAAACCCGGGCAAACTCAAGATAGTTGCCGCGCCGCCCCTCGGCGTCAACGTAGTTTCGGTCGGTCGACCCGCCTCTTAGCAAACTCAACTCAAGAATTTCTTTAATTGAACGAGTTAGATTACGGTAATCCTTATCTCTCAGTTGACGAACTCTAATCGCCGGATTTATTTTTGACCCCCACAAACTTTCGTCAGCGTAAATGTTGCCAATACCGGCGACTATTGACTGATCCATAAGCACCGGTTTAACTGCTGAGTTCGGCCGTTTGGTCATTTGTCTTTTCAGTTGCTGCCAGTTAAACGATTCCTCTAAAGGTTCCGGTCCGAGATTAGCAAAAAAATTCAAATTAGTAATCTCCGGCAGCGGAACTAGTTTCATCCAGCCAAATTTACGCTGATCATTAAAGAACAGATTACTGCCGTCGGTAAACTTGATTATTACCCGGGTGGACTTATCCGGCAGCGAATTGATAAGCGACGCCGATGGATGCCCGGCACCGAAGTGCTGGCTTCCGCTGGCAAACACCAGTTGTCCGGTCATTTTCAGATGAATAACCAAACCGTAACCGCTGTCCAGCCCGATAATCAGTACTTTTGCTCGGCGGCGGACGAACAGTACTTTAGATGAACAGGCGAAAGACCGAACGTCAGACTTTAAGTTCGGAAAACTCTTGGGGTTATCTGAAGTTATCGACTCAATCATCCGATTGACAATAAGCTTTTCCAGTCCCCTTTTAATAGTTTCCACTTCCGGTAATTCGGGCATAATAGGTAGTATACTAGGTAGATTAATGGATTCTTTATCGGATATTCTCGCTGACAAGGACTATTCCCTGCCGAATGAAGTCAGGGCAATCAAAGCCTATATTGAGCAAAATTACAACCAGGAAGTCGGAGTCAATATCACCACTAAAGAAATTGTTATTTCCAGTAGAAGCGCTGCTCTAATCGGAAACTTAAGAATGAACGGCCCGGCATTAAAACGTGCTGCGGCAACTCAGAAAAATATTCGATTCCGTATCAGCTAATCGAAAAAGCCCCGCAGACTTATATGTTTAAATTGGCGACCAGGTTCTGGTAGCCGGGTATTTGATTTTGAAATAGTTGCAATGTCAGGGTCAAATTGCCATTGAATGTATGCGGATCACCGTTACAGTTAGTAATCCAGTACCTCTCTTTTTGAATACCGTTAACATTAAACGTGAAAATATAACGGTCACCTAAGGGGCAATAGCCGCTGGCTTGGGATAGATTGGGACTATTCCGGCCAACATCAAACTGAGAATACTCAAGTGATCTCAAAAATACATGGAAGGCCGCTTCATTATTTGCGTAGACCTTAGTGTTGGTCACCCGGCTATTATAGCCACTAATGATGTTCAGGGTAGCGCTGCTGTTGGTAATAATGATTTGCACTTGATTATGCTCGGATGCTGCTGCTTCCGGGCCATCGATTAAGACCGCTGCTTGAGCAGTCAGGTTGTTGGCATAAGCGGCGATGGGGGTTGCCGATTTTATGGTCTGGCTGTTATGTGAAGAGAAGACGAATATTAAGACAATAATAAGCAGGGCAATGACTAGCCCGAACATAAGAAAAAAACTGGTATGCTGTCTCCCGAACATACTTATATATTACAATATGTAGCTATTTTTTTCAATACTACATCGCTGTTTCTATATACTAAGCCCCAATCCCTCCGACAGTTCACTTTGTTTAGAATATGGGTATGTGCATGAAGAAATATTTAACCAAACAACAAGTATTAGCGTATAGAAGAAGAGTGCTAGTTGACGCTGAATCTAT
>JAJZKN010000003.1 GCA_021850865.1 bacterium | reverse complement strand
CGCCAGTCGGCCCCACTCCAGTTTCTTAGTCAGTAGGTTCGAGGCGTTCTCGACCACAAGATGAATGCCGGTCAGTTGTTGAACCGAATCGTCGCCGTAAGCGGTAATAATGCGTTTTAATAAGGTATTGTCTTTTCCCCGATCGGTGGCGAATTCGTCAAGTAATGTCAGGCGCAGATCGTCACCGCGGCGGCTAAGTCTGGCCATGGCGGCGGCCACAGTCGACGGCGGCAGCGAGTTGTTGAAGGCGTAAACGTTGCCTTCCGAGTCGCTGATGGTGTTATCCAGATACTCCCGGCCGGCGGCAGTAATCTTATAACCTCCCGACGGTTGCTTAACCAACAGTTTTGTATCGGAAGGATTGCTACGGTCGGTTACCGGCGGTTCGTTGACGGTGCTTAGCGGAGTCAAAAGCGGCGGCTCGGCCTGAATTATCTCGCCGACGGACTGAATTTCGCTGGCAATGGTTTTTGACTCATTGCGGATAGCTAGCACAGCGGTGACATACTTCCAGATCCGCTCACTGACAGTCTGCGGGTCGGCATCGGCAAAGACTACCGGAAAATTACGCTGGTTGGCCTCCCATAAGTATCCGGCCCTGACTCGTTCTAAAAAGGCGGCGTCGAAATTGTCGTAGCGCTCGCCGCTTGACCGCTGTTCCAGCCTGGCCAACAGTTGCGGCACCGGAGCGTCCAAGACAATCGTCAGATCCGGCTCGACGCCGGCGACGGCGAATTTAATAATCCGATTAATTGTTTCGTAGTCGGCTATGTCGCCGCGACCATAATACTGAATTGCCAGGTTCGTCAGGTAGTTACGATCAGCAATACAAAAAACTCCGTGTTCAACCGAGTCTTTAATTATCTGCAGAGACTGGCTCCGGGCGGCGTTATACAGCAGTACCTCGGTGGTTGTATTCATTGGGTATTGCGGATCTTGGGTGATGGTGCGGATTGCCCTGGCCGTCAAGTCCGTTTGCGAGTCGGGCTCGCGGAAAGTTCTGACGGGTAATTTAGCGGCCTGCAGTCGATTGCTGAGCTCGAGGATCTGGGTGGTTTTACCTACGCCCTCCGGACCTTCGATGACAATGTACTTACCTTTAATCATAGGACATACCGCTAATCGGTATCGGAAGCGTCCGACTATCCTTATATGCCTTGGGTAACATTAAATCTGGCGACCAGGTTTGAATTAGAGTCTCAAGATCGGTGCCGTTTTGGTATTTGCCACTAAAGCCGCTATCCCTTCCCTGGCCGTAATCGCCGTCGACTTCTCCGGTTTCCAAAAAAACCGCTTGGGCAATCCGCTCACCTACCGGCAGTAGCACTGTTTCCCGGATGTTCAGATTAAAAATCTCCAAGGTTAACCGGTTGATGTAGCCAGGGTCGATCCAGCCGGCGTCAAAACAGACGGCGATACCGTTTCGTCCCCAGCTTGAACGCGACTTCAGCTCACAGGCGCCCGGAGGTTTGATGCCGAAAAATTCATGGGTATGGGCTAAAATCCGCTCTCCCGGCTTAAGGCTGATTACCGGATGATCGAGCGGGATGTTTTTTAGTGGCCGTATGCCGTTGAGTTTGCACCATTTTTCGTGCGGCATAGCCTTATAAGGGCCGTCAAAATACCGCTCAACATCTTCTTTATCAAAAGGGTTATAAATGGTTCGATCGTTAGTTTTCTCGATCCGGTAATAATAATATCCTAGCGTTACATCAAGGCTGGCATGCGCTACATGCTTCGGATTAAACGGCGCGCAGACAATACGCCCCTGGTCGATAGCCTGTCTAATTTGGGTGTTGCTAAAAACTGCCAATTGGCCCTCTCATTGCTTAAGATATTTTAAGCAATAACTTGCAATTTGCGCAAATGTAAAAACTACTACTTACAAACTATAGATTTAGGTACAATACTTATGTTAATCAAAGCGAAAATGACTAAAAATCTAAAGTTTGGGCTTAACCGACGGCGAAATCCGGCACATGACTTTGCTGTCAATGCCGTAAGCTTATTGGTCGCACTCTACGGTCTTTACGATATAGCCGGCACCCTGTTGGAACAATTTATGACGCACCGGCTCAGGTTATTGAGCAGCTTTACGATTGACGTGCATCTGCTGCTGGGACTTGGCTTTATTTATCTAAGTATGCTGCTCGCTCGACGTAAGCGGAACGCATTGATAGTCAGCATCGTAGCCTTTATTTTTATGTTCGGTATTGGTACCCAGGAGCTGTTCGGGCATAGTCTTTATTTGCGCGGTGGTGGTTTTTTAGTGCTAATCAGATTGGTCATTTTGCCAGTAGTCGTGACGGCTATTTTACTGCTTGAACACCATGAGTTTATGGTTAAAAGCGATTCGGAGGTGTTTACTAATTCACTGGTAATAGCACTGATTGCGCTTATGATCACAATGGCCTATGGGATTGCCGGTTTTATGCTGATGGATAAAACGGATTTTCACCGGGAAATTGGTTTTAACAGTGCGTTGCATCATACAATTGACCAGTTTGACTTAACTACCAACCAGCCGCTAAAACCCTATACGAAAAGAGCCAGCCTGTTTATGGATTCGTTATCGTTTATTAGCGTCGTCTCGATTATCTACGTAGCGATCTCCCTGTTTAATCCGGTGCGGGCCAGGTTTTTTGAAACGGGCGCTGATCGTGAACGGTTGCGACAACTGATGAAAGAGTACGGAGCGCCTAGCGAAGACTTCTTTAAGCTGTGGCCCCTCGACAAACATTATTTTTTTTCGTCTGACCGGCAAGCCGGACTGGCTTATCAGGTTCGCCATGGTATAGCTTTAGTGTTAGCGGATCCGGTCGGTAAACGCAGCGCCTATAAAGAGCTGTTTTTACGTTTTCATGATCTTTGTCTGGCCAATGATTGGCAGCCGGCCCTAATCCATATCGATTCACGATACGCCGAATTCTATAAAGACATGGGCTACCAATTACAGCTGATCGGCCAGGAGGCAGTCTTAGATATCACCCGGTATACTGAAGTAACCGCGAAAAACAAATATTTTCGTAATATCCGGAACCGGTTCATTAAGGATAATTACAGCGTGGAACTATTAACTCCGCCGCATCACGGCGCAGTGGTTGAACGGTTGCGGGCCATATCCGACGAATGGCTGGATAAACCAGGGCGAGTAGAGAGGGGTTTCGTGATGGGTTACTTTGACGAAAGCTATTTGCAGCAATGCCAAATCGCTCTGGTGCGTGATGCCGCCCAGACAATCCAGGCGTTTTTGAATATAATCCCCTCTGCCAGCTTCAATCAAACTGAGGCCACTTACGATATGCTACGCGGCACTAAAGATGCGCCACCGAACATTAACGACTTTTTACTCCTGGAAACGTTATATAAGCTCAAAGACAGCACTGGATTAAAAAAGTTTAACCTGGGCCTGTGTCCGTTAGTCGGATTGGATGAGAATACCAAAGACAATAGTATGATTGGCTCGGTATTGCGGTTTGCCTATGTTAACGGTGATAGGTTCTATTCGTTTAGCGGCTTGCACCGGTTTAAAAACAAATACGACCCGCAGTGGGCTGATCGTTATCTGGCTTACCGCGGTGGCGTCCGAGGCTTTAGTAAAATGCTTAACGCCCTGGTTTCGGCTATGAAAGTCAGAAAGCTAAATCGCGAACTTAATCGAAGGACCCATAGAAGTAGTTAAGTGGGCGCTTAAGATATACGAACCCTTGACGCTTGCCGGTTTGTTAGCCTGAATGCTAGCAATGACGGCCTGTAAATTCGCACTAAGCTGACTTGGAGTAAAACTTGATTTACCGATGCCTAAATGCAAATTACCGCTGCTGTCGACCCGATATTCGACTTTTCCGGCCTTAGCTTCTTTAATGGCCTTGACGATGTCGGTGGTTACCGTCCCACTTTTCGGATTAGGCATTAACCCTCGCGGGCCTAATGTCCTGGCGTATTTACCCAGTTTAGGCATCTGTGACGGCGTACTGATCAGCACGTCAAAGCTGAAGCTGCCGGCCTCCAGTTCTTGAATAACTTCGGTTTCTCCGGCCAGGTCGGCGCCGGCGGTTTGAGCTTCGCTCACCAGATCTGGTCCAATAAAGGCTGCCACCCTGATGTTTTTGCCGCTTCCGGATGGTAGTAAAACGTTATCGCGAATGTTTTGGTCGGCCTGTTTGGGGTCAACGTTCAATCGCACATGTAATTCCACCGTCGCGTCGAATTTAACCGGGTTGGTTTTGCCGATCAGGCTGCAAGCTTCTTCGATACTATAACGTTTTGTGGGGTCGATTCCTTCTGCGGCGCTACGGTAGGCTTTCGACCGTCTTTCCAGCTTGGAACGAACTGGTATAATTGCCGGCTTTAGGGTTTTTTCATCGCTTTGCTGTCCGGCTTTGGCTTGTTTGCGCTGTTCTTTAGCCTGCTTTTCCTCGGCTAAAGTCAGTGATTTAGCACTGCGTTTACCGGCTTTGGCGATCGCTGTCGCCACTGTAGTTGTTGTTGGCTCAGGATCATTTTTTGTATCAGTGCTTACCGGGGCCGCTAACATCTCCTTTTTAGGCTTGTTGCTTGCTTTTGCTGCCGGTTTGGTTATTGGCTTAGATTTTTTTTCTGCCATGACTAGATTTTGTCCTTTCGTGGTCAACGCGGCCTGAGTTTACGGCCTCCCACAAATTAATTAATACTACTGTTCGACCTCTATGCCCATACTCCGGGCTGTACCGGCCACCATTTTTTTGATTGCAGCGATATCCTCGGTATTCATATCCTTGGCTTTATCCTCGGCGATCTTAGTCAGATCCGCTTGGGTTAGTTTTTTGCCGATCTTTTCGCTGTTTGGCCGACCTGAGCCTTTGTCAATCTTCAGAGCGGCCCGGATGCGGTCATCAGTCGGCGTGCCAACTACCCGGAAATTCATTGTCCGGTCTTCGTAGACAGTAATATGCACAGTTAACTCAGCGCCTTGCAGGTCTTTGGTTTGCTCGTTAAACGGATTAATAAAATCCATCATATTAACGCCGTATTGTCCTAGGGTGCTGCCTACCGGCGGCGCCGGATTAGCCTGGCCACCCCGGATTTTCATTTTTAAATTTGCTTTTATAGCTTTTTCTGCCATTAGAATGTATTCTCCAGATTAACTTAATATTTCCGGACGGTTATATGTTTTGAAGCGGACAATCTGCCGGAAGAGTACGTAACAGATAGCTATATTAGCAAATTACTGTCTACTGCGCAATAAAACGGGCAAAATTATAGGTAAGGGCTGTTGATGTCCACAACGCCCTTTAAAATTAAGGCCATAACAGCGTATTTTTTACTCAGGTACTCTTCGTTTAATTGATTCAGTTCCCCGCCGGTGAATACTTGTCTGCCCAGCACAATAATTACGACGGAGCTGTCCCGATTTGTGATGTGTCTGATAATCCGCGGGTATATCGCTTTTATAAGGTTGCGCCGATAATCGGCGTACTGTTCTGCGCTTAACGTCGACAATTCGGCCGGGGTAATATTCAATCCCGCCGCTGCCGCTTCATCGCCGTTGACGTAATTCATGATCTCAAAGCCGTTCGTATGCATTTCCCGGTGGGCTTCGACAATATCTGGTTGCACAAAGAGATTATGACACAAAATACCGAACCCAGCAAACTTCCGGTCGTAGCTAGACGCGTTTAACCTGTAAACTATCCAACTCTACTGGAGTTTCCCGTCCAAACATATTGACCAGTACTTTAAGCTTGCCTTTTTGGGCGTCAATTTCGTTGATGCTGCCGTCAAATCCCTTAAACGGTCCGTCGATAATGTTAACCACGTCACCGATATTGTAATCAATTTTATGCTTCGGCTGCTCAAGTCCCATTCGTTTTTGAATCTTTTCAATTTCGTCTTGTTCGATCGGCGTAGGATCGGTGCCGCTGCCAACGAAACCGGTAACGCTTGGCGTGTTGCGGACTATGTACCAGGCATCTTCGCTGAGTTTCATCTGTACCAGCACGTAGCCTTGAAAAATCCGTTTTTCCACAACTCTTCTTTTACCGTTTTTAATTTCAATCATTTTTTCTTTGGGAACTAAGACTGCGAATATTTTATCCTTCATATCCAGACTATCTGCCCGCTGACGGATGCTTTCCGCGACTTTTTCTTCGTAACCGCTATAGGTATGGATCGCATACCAACGCTTACTGGTGTCGTAGCGCTTGGATGTCGATGTTGTAGTTGCTGCTGCCATTTGCTATATATTCTCCTGCTTATTTATGAGTGCCTAGAATAACCGTTTTAAATAAATGGTTAAGTCCGAAGTCCAAGGAAGCGACTAAGGCTCCGAAGACGATGGCGAAGATTAGTACGGCGAACGTTAGCCGCCAACTTTCCCGGCGACTGGGCCAGGTAACCAGTTTCAGTTCCTGCCAACTACCGATCAGGTAGTTAATTAAAAGAATCTTGCTAAGGAATTTCACCAATCGGGTTAGCAAGCGGTAAAGTCGAAACCTGGCAAGCTTCTTATTAAGTGCTCTGAAGGGTTTTGCTAGTGTCCTAAACGGCCAAGCCAGTACCTTCTTGATTTTTGTTCTTATTTTGGGTTTAACCGGTTTCTTGCTGGCCGCAGAGTTGCTGGTTGCCTGCTCCCGGATTGTCTTTGGTGCCCGTAATTTACGCTTCGGCTTGTCGGCCATTGCTTCTAGTCCCGTCTTTCCTGTTTAAACAAATAAAGCCTATGATCATATTAATCGTAGGCCTTTGTTGTCAAGAATAGCAATTCGTCGCCTCTTTGGCAACAGTTTTTTAGCGGTTCTACTTAGCAAATATTTGTTACACTATGTACTAATAAAGCTATGATTGTCTATTTATTGGTTGCCTTGTTCGTGATCGGCTTTTGTCTGACAATCGTTTACTCGTTCAAAAAGCGCCTTGAAGCGGTCCGGCGGACTGCCGCAATGGTGTTGTTTTTAGGTTTGGTAGTGGTCAGTGGCTGGCTGGTTAGCTATGCGAACCGTTTATGGGTAGACGCTTTATTGTTTGTTAATTTGTACCAGCTATTCAATATCTATCGACTTGGTTTTAGCCGGGTAAGGATTGATTATTTGCAGAACATCGGTCGTAAAACCGCCATCAGACTAATTGAGCTTCAGTTACTAATAGTGCTAGCCGGGTCTTTGCTCAGTGAGTCCGCTTATTTGTACCGGATTCGCTGGACGGTTACGGCCGCAGTGGCACTTGCCGTCTCTCTGATATTGCTCATGTCCACTTGGCGGCAAACCAGAACGACGAAACGGATCAAACAGAACACCGCTCTGCTTGATAGTCAGGCTCCGACTCTGAGCGTTGCTATTCCGGCGCGCAATGAGTCCGATAGCTTGTATAACTGCCTGGAGTCGTTAATTGCCTGTGATTACCCGAAACTGGAAATACTGGTACTGGATGATAACTCCTCGTCTAGGCGGGTGCCGGAGATTGTTAAGTCGTTTGCGCATAACGGAGTCGAGTTTATTGCCGGACAGCCAATCAGGTCGGGGTGGCTGGCTAAAAACTGGGCTTACGAGCAACTGCTTAATGCGGCCAACGGTGAGCTAATTTTGTTTTGTGGTGCCGATACCCGTTTTACCCCGGAATCATTAAGGTTTCTGGTCTCGGCGCTGCTTTCCCGGAAAAAAACAATGATCTCGGTGTTACCGAAAAATTATATAGCCAGCGGGATATTGCCGCCACTGGTTCAGCCACTCCGTTATATGTGGGAAATAAGCTTGCCTCGTCGGGCCTTTAAACGGCCGCCGGTTCTAAGCACCTGCTGGTTGAGTAGCGCCGCTTTTTTACGCCAATCGGGTGGATTTGCCGCTATTTCCAATCGGGTTGTCTGCGAGAGTTATTTTGCCCGTTTGGCGGTGAAATCCGACGGCTATAGCTTTCTTTTGTATGATGGGGTACAGAGCGAAAAAACTTACCCAGACCAGATTGAAACAGCAGTCCGCTTAAGATATCCGCAGCTGCACAGGCAACCGGAGTTGGTAGCACTGCTTTCTATTATCGAGCTGATTCTGCTGCTTGGTACTTTGCCGATGGCGGTGGCCGGGTTGCTGACTCACAATCTATGGCTGGTTGTTTTGGCCGTAGCCGCTTTTGGCGTTTACGGGATAAATTTTGGCTTAGTCAGCCGCATCACCTACCGGTTGTATTCGCCTGGCAGCATCATTAGTTGGCCGGTGGCGGTCGGGCTCGATCTTTATTTGATGCATTTATCAATGTGGCGCTATGAATTTGGCAAAGTACTCTGGAAGGGCCGGAGTGTGGCACCGCCGGTAATGCACCAAAAAGATACTAAAATTGACGCGCCGGTTTAGCTATGGCCGGGCGGTGTTGTCTTATGCTAAATTACCGTTGACATTAGGGACGAACAGCGTGAATGTTGAGCCGTTGTTGAGCTCGCTGACAAAGGATATTTCCGCATGGGTCAGCCGGGCGAGTTTCATGGTGACGTATAACCCCAGCCCGGTACCGCTGGATTGCCGTGTCCGGTAATCTTCTGATCGGAAGAACTTGTCAAATATCCGTTCCTGATCGGCCTTACTGATGCCAATGCCGGTGTCGGTAATGGCAAATTCGACTCCGTCGGGTTTCTGCTTGGCGCTGATTTGCACGTGGCCTTTATCTGTGTACTTAATAGCGTTGGTAATGAAATTATGCAGCATTTCCCGGACATAGAGCTTTGACGAGCTGAGCAGGGCTAAATTGGGGTCTAGGACAACTTTAATCTTCAGGTTTTTTTTGTCGGCATTCGGCTGATAATTCTTGGCCAGTTCGCTGACCAGATCATGGACGTTAATCTGCTCAACTTCCAGCGTCAGTTTACCCCGCTCAGCCCGGCTGAGCGTCGACAGATCGTTTATCATATCCGAAAGGTAAAGTATCTGGTTGTGCGATTCGTCGAGAGCTTGAATTATTTCCGAAATATTGCCGGTTTTAGCGGCGATGTACTGGGCGTTGGAAATATTGCCTTCGGCGATCGCGATCGGCGTTCTTAGCTCATGCGAAACGACGCTAATAAATTCGTCCCGTTCTTCCTCCAGCGATTTTTCGGTAGTGATGTCTCTTAGCAGCAACACATAACCTTCTTGGCCGTGAATACCATAACCTAAGTGCACCGGAGCGATACTTAAATACAAATTGGATATTGAACCATCTTTGTAAACCAAGCGCATATCCCGGTTGGTAGTCGGAATTGTGGTTTGTTCGACCATCTGAAATATATTGACCGGAATGTTATTTTTGTCGATCGGCTTCAGCAGCGAGCTAAGGCTCTGTCCCTGGCGGATATTGTTGACATCTAAAATGTTCATTGCCGCCCCATTATAGATAACAACTTTTATATCTTTATCGACGGCAATTACGCCGTCTGCCATGCTGTTGATCAGACTTGTCAAACGACCGTACGCCAGACTGTCGATAGTTTTCGAACTGGAACTTTTGACCCTGTTTTTATCCATAAGCGATATATTGTATTACAAATATCATTGTAGCTTAAGAATAATATCTCCGGCTATATTTAAAGTTTTATTATTCCCGGATGATAAGTTGCTAGTTGCTTTTTCAGCTTTTTGGCATCCGGCAGCAATGATTCGACCTTTTCCCAAAAAAGCCGGCCGTGGTTAAGGTATTGGGTATGCGCCAATTCGTGAATGACGACATAGTCGATAAGTTCCCAAGGCAGCTGTACTAAGTATAGATTCAGCACAATTCGCTGCTGCTGATCGCAACTGCCCCAGCGCCGGCTTAATTGTTTGATGCTGATTGAATCGTAGGCTAAGCCGTGTGTCTCAGAGAGCTGTTTTAGCCGTCTCGGCAGTAAACTTTCGGCCTGCAGTCTGAGCGCCTTAATGGAGGCTTTGAGGGCGGCCTGCTGAACGGCTGGATGAGTGAAGGTAGCGGACTTCGCATAGCAGACACTAATCGTATTGCCGACAATGCGGGCTTTGGGGGCGGTAAGCGTTGAATCCGAAGCGGTAAAGATTAAATGATGCGCCCGGCCGATTTGCTGGTTTGGCTCGAGCAGTAATACTTCCGGCCGTTTTTTAATAATCCAGTCTTTTCTGCTAACGGCGAACTCTAAGCCGGTCCGGTAAGGTATCCATTCCGGAATTGATACCCTAACCTGACCCTTCTGATCAATACTTAATCTTAAATGCCGAGCGGAATGGCGCTTAGTGACGTTAATTTCGCCTAAACCGTCGACTACATAGGTCTTGGTGGCCATTTAATCTTGTTTTTGGTTACCTGATCATAATGTTGCGGCGGCGGTTGTAGTCAACCCGTCCGGCCGCGGGATTGGGCACCAAATTCATGAGTTCTGGTTTAGCGATGCCCGATCCGGTTAAATCATCCATTCTGATCACGCTTAAATCGTTTAGTTTTTTTAGTATGGCGTTTAACTGAGTGCTGAACTCGTGCTTGCCGCTGACAACTACGTAATCTTCTATGGTATCCGGGTTTTGCATGTAACTGCAAAGCTGGTCAAAAATCGGGCGGTCCATACTGGATGCGTACCGATCGTCAAGTTTACGACGGTCACGCTTCTGGGTGCGGTAAAAAGCCGTTTCCTGGTCAATCTGCAACCAGATGACTAACGATTGGGCATGGACTTTTCGCGCCATAGTTCTCAGACTGTGTCGCTGGGAGGCGCGAAAGGAGTTGGTGTCGTAAATGACACTTATCCCGGCATTTAAGAACTCCTCGCTCATGTAGTCCATTAACTGGGTGACTACTTTGTTTTCCTGCTTATTGTAGGTCGGCTCACTGAACAGCTCGCTCCGGATACGGTCGCCTTGAATATGCGCCGCCTGGAGATGATTTGTCAGTTGACGGGCGACATAACTTTTGCCTGATCCGGGGTAACCGTACAGCATTATTAACAAAGGCTTGATCGGGACGACTTTAGACATTGTTCATTAGGTATAGCAGATATTGACGCATTTGAAAAGCCAAAAACAGATGCCGCGTATTCTTTTGCCGGCGGTGTATTCCGGTCGTTTTTAGTTTATATTATCGTTTGGATATACTATTGCTTTCTGCTGCTATAATTAGAAATTGCTCAGGATATATAGGGGAGTAGCTCAGTTGGTAGAGTATCGGTCTCCAAAACCGGTGGTCGCAGGTTCGATCCCTGTCTCCCCTGCCAATAATTATGAAATATTTATTATCGATCACCGCTACGGCTTTTTATTAACTTACCCCTATAATTAAGTTCATTGAAACAAGAAGTTTATGCTTTGTTTTCACCACCTTTGCCTATTGACAAATTTATTATAGTGTTAAAATAGTAAGTATCAACATAAGGAGGTGCAGTGTTATGACAGTCAACAATCTTTATGAACAGAGAAAGAAGTTTGAGCAACATAAAAGTAACTTAAAGAACGTATCCCGAATTAAGAAGCTAACGGTTTCATTGGGGGTTGGCGCCGCGCTGGTAGCCGGATTTGCCGCCCCGGCATTTGCAATGACGACAAATGCTACGACGAACCCAAATGCATGTTTTGGCCAGGCAAGGTCATACTATGCAATAGGTGGACCTAGTAGTGTCCTAGGCTCAAACGAAGGAAGTATTCTGTCGACTAGACAAGGCAGTAACTCTATGAATAATTTGGAGTTTAGGGCTGCCTGCATGCAATAAAAATTGAAAGATTGGAAAAACAATTAGAGTCCGGCTTTGCTCGGGCTCTTTTTTATCATTCGGGTTTTTCACTATGGCAAAAATCCAATTCGCTGTCGCTTAATTAAGTTAAACATTGTAGCGGTCTAGGTTTGGACGAGTCGGTAAACCAGTCCTAGTTTATTTTTCCATTCCTCCTCGTCCGGGTTATTATTAACTGAACATTGACATCTGTAATGGTAATAACTTAAAAAAAAGATTCAGTAACTTGGTTTTTGGCATAAAACTTGACCGAAGAACATCAAAAAAAGCGATAAACCGGACCGAAAATTCGTTTTTGGTTTATATAATTAGCGATTTTATCCACATCAGATAAAAAAAGGTTGTGCTTATTGCATTTATTTTTTAAAATGAGGAAGAGCTAAAATAAACGAAAGAAAAACCATCTGTAAATGAAAGTGTTGATGCTCGGTTGGGAATTGCCGCCGCATAATAGTGGTGGATTAGGGGTCGCTTGCTACCAACTCTGTGAATCACTCTCTAAAAATTCAGATATCGATCTAGATTTTATTCTTCCTTACCAGGCGGAGCACAATATTAACTTTATGAAGGTGCATGCCGCTCGCCCGGTTGGGGTTGTAGAGATTCAACAGGCCGGCACGGCATATGACAGTTATAAATTTATCTTTCATGACGGGCATGAAGAGTGGAAAGACATTTATTCCCAGGTAAGGATATACGAAAAAACGGTGGCCGACATGGCTAAGACTATGAGCTTCGATATTGTTCATGCTCATGACTGGCTAACTTTCCGGGCCGCTTTAAAGATCAAAGAAATGAAAAACTGCCCGATCGTCTTACACGTGCATTCCGTTGAATCGGACCGCGCTGGTGGCCGTTACGGCAATCCGTTAGTCCGGGAGATTGAAGAAACTTCGCTGTGGATGGCCGACATGATTATCGCCGTCAGTGAGCACACCAAGAAAGCAATCATCAGGGATTATTCAATTCCGGCGGATAAAATTGAAGTCGTGCATAACAGTATTGACCCGAACCAACTGCTGCCGCTGGATAATAACAATTCTTATCGCTACTTAATGCAGTTGAAATCACAGGGCTACCAGGTGGTTTCCAGTGTTGGCCGGCTGACCATTCAAAAAGGACTGACGAATCTGCTTTATGCCGCCCGGGAAGTTGTTCAACGGATGCCGAAAACAGTATTTTTGCTTGTTGGTAGCGGTGAACAATACCATGAATTGATCGCTTTGTCGGCTGATCTGGGTATTGGCTCTAATGTTATTTTTGCCGGATTCCAGCGCGGCAAACAGTGGCGTGATTCGTTTGCTGCTGCTGATTTGTTTATAATGCCAAGTGTTTCTGAGCCTTTTGGTCTGACCCCTTTGGAGGCCGGATATTACGGCGTTCCGTCAATGATTAGCAAGCAGGCCGGGGTGAGCGAGGTTTTGCATAATTGTCTAAAAGTTGATTTCTGGGATATTAACGAAATGGCTAATAAGATGGTCAGCTTTTTGAGATTGCAGGCATTAAGTGAGGTCATGAAAGAGCAGTTGACCGCTGAGTTAAGCGATATCAGCTGGGAAAAGTCGGCCGGTAAGATCAGGAATCTCTATGGGCGGCAGGTTAACGAGGTGTACGCATGAAGTCGATTGTTTTGTACCTTCATGTACATCAGCCATACCGGATCAGACACTACTCTATCTTTGACGTTGGTATCAACCATGATTATTTTGACTGTAACTGGGATTCTAAGGAAAACAACAAGCGGATTCTTTTGAAGGTAGCCGACAAGAGTTACTTGCCGACCAACGAAAAGTTGCTTCGACTGTTGCATAAATATCCTGAGTTTTGTTTAAGCTTGTCGATGTCCGGTGTGCTACTGGAGCAACTGGAGGCTTGGGCGCCGGATGTTCTCGATTCGTTTAAGAAATTAGTCGATACCGGCCGGGTTGAATTGATTGGCGAAACTTATCATCACAGCCTATCGTTTTTCTACTCACCTACCGAATTCCAGACCCAGGTAAATATGCATAAGGAGATTATCGAGCGACTGTTTAACAAAAGCGAAACGAGGGTTTTTCGTAACACCGAACTCGCCTACAACAATGACGTGGCAGCTTGGGCGGAGCAAGCCGGCTACAAGGCAATTTTGGCTGAAGGTTGGGATCCACTGCTTGGCTGGCGCAGTCCTAACTACGTTTACCGCCCTGCCGGCACGGAAAATATTAAACTACTGCTGAAAAATTATCACCTTAGTGACGATATCGCCTTTCGCTTCGGCGATCACAGCTGGAGCGAATGGCCGCTAACGGCCGATAAATTCGCCCACTGGTTGAGCGAAGACGGCAATGCGACCAATTTCGATCTGTTTATGGATTACGAGACTTTCGGTGAACACCAATGGAGCGAGTCGGGAGTGCTGGATTTTCTGGAAACATTGCCAAAGGAGTGGCTTAAGACGGAGGGGCATGATTTCAAAACCGTATCGGCCGCCGCTGACCAGATCGAAGCCGTCGGCGAAGTTGACGTTGTGAATACGCTAACCTGGGCGGATACTGAAAGAGACTTAAGTGCCTGGGTCGGTAATTCTATGCAGCGTGAATCTATAGAAGCCTTATATAGACTCGAACAGCCGTTGCTCGAGCTTAATGATTGGGATTTGATTAACGACTGGCGTAAACTGCAGACTTCTGACCATTTTTACTATATGTGCGTCAAATGGTTTAATGACGGTGATATCCACGCTTATTTCAGTCCTTATGAATCACCTTACGATGCTTATATTAATTTCATGAATGCTTATCATGACTTGCGCTCCAGGATGATTGATAAGGGCATTAGTTTGTAAAACTTTAAAGAGGGGTGGGATAAGAGTGGGACGACCGGTTGTACTCAGTAATAACCAACTATTTGTCGGACTGGATGAATTCGGTCTGGTTCATGATTTTTATTACCCTTACGTGGGGCTGGATAACTTAACTAACGCCAGGAGCTCGCAGCACAAGATCGGCTTGTGGGTGGACGGGCGATTCAGCTGGGTTGATGACGGCAGTTGGACTATCTCCGTAGATTTTGAAGATCAAGCATTGGTGAGCAAAATCGCGATGAAGTCGGAACAGCTGGGTATAACACTGAGTTTGATCGATTTCGTAGATATCGAGTACAACGCGCTGGTGCGGCGGATTGTCGTACATAACGATGGAAGCGAGACTAAAGATATCCGGTTGTTTATGCACCAGGTATTTGAGATTTCCCGCTCCGGACGCGCCGACACCGCACTATATGTCCCCGATGACCACTATTTACTGGATTACAAGGGACGGTGTTGCCTGTTAATTGCCGGAAAGTTCGCTGACGGTGGCGATTATGACCAGTACGCAGTGGGTAGCTACGGAGTCGAAGGAAAGGATGGTACCTTTAAGGATGCGGAAGACGGAGAGTTGTCCAATAACCCAGTCGAACATGGCGGCGTGGATAGTGTTATCCGGTTCGCCAGAAAGCTTGACGCGGACTCCAGTTACGGTGTTGATTATTGGGTGGTTGCCGCTGACAGCCAAACCGATGCCCAGGTTGCCCATACTTATCTGAAACACTACGATATCAGCGAGCGACTGGTGAATGTTCGAAATCATTGGAGGACATGGATTGAGCCGGCGATCGTTAAGACCGCACACTTAAGTCCGGAGCATCAGTTAGCCCTAAGTAAAAGTCTGTTAATCGTTAAAGCCCATTGCGATAGCCGCGGTTCGATTCTGGCTAGCGGCGACTCCTCTATATTCAACTACGGTCGAGATTATTACTGTTATTGCTGGCCGCGAGACGGCGCTTATGCCGTCTGGCCAATGATTAGACTGGGAATGTTTGAGGAGGCCAAGAACTTTTTCAGTTTTGCTCGGGATACCATGCATCGTGACGGCTATATGATGCATAAATACCAGCCGGACCGGTCGATTGGCAGCACTTGGCACCCTTTGATTCATAATCGGGCTAAAGAGCTGGCAATTCAAGAAGACGAAACGGCGAGCGTGCTGTTTATGATCGGTGAATATTACCGGGCCAGTCGCGATGAAGCTTTCATCGAGAGTTACTACGACAGTTATATTTCACCTTGCGCGCACTTTATCTGCCATTTCGTTGACCGCAGTACCGGATTACCGCACGCCAGTTATGATTTATGGGAAGAAAAGTTTTTAACTTCAACGTATACCGCCTGCACCGTTATAGCCGGTCTGGAAACGGCCGTGGCGCTAGCTAGGCTAACCAACCATCCTGACGACGAAATCACCTGGAAACAGGCGGCTGATGCGCTCCGCTTAAATTTGGACAAGCTCTATAACAATAACGGTTATTTCAACAAGGGCTTCTTACTCGATACCGAAGGAAACCCGGTTTACGACGAGGTTCTAGACATTTCTTCCTTATATGGCCCGTTTATGTATTCCGGCTTACCGCTGGATGACCCGCGGATTCTGGCCACCGCCGAACAGGTCAAAAAGCGCATTGCTGACGTTGTGCCGATCGGCGGTGTCGTGCGCTATGAAAACGACAGCTACTTTCGGACCAAGTCAAAATATGCTGGCAACCCCTGGGTGGTCTGCACGCTTTGGCTGGCTCAGTACCTGATTGGAAATAAAGATAAGGAATCAGCTAGGAGTTATCTTGACTGGTCGTTGGCGCGCCGGCTGCCCAGCGGTGTTCTTAGTGAACAGTTTAACCCGGAAAACGGTGAACCATTAGGGGTCGCTCCGCTGGTCTGGAGTCATGCCGAACTGATTAATACATTGCTTGACTATTACGATATCTAGGCCGAGCGCTTATTTAAGCGCTTGCTTGATTAGAGCTATCCCCACTGATTGAGTTTGTCGCCGATTTAGTACAAGAGGTTGCTGACGATCATTCTTAACGCTTGGGAGCTTCGTTTCGGCCCAAGCTTTTCTTGGTTTCAGTAAAAACGACTGTCCGGCGAAGTTTCGGACTGTATTTTTTCAAACTAAGTCGATCGGGTGTGTTCATCGTATTCTTGGTCGTATAGTAGATGCGCTCACCGCTTTCTTCGCTAACTAAACCAATAATCTTACGCTTGTCGCCTTTTTTTGCCATAGATCTATATCCTAACAGATAGATGTTAATATGTAAATGGAGCCGACAGAGGGGCTCGAACCCACGACCTGCTGTTTACAAAACAGCTGCTCTACCAACTGAGCTATGTCGGCGTACTCGATTTAAAAGTGTAGCAAAAACAGATATAATTTGCTATATTGAACCGGAAATATAACAACGTGCCGCGATAGCTCAGCTGGTAGAGCGCATCCATGGTAAGGATGAGGTCATGGGTTCGAATCCCATTCGTGGCTCCAAAAGAAGTGCTCTGCAGGGATGACGGAGCGGTCAATCGTATCTGACTGTAAATCAGACGGCCTTGCGCCTACGGGGGTTCAAATCCCTCTCCCTGCACCACATAAATGTCTATACTGACAAATCTATTTAGTTACTCGTTAAGACCCTCTCGGCCGGTTGCTACGTTCAGTCTGATGCTTGCGGACTGATTAAAACGAATATCGTTAAGATCACGTTCGTGGGCCGGTGTTGTTTTTATTGGCTAAGCCTTATATAACTAAAGTATGCCTTATAAAGATACTAGAAAACAGTTTCATATCTGGCATATGGTTGTTGTTGTTCTTAGCAGCGGCATACTGACTCTAATTGAAGCAAATGTGAGCTTTTTGAAACATGAGCTTATAGCTACCCCATTTATTATCATAACCACCTTTGCCGCGCTGTATGGCGATTATTATGCCGGCTTTTTGGCAATTTTGCTGGGAGCATCCTGCCTGTACTATTTAAACTCAAGTGGTTGGAATTACACCCTTCATTCTTTAATGCGGACTTTTGAGTTTTTGCTTGCCTCGTCGCTTATCTATTATCTGGCCTGGCGCAGCCGGGACCTAACCCGGGACACCGCCTCACTGGAACATACCGTTGCCGGATTAGAGGTGCTCGTTAAGAAAACTAATAACGAGTCTAAACTGAATAAAGTTAATATGCTTAATTTACGCAAGACCAACAAGCAGCTGCAAACGGTAGTCGATGAAATTATGAATGACAAAAACTTCTGGAACGAAAGTGTTAAGAACAACGTAAATAAAAAGAAAAACTAAACTACCACTCGTCTTGGCGGGCGAATCATTCGTCGCGTGCGGTTCGTCGGTTTAGCCATAGTTGCTAATTTATCAGTGATCAAGTCAGCTTCCTTGGTCATATCGTGACTCTCGTAAGCTTTAAGTAGTAATCCGTAGGTTTCTTTGTTTGGTTCCAGATCAACCGCGGTTTCCAGCTCGTGCAGCATCATCTTCTGATTACCTAGTTTTTCCTGTACTTTGGCATAGGCTACATGTCTGGCTGCCAGATTAGGGTCAAGCTTGATTGCCTGCTCAAAAGCAATTGCCGCCTTATCGTAGTTTTCGGTTTCGTAATAGATAAGCCCGAGGTTATGTAGTGATGATGGCGTGGCTTCAATGGAGCTAGCTATTTCAAAACAATCGATTGCATCACGGTATTCTTTTTGTTTTGCATATAAAATACCCAACCGGTTGTAGGCCGCGGCATTTTTTTCATCAATTTTCAGAATGGTCAGCAGTGCTTTTTCTGCCCGTAAGAAGCGGTTCTCCCGCATGCTTAGGTGAGCTATATCCCAGAGTTTACCGATACGATCACCGATAGTCCTGGAGGTATTAGCGAACTCATCATCCCGGATAACCAGATTATGGTAAGCTAAAGCGGCGAAAGCGACGACAATTAATAATTCGTACATTGCTTAGAATGTATATTATACACGAAAATCACTATATTTTGAGCATAAACACAAAGAGATTAAGTTTCAGGTTCGCTTTTTGACGCAGGCGGTCTTCGGCGTCCAGGCAATTGCTAAGTATTCTCTGCCACTTATCGGCGGCGTTAGGTTGTTTCGCGGTTTGTATGCCAATTTCAGCCATTTTGGCGATCACCTGAAAGATATCCGCAGTTAGTTCGGGCTGTTTTACTAGACTGTTGACCAAGGCCAGCCGTTCATACAGGCTCAAACTTAATATTTTCCTGGCCTCGCCTGCGGCTAGCAATAAACGATTATCTTGCCCTTCACTAAGTAGGTTTACGGCCAGTCCGGGCCAGCCGCCGCTTAGACTAAGTATTTGCTTAATTAGTTCAGGGCTTGCGCCTTTTTTTGCCAGCAGTATTTTAAGCTCGTCTTTAGCGGGTTTTGCTATAGAAATAATCTTCGTCCGGGAAAGTACCGTCGGTAACAGCTTGCGTATATTTGTCACGGTTAAGATGAACAAACATAATCTTGGTGGTTCCTCAAGGTTCTTTAGAAGGGCGTTTTGCGCCGCAATGGTCATCGCTTCCGAGTCTTTAATTATGACGATTTTAATTAGCTTTTGATCAACTACGGGAAGTTTTAAGTTTAAAAACTTATATAAACTGCGGATCTGATCGATGCCAATTGTGCCTTTTTCATCGGGATCTATATTCATTATGTACGGATAAGTATCGAGTGCAGCTATCGGCACATTAAGCATATTCGCCAGACAATAGCTAATGATCGTATCTCTGCCGCTGCCGATCGGTCCCTGGATTAACAAAGAGTTTCCGGGATGATTAATGAAAGCTTTTAGCTGTGATCTAGTTTCCCTGTTAATCAGCAAATCGGGGTCATTCATTTTATTGGGTGCTACTATCCCAGTTAAGTTTCAAATAATCGTTAAATTCCTTAGGTATATAGTTATTATCCGCTTTAAACTCGACTCTGCCGATATCCGGTAGGATGACAGATAAGGAGTAGGCATGCAGCATCAGTCTGGGTGCCTCTATTCCACCGTAGAGTGTGTCGCCGACGATGGGGTGTTTAAGTGCTTTAAGATGTACTCGTAACTGGTGTGTTCGTCCGGTTATCGGCATTAGCTTAAGGCCGCTGTAGCGTTGATTGAAACCAATTACCTGATATTTGGTTTGCGCCGGTTTGCCGTTCACGCCGACACGAAAAGTAGCTGGAGTTTTCGGGTTTCTTTCAATCGGCAAATTAATTAAAGCCTCTTGTTGTTCCATTGTTCCGCAGACGATCGCTAGATAGGTTTTATGAACCTGCCGTTTGGCGAACTGTCGTTGAAGATATGTCTGGGCTTCAAAAGTTTTGGCAGCAATCATTATGCCGGAAGTGCCTCGGTCCAGCCGGTGGACGATTCCGGCTCGGTCGCCACTGAAACCGTCAGCTAGTTTGGAGCGTATAAAACTGGCGACAGAACCTTCTTGAAAGCCCGGCCGAAGATTCTTGCCGTGCGAGATAATGCCGCTGGGTTTAAAGATGACCAGACAAAAATCGTCCTCATAAATAATTGGTAATTTAAAATCGGCAGCCGGTTTGCTGGGCATGATTGCCGCTTCGTTATAGCTGATTTTATCGGACTTCTTTAAGCGGTAAGCCGGTTTACTTAGCTGGTGATTAACCTTAATTTGCCCTTGCGCAATTAATTTAGCCAGATAACTGCGGCTCAGGCTAGTAAACAGGCTGTTCAAATAAATATCCAGTCGCACCGGCTGGTCGGAATCGCTGCTGACCAATTTGATTTTAGTAACGTTACTTTTTGGCTGCGCGGGCTGATCTGATAAAAGCTTATCGGTCATTACGACTTAATTTCTTAATCCGACTAGCTGCTGTACTTGATAAAGTTTGGTGTTCGCGATCTTGTTAACCTCAATTTCGTCTCCCTGTAGCTTAGCTAATAAATCAGACTCGCTGACCGCTTGAATCTTGGTTTGAAGCTCGCTTAAAAATGCCTCGACCAGCTGGGCGGCAGTTTCTTTTAACTGACGATAACTGGTCTGTCCTTGCCATTTGGCGATAGTAGAATTCAACGGCTCACCGCTTAGCAAAGCGATTATCTGTAACAGGTTGGCAATTCCGGGCTGTTTTACTAAGTCAAAGTTAATTATGCCGACAGAGTCGGTAGTTGCGCCGAGAACTTTATTGGCAGCAGTCTTCGGGTCGTCGTTCAGTAGGATTGTACCGGTAGGATCGCTAATACTTTTGCTCATCTTCATCTTTGGATTTTTGAGGCTTTTGATCCGGGCTCCGGAACTTAAATCGGCAAATTTCAGTTGTTCGTCCCATGGTTCGGGTACGACAAAAATATCGCGGTTAAATTGATGGTTAAACCTGATCGCTATATCTCGGCTTAATTCCAGATGTTGCCGCTGGTCTTCGCCGACAGGAACGTACTTGGCGTCGTATAGCAGTATATCCGCAGCCATTAATACCGGGTAATTAAACAGTCCGGCGCTGACGCTGGACAAAGACGCGCTTTTTTCTTTAAATTGGATCATCCGGCTTAGTTCGCCGAAATGGACAAAGCAATCGAGAATCCAGGTAAGCTCACTATGGGCGGGAACAAAACTTTGCCGGTATATGAGGCTGCCTGTATTATGGATATCCAAACCGGCCGCCGTAAAAATCTTTAAGTTACTAATCGTGTTACCGTACAGGTTATTGTGGTCAATCGGGGTAGTAAAGCTGTGCAAGTCCGGGACAAACATATTGATTTGGTAATCTTTGGAATGTTTGGACTGTAACTTAATTAGCGGCAAAATCGCACCTAAATAATTGCCTAGAGTTAAATCGGAGTTAGATCTGATACCGGTTAAAATGACTGGCTTAGTCATAGCTTATAGTATACCAACAATGCAAACTGATTAACGTTTGGTGAATTGGCGTTGCTTTCTGGCGGATTTCAAGCCAAACTTCTTTCGTTCTTTTTCCCGAGGATCGCGTCCCAGTAAATCGGCCCGCTTTAACGTTTGTTTAAGTTCGGGGTTAAATCCAGCCAAAGCTTTGGATATTCCGAGCCGGATCGCCTCGATTTGGCCGTTTGTTCCACCGCCAGAAACTTTTACCGAAACGTCGTATTTATTGACCTGATCGACTATTACGAAAGGCTTACTCAGCTTATTCAGCAGGTATTTAGAGTCGTCAAAATACTCATTAACCGGTTTTTCATTGATCGTCACAATACCTTTGCCCGTCGTTAAGCGGACTCTGGCGGTCGAGCTTTTGCGCCGGCCTAGTGCGTAGTAATAGTTATCTTTCTTAGATTGAGCCATAATTTACGCGTTGCCTTTCTTTAGATCAATCTTTGTTGGCTGCTGAGCACTGTGGTTATGGTTTTCGTCTGCGTAGACCTTCAGGCGCTTGAGCCGGTCGTCCAGCAGTTTGTTAGCTGGCAGCATACCTTTAATGGAGTGTATCAGCACTTTACTTGGGTCTAACTGTAGTTGTTCGCCGAGGGTTCGCTCATGCAAGCCTCCCGGGTATTGTGAGTGGCGGTAGTACTTCTTGGCAAGTAGCTTATTGCCGGTAACTTTAATTTTAGCGGCATTAACTATCACCACGTAATCGCCTCCGTCTATATGCGAGGTGAATGACGGCTTGGTTTTGCCGAGCAGTAAATTGGCGGCAACCGTGGAAATTCGTCCCAGAGTCAGCTCGCTGGCATCGATGAGCAGCCACTGTCTTTTGACCTCACTCGGTTTAAGGGAATAGGTTTTATTCATGAGCTACCTTCTTTTTGGCGCTGGGCGTCTTAGCTTCTGTATTCTTTTGTTCCACTGGCGGATTTTCTGAAACCGGAGCGGGGCTGATTGCTGGCGCCGGCGCGGGTTCATTGGTTAGTTCATCCACAAACGAAATGACAGCCAGTTGCGCATTATCTCCTCGTCTGGCCCGGCTCTTAACGATTCTCAGGTAACCACTTGAGCGATTACTCAGTTGCGGGGCAATCTCGTCGACTAAACGGTTGGCGCTGGCAATCGTGTTAAGTTTAGCGATAATCTGTCGCCGCCCATGTAAGCTGCCGGTTTTAGCTTTGGTTATCAGCTTCTCGAGATAAGGTTGGACTTCCTTGGCTTTTTCCAGGGTAGTTTCAATCTTACCATGGATAATCAGCTGCTCCGCCAGGCCTTTAATTAGCGCTTGGCGTTGATCGGTTTCCCGGTGTAATTTACGTCCTTGGTATCCGTGTCGATGCATTAGTTATTCTTTCCTAAAATATACATATTAGCCTTATACTACAGTTCTAATTCTGACATTTTGTCTTTAACTTCATCTAGTGCTTTGCTGCCAAAGCCCTTAAGCTCTTTTAGTTCGGCGTCGTTCAAGCTGAACAGGTCTTTAATGGTATGGATGTCGTTATTGATCAATGCGTTGGTCGTTCGGGCTGACAGGTTTAAATCTTCGATAGAAGTATTTAGGGCCGCCAGCTCTTCACCGATAATGTCGTCATCGCTAATAGTACCGTCTTTGTCGTCTTCAACAGGCGTTGGAGCGGTGGCAATACGAGTCTTACCAGCTAACGCGGTGTACTGATTAACTAAAATAGCCGCCGCTTCTTCGAAAGCATCGGACGGTGTGATTGAACCATCAGTGTCTACGGTAATTATAAGTTTATCCAGATCAGTAACTTGACCTACACGGGTGTTTTCAACCTTGTAGCGGACCCGGAGTACAGGAGTAAAGACAGCATCCAGAGCAATCATATCGCTTGGCTTTAAAATCGTGCCTTCCTCAATCGTGCGGTAGCCTCGTCCGACCTCAACGACCATATCGATCACCAGTTTACCCTTTTCGTCGTCGATCGTGGCGATCACTTGATCGGGATTAACCACTTCCACGTCGGCGTTTAAGGTGATGTCTTTAGCGGTGACAACGCCTCTGCCCTGCTTAGTTAAACGTAGGTTTTGCTGTTCGTCGCCGTAAACCCGGAATCTAATGCTCTTAAGGTTCATAATAATGTCGACGACATCCTCTTTTACGCCTTTGATGGTCGTAAATTCGTGAGTTATGCCTTCGATCTTAAAGGCAGTTATAACCGCTCCGGAGATGCTTGATAGCAATACCCGGCGCAAAGAGTTACCTAAGGTCATTCCGTAACCGCTATGAAGCGGTTCAATACTAAATGTCGAAGAAGTTGGCGAATGCTCGTCAACGTTGACAACCCCCGGTGTATGAATTGTGTTAGACATGTCTTACTCTTCCTCCTATTAACGTGAGTAGTACTCAACTATTAGTTGCTCATTAATATCTTGCTCCGCATCATCTCTGGTTGGCAAAGCTGTAACTTCGACTTCGCCTTTTTTGCGATTGACCTTTAGCCAGGCCGGAATCGTTGCTGGTGCCGGACTGACTTCGTCGAGTCGCTTGAAGTACTCTGTCTTAGTGCTATGTTCACGAACAACCAATTTGTCACCGGGTTTTAGTTGAATTGACGGGATATCTATTCGGGTGTCATTAAGCAGAAAATGACCATGCGTGATCAATTGCCGAGATGCCCGGCGGGAAGCGGCAAAACCGGCGCGGTATACTGCGTTGTCTGCTCTTAGTTCGAGCATCATAAGTAAGCTTTCGCCGGCTTGCCCCTGGCGGCGGCTTGCTTCTTTCATTAAGTTGGCGAATTGCCTTTCCAGTAAACCGTAAAGACGCTTAACTTTTTGTTTTTCCCTTAATTGAACGGAGTACTGGCTTTTCTTGCCCATTCGTCCGGCTGAGGCGGCAGCTTGCTGTCCTGGTGGATTTGGCCTTTTAACCAATGCCTTGTGAGCTTTCGGGTGCAGAGCATACCCTTCTCTCCGGCTCATTTTAACTATTGAATGTCGATCCCTTGCCATAATAAATTAATACCTAATTAAACCCTTCTGGCTTTCCGAGGCCTGACGCCGCCATGCGGCATACCGGTAATGTCAACTAATGCTTCGATTTGAATATCCAGCGTACCGATTGTCCGAATGGCCGCGTCTCGTCCAAGGCCAATACCCTTGACGTAAACGGTAACTTTACTCAAGCCGTACTGCGCTTTGGCGATTTGGCCGGCTTTTTCGGTAGCGACTTGTGACGCGTAGGCTGTGCCCTTCTTTGATCCGCGAAAGCCGCAACTGCCGGCTGAACTGGAAACCAGCACGGAGCCAGCCGCATCCGTAAAGCTGACAAGGGTGTTATTAAAAGTGGCGAGAATATGCACCTGGCCGGTAGCTACGCTACGCTTAACCTTGCGCTTTTTAGGAGCGGCATTTTCTGCCGGTTTAATCTCTTGGGGCTGGTTTGTTTCTACTTGCTTAGTTTCATCCATATATAAGTTAACCTCTAGGTTTTAGATAATGCCCGCTTAGCTGTACCCGATACGGTCATTTTCTTACCGCGGCGGGTCCTGGCATTGGTTTTAGTACGCTGTCCTCTCGAAGGCAAACTCAAGCTGTGTCTTGAGCCCCGGTAACTTTTAATGTCCTTCAGCCGTTTAATATTGGCACTGACAATTCGCTGTAATTCACCTTCTACTGTATAACTAGCGCTAATAACGTCTTGGATGCGGGAAACTTCTGCATCGGTCAAATCTTTGGTTCTGATTGTCGGTTCAACTTTTGCTAAGGCTAATATCTCATAAGCGGACTTCGGTCCGATGCCGTAAACATATGTCAAAGACACCCAGACTTGTTTCTCATTAGGTATAGTGACGCCAGATATTCTTGCCATAATCGACTTACGCTTATCCCTGCCGCTGCTTATGCTTAGGCTTACGCTTATTAATTACATATACGCGTCCTTTGCGGCGGACGATGATATCATCGGGACTGATTTTTTTGACACTTGCACGCACTTTCATGCGGATCATCGCCTCCTAGCGGACGTAAATGACACTCTGCTTAGTTAATTATGATTTGCGATAGGTGATTCTGCCCTTAGTTAGATCGTAAGGGGTCAACTCGACCGTAACGCTATCCCCTGGCACGATGCGTATAAAGTGCTTGCGCATCTTACCGGCGACGTGAGCTATAATCTGATGGCCGTTTTCGAGTTCGACACGAAACTGAGTACCCGGAAGGGTCTCGGTAATAGTACCATTTAACTCGATAACTTCCTTATTGGCGACCATACCTATAACTAGGGGGCAATTATAACAATTAAGTCCTGATCTTGTAAAGAGTTTTTTGCAACTAATTTATTTACGGCTGTATTCCTGCTGGTCTATGGCCGCTAATTACCTGAAGATATATTAACAATGCTTTGACAATTTATCAATTTCTAAGAGGATTTTGGTTTGTTTTTACGCTTTGCGGGCGGCAAAAATTTAAGCCGTCTAGCGCCGGTCGCCGCTTCTACGGCAATCTCCGGTTCATAGAAGAAATCGGGTTGAGAGTACTGATCGTAAGTGATCATGAGTGCTCTCGATTCGACAGCTCTCAGGGTCTGCAGGGACACGCTGACTAAGATTAGAATCGATGTGCCCCCAATGGTAATGTTCTGATTTATGTATATTTGACCAATGATCGGCAATAAAGCCAGAATGCCCAGGCTGAAGGCACCGAATAGCGTTAGACGGTTAACTATTCGTGAAAGATATTTTTCGGTCTGCTTACCGCTCCTGACGCCCTCTAAGAAGCCGCCTTGTTTCTGCAGGTTCTCAGCGATTTCTTTGGAGTTGAAAGTTATCGAGGTGTAGAAGAAGGTAAAAACAAAAACTAATAAGAAATAAGTCACCGGGTAAATATAGGCTTGCCAATGCAAGGTGCTGAAGGTTGTCGAGGATGGTGGCTGGAACCAGGTGTATAAGTTATTGCCGATTCCGGCAATAGTATTGTTCTTTGCCCCGCGCATCAATTCGCCGGCGAAACTCGGAACTGACAAAAACGCCACGGCAAAAATTATCGGCACAACTCCGGCGGTTATTAGTTTGACCGGCAGAGTTGTCGTAACGCCGCCGTATGCCCGGTTCCCCTGCACCCGTTTGGCATAATTAACCGTTAAATTACGGGCGGCTTCATTCAATTTGACAACTATCCAGGTTAAGAACACGGTAATAAAGATGATGCTCATCAAATAGATAAAGGCTTTTTTATCCATCGGTATAACATGGTTAAAGATTCTCCAGCGGTCTTTGGTGCCAAGCGCTGAATTGACCAATTGGTAAATGGTTGAAGGTAGCCGACTGACGATACCGACGGTAATAATCAGGGATATGCCGTTGCCGATACTTTGTTCGGTGACTAGTTCGCCCAACCACATCAGCAGCATCGATCCGCCGGTCATGGCAGCTACAGTGATAACCCACTCCATTGCTGAGGCGTTAGTGGAGATATTGCCGCCCAGGCTTTGAGCGGCCGTTCTTAGTAGGAAAATCGAACCAATTGATTGAACAATGGCCAGCGGCAGTGTCAGAATACGGGTGTACTGATTGATCTTTTTTTGACCAAACTCACCTTCGTTATGCAGCGCTTCCAGTTTCGGTATCGCCTTTGTCAGCAACTGCATTATGATCGAGGCGTTGATATACGGACCCAAGCCGGCCAGCATAATCGAAAAGTTAGCTAACGCTCCTCCGGACAGGGCGTTTAAAAAGCCAAGGAGTTGCGGTGCGTTTTTTGAGGTAAATAAGTTGGAAAGTACCTGGTGTAGATTGCTACTGTTACCAAGCGGTACCGGGACGATAGCCAGAATTCTAAAGACAACAATAATTCCCAGAACCGCCAGAATACGCTTGCGCATATCCTTGTGGTTTAGCGACTGCCAGATAATTTTCCAGTTCATTGACTAAACTATCACCCCTTAATGCTGTATTTTTCTCTAAAGCTGAGTTAATTCATTAAATCCCAGCCGATATATGGACTCTACAATATTATGATAAAGTTCAGCGTTAAATCAACGCTAATCGTTAGCTTTTTTGGTCGCGTCGGTTTTAGTAGACACGCGAGCCGGCCGTGGACTTTTACTAAAACTGCCGCCGGCCTTTTCGATTGCCTCAACTGCTTTCACCGAAGCCGACTCAATTGAAACGGTTAGCTTTTTACTGATATCTCCATTGTAGAGCAATTTAAATCTGACGTAAGGGCTGCTAATCAGTCCTAGCTCGGCTAATTTGAAGGCATCAACCTTGCCGGCGCTGACACTATTTAGCTGATCGGTTGAAACGACTTCAGCTTTAACCCTGTAAGACGTAAAACCGGGCAATTTTGGTAATTGCTGCATCAACGGATTTTGCCCTCCGGCAAAACCGGGTCGTTTAGTTGATCCGGCCCGGGCTTTTTGACCCTTGGTGCCGCGTCCGGCGGTCTTACCGTGGCCGGAAGCAATACCCCGGCCAAGACGGCGTTTCTTGGAGTACTTAGTGACATTAAGATCATTGAATTTCATCACTTAAGCCTTTACTTCTTTGGACTTAGTTATCTTACGGTTTTTGTAGGTTACCCAATTTTTGGCCGGCGTTAGGGCGTTTAGGGCCTCAATTGTCGAGTAGGCGACATTGGTCTTATTGGACGAACCCAAAGATTTACTGAGTGCATTACTGATCCCGGCGACTTCCAGTATGCTTCTGACGACCCCTCCGGCTATTAACCCGGTACCGGCGCTAGCTGGTTTAATCAGAATAAATGCGCCGCCGACTTTGGCTTCCACTTCATGCGGCAAAGTATCTTTATACATAGCGACACTAATCATATTTTTTTTAGCAACGTCGTTAGCTTTATTAACTGCAGAAGTTACGTCGGCTCCTTTAGCGATACCGATTCCAACTTTTCCCTTATGGTCTCCGACGACTACTAAAGCACGAAAACGGAATCTACGGCCGCCACGAACGACGCGGGCGACCCGGTCGATATGTAGGGTACGCTCGTCAAATTGTTTCTCTTCTGAGATCTCTTGCGGTTTGCCGCTAGCCATATTAAAACTCCAATCCTTGCCTGCGAGCTGCTTCAGCCAGCAATTTAATTCGGCCATGATACAAACGGCTACCCCGGTCAAAAACAACGAAAGTGATTTTAGCTTTTTTGGCTTTAAGGCCAAGCTCGGAACCGATTTTATCGGCCAGTTCGCTTAGAGAACCTGTCTGGCTGTTGCTCCCAACAGAAGAAACGTAAACCAGCGTTCGCTGAGCGTCGTCATCAATTAACTGGGCGATTATATGGTGATTAGAGATTTTGACGCTTAGCCTTGGTCGGTCTTTGGAGCCATGTATTTTTGCCCGCACCCGTTTTGCCCGGGCGTAAGATTTAACGTTGCTATGTGCTAGCCTGTCCATGCTTATTTTTCCTTACCGCTTTTACCGCTTTTACGGATGATATATTCGTTCTCGTATTTAATTCCCTTGCCTTTATACGGTTCCGGCTTTCTCAGTGCGCGGATCTCACTGGCAACCTGGCCGACTCTTTGCTTATCGATGCCGGAGATTGTTATGATGTTTTGTTCCACGTTGGCGCTGATGCCTTCCGGTAGTGGGTAATTTATCTCATGCGAGTAACCAAGGTTAAGTTTAAGGCTGTTGTCGCCCTGGAGCTGAACCCGGTATCCGACGCCGATAACCTCGAGTTTCTTACTGAATCCCTCACTGACACCCTTAACCATATTATAAATTAAGGTACGCATAAGTCCGTGATCAGCCCGAGACTTGTCCTCGTCGTTCAAGCGACTGAGCACCAGCTTGTCGCCCTGTAGTTCGGCGTTGATACGCTCACTCAGTTTTTGCGATAAGCTTCCTTTGGTGCCGCTGACGCTGACGTTTCTCTCCGGATCAATGCTGACATTGACTCCTGATGGGATTATAACTGGTAATTTACCTACTCGACTCATAGTGATTTATCTATCTCTTACCTTAATATACCTTGCAAATTAGTTCGCCGCCGATGCGGTTTACTCTCGCCGTATCACCGCTCATTATACCTTTAGAAGTTGAGATTATTACGATACCTCGGCCTTGCTTAACTACTGGAATGTCCGATGCTTTGGCGTAATGGCGGCGTCCTGGAGTGCTGATACGTTGGATTTCACTGATTTTAGCGCTATTACCTTCGTCGGATAGGATCAAAATCAAGGCTTTTTCCGGTGATTTACCGTCGGTCTTTAGATCAATAATAAAGCCGCTATCTTTAAGAATTTTCGCCACGGCTTCCTTGGTATTGGAGTGCGGTAAATTGATCTGTGATTTATTAATCGCAATTGCATTCCGAATGCGGGTTAGCATGTCGGCTATTGGATCGGTTGATGGTTGTCTCATGTAGTATTCTGCCTTTGTTCCTCTCTTGCCTACCAGCTGGACTTAGTTACGCCGGGAATTTCGCCTTTTGAGGCATGTTCACGAAAGCTGATTCGACTTAAACCGAACTGGCGCATATATCCGCGTGGCCGGCCGGTTTCACTGCAGCGGTTTGTCAGCCTGGTCCTCGAGCTGTTACGTGGTAATTTAGCCAGTCCTTCGTAATCGCCGAGCTCCTTAAGCTCTGCGCGCTTAGCTGCGTAGTGGTTAATCATCTTTCGTCTTTTATCATCTCTAACAATAATTGATCTTTTGGCCATTACTTATTCTCCTTGGCGAAGGGCATACCGAACTTACTGAGTAGCGCTTTGGCATGTGCCGGATCGCCCGTCTTGATTACAAAAATTATCTGCAGCCCGTGGGCCGGTGAAGTTTCTTCAAAACTCAGTTCCGGAAACACCGATTGGTCGGTTAATCCTAGCGCGTAATTACCCTGTTTGTCAAAGGCTTTTAAGCTGACGCCGTGGAAGTCTCGCAGTCGCGGTAAAACAATGGTAATTAAACGGTCTAAAAACTCGTACATAATATCGCCTCGCAGCGTCACTTTCAGTCCGATCTTGCTGCCTTCCCGCAGCTTAAAACTGGCAATTGAGTTCTTGGCTGTTGTTTCTACGGGTGCCTGCCCGGTTATTTTGCGTAGAGTGTTAGTAGCCGTATCCATTAACTTTTTATCGTCTTTGGCTTTACCGAGGCCGCTGTTGACAATAATTTTCTCGAGCTTTGGAACTTGATGAATGTTTTTCAATGACAACTCGCTTTGCAATTCTGCCTCGATCTGGTCACGGTATAAGACAGCCAATCTCGGCAGGTAGGCAGCAGGTTTTTTGCCGGTTGCTGTTGTTGTCGCCATCTTAGCTTACCTCCTTGTTGGTTAACTTATAAATTCGCGTTTTTTTACCATCGAGCGTTGACTTAAGACCTATCCTGCTGGCTTTCTTAGCCGTAGGTTCGTAGATGCCCACTTTAGATACTCCGATTGGTTTGGTAATGTCGATAATGCCGCCTTGCGGGTATTCCTTGTTAGGTTTCTGGTGTTTTTTAACAACGTTGATGCCTTCGACTACCACGGTGTTATTAACTCGGCTCACTGATAAAACCTTACCTGTTTTCCCTTTATATTTACCGCTGCGAACAACTACGGTATCGCCTTTAATTAGACGGATCTTGTAAAGCTTGTTCATTTTAGAGTACCTCCGGCGCCAGGCTGATAATTTTACTATAGCCAAGTTCGCGCAATTCTCTCGGGACCGGGCCAAAAATTCGGGTAGAACGCGGTGTTTTGTCATCGGCAATTAAGACGGCGGCGTTGTCGTCGAAACGGATCGTTGAGCCGTCCTTACGCTTAATCGGATTCTTGGTTCTGACAATGACAGCCTTGACGACGCTCTTCTTTTTGACTGTGCCGTTAGGGTTGGCATCTTTAACCGTCGCCACGATAACGTCACCGACTTTCGCATAACGACGCCTGGTACCGCCCAAAACCCGGATGCATAAAATCTCTTTAGCGCCGCTATTGTCGGCTACAGCTAGACGAGTTTCTTGTTGAATCATGAAACCGTCTCCTTTTCATCCTTGTTTTTTGTGCTCCTGGTTTTACGCTCTTCTTTAACCGAAATAACTCCCAGTGCCTCGCCGCTAATTTCGGCGTTCGATAAGACTTTTTGCAATACGAAACGCTTTCTGGCGCTGATTGGGCGGGAACCGATGATCTCGACCTTGTCGCCTATTTTCGCCTGATTCTTTTCATCATGGGCCATAAACTTAGAGGTTTCCTTATACTGTTTACGATACAGCGGATGTGTTTTACGCCGCTCGACTTTAACAACTATCGTCTTGTTGCCGGGAATCGAACTGACAGTACCGGTAATAGTTTTTGCCATTTTAAATGCTCTCCTTTGACAAATGTTCAGCCAAGACGGTTAATACTCTAGCTAAATCTTTGCGCTTATGTCTGACTAATCGGACGTTTTGCGACTCACCCAATGAATTGCTTCGTCTAAGTTCGACGATTTCTTCTCTTAACTGAGAGCTTTGCTTGGTCAGTTCACTGGTGGATAATTTACGAATGTCAGTGATCTTCATAAGTTTAAGCCTCCTCCCGGATGATAAACTTAGTTTTAACCGGCAGTTTATTGGCTGCCAGCCTCATTGCTTCCCTAGCGGTCTCTTCGCTGACACCTTGCATTTCAAACAGTACAGTCCCGGGCTTTACTTTAGCTACAAAAAACTCAGGGTTTCCCTTGCCGCTACCCATTTTTACGTCTTGCGGTTTGCGGGTTACAGGAGTGTGCGGAAATATTCTAATCCAAATCTTACCGCCGCGCTTAATGTATCTGGTCATTGCTTGCCGTGAAGCCTCGATCTGGCGTGAAGAAATACGCATATGTCCTTGGGCTTGCAGTGCGTAGTCTCCGTAAGCAATATGGCTGCCGGCAGTCGCGACACCACGAATTCGCCCCTTGCGAACTTTGCGAAATTTGGTGCGTGATGGCATTAACATAGCTAGATTACCTCGCCTTTGTAGATCCAGACCTTAACGCCGATAATACCAGCGGCAGTCCGAGCCGGTACGTAAGCATAATCAACGTCGGCGCGAAGCGTGTGTAGTGGCACCGATCCGGCAACTTCTTTCTCGCGTCGGCTCATATCCGAGCCGTTTAACCGGCCAGACACTTCAATTCTGATACCCTTGGCGCCCACGCGCATCGTAGCGGCGCTGGCTGATTTAATTGCCCGGCGGAAACTCATCCGTCGTTCTAGTTGGTGTGCAATATTTTCCGCTACTAGTTTGGCGTACAGATCGGCCTTTTTTACTTCATCAATATTAACTTTGGTCTGCATTTTGTAAATTTTTTCAGCGGCTTCGATCAGTTCCTTGGTACCGGTACCGCCGTGTCCGATCACGACTCCTGGTTTAGCCGTATGAATAGTTACGCTAACCAGGTTTGGCGTCCGGTTGATTTCCACGCGGTTTATCGCTGCCCGACTGCCTAGTTTGGTCTGAATTAGTCTGCGGAGTTTCAAATCGTCGTTTAGGTAATTTGCATAAGTCCGTTTGTCGGAAAACCAACGACTGCTCCAGTCTTTATTCACCTGGAGCCGCATACTGATAGGATTAACTTTCTGGCCCATTACTTAATCTCCTTAGGCTTATCATCTGTCTTGATCTTAGCTGGCGCCGTTTTGGCAGGTTTAGCCTGCCGTTTTTCGCCTTCCACTACGACTTTTATATGCGAACTCTTTTTCATATACGGCAATGCTCTGCCGCGGGCAGCCGGACGGTATCGCTTGAGTCTCGGTCCGGGCGTAACGCTAATCTCAATAATTCGAAGGGATGCGGGCTTGTAATTATGATTGTAGTCAGCATTAGCCCGTGCGCTTTTAATCACCTTGCTAACCACCAAGGCGCTGCGTCGTTCGGTGTGCTGAAGTATCGTTATTGCGTCGTCAACTGTCCGGTTTCGAACCAGAGCAGCCACCACGGCGACTTTGCGTGGGCTGAGTCTTACTCCTTTAGCTATAGCTTGTACGGGCATAATCTACTCCTTGATCGCCTTTGCCAGTTTACCGCCATGTGAGCGGAATTTTCGTGTTGGCGAGAACTCGCCCAGTTTATGACCGACCATATTTTCAGTAATAAATACCGGTACATGGACCTTACCGTTATGCACGGCGATAGTCCGACCGACAAAATCCGGCGATATGGTGCTGGCCCGTGCCCAGGTTTTAATAATGGTACGATCTTCACTACCCAGCGCATTAATTTTCTTGGCCAGTTTGAAATCTATAAAAGGACCTTTTTTTAGTGATCGACTCATTACTTGGTATCCTTTGAGTTTATACTTATTGCTACATTCATAGTTTGGCTACTTTCTCTTCCCTGCGTGACGGCTTCTAGCAATGTATTTTTCCGTTGCTTTATTATGCCTGGTCTTATATCCCAGGGTCTTTTGACCCCACGGAGTTCGAGGAGCTTTGGCCATCCGGTGCCGGCCACCGTCACCACCACCGTGCGGGTGATCAACAGCATTCATAACTACTCCTCTGACCGTAGGCCTGATTCCTTTGTGTCTGTTGCGTCCAGCTTTGCCGATAGCAACATTCTGATGCTGTTCGTTTCCGATGATACCGATACTGGCAGTGCACTCAACATCAACAATACGGACTTCTCCGCTGGGAAGCTTAACTTGGGCACTAATCTCGTCCCTGGCAACAAGTTGGGCTGAAGCTCCGGCGCTGCGCACCAGCTGGGCTCCTCTGCCTCTTTTAATTTCAACAGCGTGAATGACACTGCCGATGGGAATGTTTTTAAGTTGCAGTCGGTTACCTTTTTCGATTGGCGCATCCTGGCCGCTACTTACCCTATGGTTAGGTTCCATCCCCTGAGTTGCCAAAATATAGTAGAACTCTCCGCTGTCAGATTGAATACGGGCGATTCTGGCGCTACGGTTCGGGTCATATTCAATGTGCCGGACGACGCCGCTAAAACCTTCAGGTAAAGAGTAGCTTATTTTACGGTACAGTCTGCGACTGCCGCCGCCTTTGTGGCGCGTGGTAATTCTACCTTGATTGTTTCGGCCGTGCGAGCGTTTGGTGCTGCCCAACAGGTTTTTTTGCGGTTTGTCCGTTGTAATTGCTGAGTTGTCTTGACTCATCATTCCACGGCGTCCGTTAGTGGTCGGCTTGTACTGCTTAACTGCTTGCATATTAGGCCGCCTTCTTTTCTTTCTTGTCTTTATCGGCCGGTGTTACGGACTTATTTCTTCCGAGTCTTCTACTCTTAGGCTTGTCTTGTTTGGCCGACTCTTTCTCGGCCTTCTTAGCTAATTCATCTTGAATTTTATCCGACTGCTTTTGTTCTTCTTCGATTGCTTCAAAAAATGGCAAAGAAAAGCCTTCCTTTAATGTGACGTAGGCTTTTTTAGTGTCTATATCGCGTCCGTTCGCCGTCCGGCGGCCGTTTTTCGAAATAGTTCGCTTAGCCTTGCCGGCAATGTTGGCAATGTTAACCGACTTGACTTCAACGTTAAACTGGGCCTCAATCGCCCGAATTACGGTCTGTTTGTTGGTGGCCGTATCGACAAGCACGGTATAGACCCGGTTCTGGCTTTGGCCGTAACTTTTTTCACTGAGCTTGGGTATTACGAGAGTTAGCTTGCTCATTTTTTAACTTCCGTTATTGTCTTAGGACTTAATCGCGAGGTTAGTTTAGTCAGACCGCTTTTGGTAAAAACCAGACAATCGGCGTCCAGGACGCTCGCGGCGTTTAAGTAATCGGCGCTGATTAGTTTTAAGTCCGGTAGATTTCGCGCTGCCAGAATAAGATCCGTAGACGGGCTCGAGTCAATTAGTAGCGTATATGCATGTTCTTCGCAGCCGGCTTTGTTCAAGTGTTTGACCAGTTCGGCGGTCTTAGGTTTTGCGAGCGTAAAATCATCAATTACTTTAATTAAGCCGTTTTGATTTAAGGCGCTAAGGGTATGCTTTAGGGCTGTATTTTTCGCCTGTTGATTAATCTTTTTACTGTAGTTTTCGTTGCCGGTTGGTCCAAAAACAATTCCGCCGCCCCGCCACAGCGGTGTGCGCTTAGATCCCACTCTGGCCCGTCCGGTACCTTTCTGTTGCCATGGTTTTTTATTACTGCCGCTGACCATGCCCCTTGTCTGAGTTTTAGCCAGGTTAGTTCGCCCGTTGGCTAAATAAGCCTCATAGGCCAGTCTGATCAATTCGTGATTAATCGTCTTGATATTGAAAATCGTCTGGTCAAGTTTAACGGCAGTAGAGACTTTAGTCGTAGCCATTATTTGACGCCTTTGATAAGTACGGTTGAGCGTTTCGGGCCCGGTACGGCGCCGACTACGCCAATAACGCCTGCTTGAGCATCGACTAAAGCAATCTTTAGATTATGTGTGGTTACTGCTGCATGACCCATTCTGCCAGACATTTTCTTGCCTTTTAGAATATGCTGGGGATACATTGAACCGATCGATCCTACCCGACGGTAGCTTCTTCCACCGTGAGTTTTACGGCCCCGGTGAAAGTTGTGTCGCTTGATAGTACCGGCCCATCCCTTACCTTTGGAGGTGCCGCTAACTGAAACTAATTCCCCGACACTAAAAACGTCGGCGCTTAATTTATCGCCGACATTTAATTCTGTTTCTGATTCACTAAGTTTAAATTCCTTAATAATCGCCGGGTAATGGTTGTCGTTATTCTTGATCATACCCCGTAGCGGTTTACTCGGCTTTTTTGCCTTCCCGGCACCGACAATCGTTGCCTCATAGCCGTCTTTATCAGCTGTTCTTTTACCCACCACAAAATTACCGATGACGTCGAGCAACGTGACTGGCACTAACGTACCGTCTTCTATAATAATTGAGGTCATACCGAGTTTTTTAGTAATTAGGGCTTTCACTTTGCTTGTCCTGATCCTTATTTCCTGGGTTATTGTTTTTGGAAAATCTGACAATAAAATTCTTGGCGGCGGTATGGTTTCCTCTTTATGGTAAGCATTACAAGCGGACCTATACCACGCACCAAGTACTTTCTACAGATACCGTTATAGATTAGCAACTAAAGAATTATCTGTCAATACGTTGACTTTATTACGGCAAATACTACATTTTTATTTCGACGTCGCAGCCGGCAGGTAGAGAAAGATTCATTAAACTATCGATAGTTTTCGGTGTTGGGTCGAAAACGTCTATCAGCCGTTTATGCACTCGCATTTCAAACTGTTCGCGACTTTTTTTGTAGACATGCGGACTCTTTATTACCGTAAATGTCGATTTTCTGGTTGGCAGCGGAATTGGTCCGGCTAAGGTGGCCCCGGTTCTCAGTGCCGTTTCGATAATTTGCTTGGCTGCCTGGTCGATGACCTTGTGATCGTACGCCTTTAAGCGAATGCGTACCCGTTGTTTTTGTTCGCTACTAGCTTGAGCCATTATGGATACTCCTGGTGTGTTCCGGCTTTACTTGATGTATACTTCCAAATTGCATATACGCCTAGGTACCGGCATTGCTCTTTATATATTATGCTTTGTCATTATATCCGACAGAGGTGATTTGTCAAAATTAATCAAGGGTTTGCTAATAAATAAAAGGACCCTGTTTCCAGAGCCCTTTCATTCCTAGCGTTATTAAAAGCCGCAGCTATTTAATAATCTTGGTTACCACACCGGCGCCGACTGTACGGCCGCCTTCCCGGATGGCAAACCGCAGACCCTGGTCCATAGCAATAGGCGCCAGTAGTTTAACGACAAAAGTAATAGTGTCTCCCGGCATTACCATTTCCTTGTCGGCCGGCAATTCGACTTCACCGGTTACGTCGGTAGTCCGGAAATAAAACTGTGGTTTGTAGCCCTTAAAGAATGGGGTGTGTCGACCGCCCTCTTCTTTAGTCAGAACATAAACTTCACTCTCGAAATCGGTGTGGGGTGTGATTGTTCCCGGCTTAGCCAAAACCTGACCCCGCTCGATGTCTTCTCGTTCAATACCGCGCAGTAAAATACCGGCGTTATCCCCGGCCTGACCCTGATCAAGCTGCTTTTTAAAAGCTTCAATGCCGGTAACTACCGATTTGGTGGTTGGCTTAATTCCGACAATTTCGACTTCGTCGTTCATTTTAACGATACCGGTTTCAATTCTACCGGTCGCGACCGTTCCCCGGCCCTTAATTGAGAATACGTCCTCAATCGGCATCAAGAAAGGCTTGTCCAGGTCACGCACTGGTTCAGGGATGTACTCATCCATCGCCTCAACCAATTTAATGATAGCGTCTTCATTTTCTTTATCGCCTTCGAGTGCTTTAGTGGCAGAACCGCGGATAATCGGACAATCTCGGTCAAACTCGTATTTTGCTAACAGGTCTCGGATTTCCTCTTCGACCAAGTCAACCAGTTCCGGATCGGCCAGATCCATTTTGTTAAGAAATACCAAAATGCTTGGTACGCCGACTTGCTTGGCCAGAACCACGTGCTCACGGGTTTGTGGCATAGGACCGTCAGCGGCACTAACTACTAAAATAGCTCCGTCGATCTGCGCGGCACCGGTGATCATATTCTTAACGTAGTCGGCGTGTCCGGGCATATCCACATGCGCGTAGTGTCGTTTGTCGCTCTCATACTCCTGGTGCGAGGTCGCAATGGTAATACCGCGCTGTCGTTCCTCCGGAGCATTATCAATTTGATCATACCCGACAGCCTTATTTACGTCGCTGGGCTTTCGTTTGGATAATACGGTGGTGATCGCGGCCGTCAATGATGTCTTGCCATGGTCAACGTGTCCCATGGTGCCGACGTTAACATGCGGCTTACTTCTGTCAAATGTGGCCATTATTAATTTCTCCTTTGCTTATTAAGATCAGCTTTAGTTTACTTAGTTTACTTTATTATGCATAAGCCAACAATAGCTCACGCTTTACCGCTGATAGTATAGATAAAGCCCCGGCCTTTGTAAAGCTATTTTAAAGGAGTTGTTTCCTTTGTTAGCTCTTTTTGCCGCTGTTCGCTATGATTGTTTCAGCCACATTGCGCGGTACGTCGGCGTAGTGGTCCAGTTCCATGGTCGAGCTGGCCCGGCCCTGAGTCATTGAACGCAAGTTAGTTGTATAGCCGAACATTTCCCCGAGCGGAACGTAAGCCGTTATTTCCTTGATGCCGCTGGCTAAATCTTCCATGCTTTCAATCCGACCCCGCTTAGAGTTTAGATCGCCGATGACGTCGCCCATATAAGATTCCGGCGTCACAACCACTACTTTCATAATCGGTTCCAGAAGTACGGGAGCTGCTTTTTTGACGCCTTCTTGGAGCGCCATCGAGCCGGCAATCGTAAAAGCCAGTTCGGAAGAGTCCACCTCATGGAAGCTACCGTCGTATAGTTCAGCTTTAATATCGACTACCGGATAACCGGCAATGACACCGTTAGCCATCGCTTCTTCGATGCCTTTTTTAACCGCAGGTATATATTCGCTCGGTACCACTCCGCCTCTAATTGAGTTAATAAATTCGTAACCGGCGCCGGCTTCATTTTGCGACAATCTAAGCCAAACGTCGCCGTATTGACCCCGGCCACCGCTTTGCCTGATAAATTTACCCTGAACTTCCACGCCGTCTTTACGGATCGTCTCACGGTAAGCTACCTGAGGCTGCCCGACATTGGCTTCGACGTTAAACTCCCGTTTCATCCGGTCAACAATAATTTCCAGATGTAATTCGCCCATACCCGATATAATCGTCTGTCCGGTTTCTTCGTCTACCCTGATTCTGAAAGTCGGGTCTTCTTCTGCCAGTCGCTGCAGCGCCGTGCTCATTTTTTCCTGATCCGCTTTGGTTTTTGGTTCAATGGCGATTGATACCGGCGGATCGGGGAAGGTTATACTTTCCAAAATAATCGGGTGGTTGATGTCGCATAAAGTATTGCCCGTAGTGGTACCCTTAAGACCGACGATTGCCGCAATATCTCCGGCGTTCACCGAATTAACGTCTTCACGTTTGTCTGCCTGCATCCTGACTATTCGCCCAACTCGCTCTTTTTCGTTTGTTGAACTGTTTAATATATAACTCCCGGATTCAAGCTTGCCCGAATAAACCCTAAAATAAGCAAGCTTACCGACGAACGGGTCAGTGGCAATTTTAAAGGCCAGAGCCGTAAATGGTTCGCTGTCTTCGGGACGCCGCTCAATTTCATCATTGGTTTTCGGGTGGTGGCCCCAAGTACTGTTGCGGTCCAGTGGACTGGGTAGTAGTTCAGTGACTAAATCCAGCACTTTTTCGACAATCACGCCGCGACCGTCACCACCGGTTACCGGGAAAAACTTGCCTGACAGTGTGGCGGTGCGGATGGCTTGGGCGATCTCTTTGGCGCTTAAGCCCTCCTCTCCGACTTCAAGATATTTTTCCAAAATTACTTCATCTTCGGCGACCGCATTTTCCACGAGCAGTGAGCGGTAGCGTTTGACGTCTTCAGCCATGGCGGCCGGAATCTCGCCCTCAATCAGTTCGTGGTCAGTAAAATCGCTATAGGTGTACGCTTTTAGATTTATCAAATCAACGACACCGTTAATGCCTTGCTCGAAGCCGATCGGTAAATGAATTGGAAAAGCTAATTTGCTAAGACGGTGGTGAATTGACTCCAGTGATTTATAAAAATCACCGCCGGTCTGGTTGATTTTGTTGATAAAACAGATTCGCGGCACGTTATATTTATCCGCCTGACGCCAGACGGTCTCGCTTTGGCTTTCTACGCCCATTTTACCGTCAAACACAACTACTGCGCCGTCGAGGACCCGTAAACTACGCTCAACTTCTACGGTGAAATCAATATGTCCGGGCGTATCAATTATGTTAATCTGATGATTCTTCCAATAGCAGGTAACTGCGGCTGAGACGATCGTAATGCCTCGTTCCCGTTCCTGCGCCATCCAGTCGGTGGTCGTCTCGCCTTCGTGAACCGCGCCGATTTTGTGCTTAAGCCCCGTCCGGTACAAAATACCTTCGGTAGTAGTTGTCTTGCCGGCATCAATATGTGCAATAATGCCAATATTGCGCAATTTATCAATCGGATAAAGTTTGGTTGCCATTATCTGTCCTTTAGTTGATAGTTTTTGCTGAATTAGTTAATAAAAGTTAGTTCTAGCTTCGGGCAAAATGGGCGAAAGCTCGGTTGGCTTCAGCCATCTTATGGGTGTCTTCGCGTTTTTTGACTGCCGTACCTGTCTTGTTATAGGCGTCAACCAGTTCGCTGGACAACCGTCTCTCCATGCTCATACCTTTTTTAGACCGAGCAGCTTGTACCAGCCACATAATGGTCAGGTGGGCCTGACGTTGTCCTTTGACTTCAAAAGGAATCTGGTAGTTTGCGCCGCCGACTCTTCGTGATCGCGTTTCCAAATGCGGTTCGATGTTTTTGTAGGCCTGCTCAAAAACATCCAACGGATTGTCGATCTTCAGTTTATTGGCAGCCTGTTGCATACCATTGTAGACTAGCCGTTCCGCCATTTGTTTTTTACCGTTGAGCATTACCCGGTTAATTAGCCGCTGAACCTGAACGGAGTTATATAAACGGTCGGGTTCGATATGTCGAACTAAATCTTTAGTTTTCTTCCTTGGCATATAATCTATCCTTAAGCTTTCTTGGCGCCGTATTTGCTCCGGCCCTGCTTACGGTTATTAACTCCCTGTAAATCTAAACTGCCGCGAACGATATGGTACCGCACGCCCGGCAGATCTTTAACCCGGCCGCCGCGAACCAAAACTACAGCGTGTTCCTGTAGATTATGCCCTTCGCCGCCGATATACGCCCAGACTTCGTAGCCATTAGTTAAACGGACCCTGGCTACTTTACGCAAAGCCGAGTTCGGCTTTTTGGGTGTTTTGGTTGTCACCTTAATGCAAACTCCACGCTTAAACGGAGCTTCTTTTTCGTAATTGGTAGTTTTAAGATTATTGACGACTCTAAGCATCGCCGGCGATTTGCTTTTAGTACCGGCTTTGGTTCTTGGCTTTCTGACCAGTTGATTTATTGTTGGCATAGTTCCTACTGTTCTCCTATATTTTTGGCGGTTATTAGTTCGGCGGTCGAAGTTACATAAATTTTACTTAACACGGATCCGCCAACGTCCCGGGTAAAGGTTATTACCCACCCCAATGCCGAATCAACGACACTAACCTTAAACTTAATATGACTTGATTTTACGATGATTCTATCAGATAAGTTCATAGGTTTCAACTGACAAATGAATCGCTTCCGTCGGTTATCGGCACTAATTCTTCAGGCTGTTCGTCAGCTTCGAAGCCGGTTCCGACAGGAATTTTTCTGCCTAAAATGACATTTTCCTTCAATCCGTAAAGTCGGTCGATTTTACCTGAGGTAGCGGCGCTGATCAAAACTCTGGTAGTGTCCTGGAAGGAGGCGGCGCTCAGGAAGGAGTCGGTTGACAGAGATGCCTTGGTAATACCAAGCAATAACTGACTGTACTTAGCGGGAACTTTTCCCTCGGCGATCAGTGTCTCGTTAACTTCAGAAACTGATAGTTTCGACACGATGTCGCCGGTGACGAATTCACTGTCGCCGGAGTCTTCTATCTGAACCCGGCTGAACATCTGCCGGACAATTATTTCCGAATGTTTGTCCGAAATGTTCTGGCCTTGACCGACGAAAATCTTCAACACTTCGTTCATGATGTAACGCTGCGTGGATTCAACTCCTTGGAGCCGCATCAAGTCATGCAGGTTAATCGAACCGTTGGTCAAGCGCTGGCCGGCGACTACCTGGTCACCGTCCGCGACAATCATTTGTTTAAATCCGGGAATCTCGTAACGAATCACACTCTGTTTGGTCGGTGAAATAGTAATGGTCGTATCGGTAACACTGACCTTGCCGGCCATTGGCGAGATAATCGGATCGTCGCCGTTCTTATTGGAAGCGACAACATCGCCAATTGCGGCGTCCGTACCGCTAGCAACTTTGGCTTCACGTCCGGCCAGATCATAGACTATCGATTCTTTGTCGTCGGCGGTAACCTGGACAAAATACCGGTCTCCCTCTTCCCAAACGTTTATCGTGCCGCTGATATCGCTTAAATAAGCGACACCTTTAGGCGCTCGTACTTCAAATAATTCTTCAATACGGCTTAGCCCCTGGGCGGATTCGTCGGCTACGACAGCTCCCGAGCGGTGCTTCGAGTCAAGACTAAGCTGGGTGCCCGGTTCGCCGATACTTTGGGCGGCGATCACCCCGATCGGATGATGGTTAACCACCAGCAGTCCGGTAGCCGGATCAACTCCGTACGACTTTCTCGAAACGTCGCGGACGTTGGTGCAGCTTAAAACACTCATTATCTTAACTCCGTCAATCGTTGAGTCGTCGTCGATTGCCTTGGCGATGTCGGCGGTAATAAGCTCTCCCCGCTTGACATATGTGCCGATCTTCTCGGCGGCATAGCGCCCGCTTAGACGGTTTGCGTAGTTGGTGCCAATTTCACTGGCGTCACTCCGCCACATCGGAAAGCCCGGGTCGTTAGTCTCGTCCTCGACAGTAAAGACATCTTGTGAAACGTCAACCAGTCTTCTGGTCAGATAGCCGGCGTCGGCAGTCTTTAGAGCAATATCTACTAATGCTTTGCGGGCGCCTCTTGTACCAGTAAAGTACTCGAGTGCGTCCAGTCCGGCAATGTATCCGGATTTAATCGGTAACTCGATAATGTGTCCGCCGGCGTCCTGCAGTACCCCGACCATCCCGACCGACATTTTCATTTGCGAAATATTACCCCTGGCTCCTGACGTGATCGCAATGGACATTGAGGAATCCTTATGCACCATTTGCTCACTTAACAGGTCCTGAACTTGCGTATCGATTTTCGACCAGTTATCTACAGTAAGTCGGAAACGTTCCTCGTCAGTAATAAAGCCCTGCTCAAACTGGGCCGAAATTGCCGCCGATCGGTCTTCGCCGTCCTTAATAAGCTCGTTCATTCCGTCAATTGGCTCAAAGTCGCTCATACCCATACTTAAACCGGATTTGGTTGCGTAGTTAAAGCCTAAATCTTTTAAGTTGTCGGCTATTTCGGCTGTTTTCTCCTGGCCGTATTTTGCGTAAACTTCACCCATTACCGCCTGAAGTCGCTTTTTGGTCATCGCTTCGTCTTGGAATGCGAAGTCCTCCGGAAAAGTTTCGTTAAACAATAGTCGGCCGGCTGTAGTTGTCCGGATTTGGCCTCTAAACTGTACTCGTACCGTAGATTGCAGCTTAATCTTGTTGGCGTCAAGCGCCAATATAACCTCATTAATACCGCTAAACGGAAGAACTATTTGATCTTTTCCCGGACGAATGTAGGTCAAATAGTAACAACCGAGTACAATGTCCTGCTCAATGTGAAGTATCGGCGAGCCATCGGCCGGTTTCAACAGGTTTTTATTGGCAGCCATTATCTCTCTGGCTTCTTTTTGCGAGGCGTCACTGAGCGGTAAGTGGACAGCCATCTGGTCTCCGTCAAAGTCCGCGTTAAAGCCACGGCAGACCAGCGGGTGCAACTGAATTGCCCGGCCTTCGATCAGGACCGGCTGAAAAGCCTGAATACTCAGTCGGTGTAGACTGGGAGCACGATTAAGCAGTACGTATTTGCCTTTAATGACTTCGTCCAGAGCGTCCCAAACGACCGTTTCACTGAGTTCAATCAGCCGAGTAGCGCTGCGAATATTGTGTGCTTGTTCGTTGGCAATTAGTTCACCGATTACAAACGGCTTAAAGAGTTCCAGTGCCATCATTTTCGGCAGGCCGCATTGATATATTTTCAGTTCTGGTCCGGCAACGATTACCGAACGTCCGGAATAGTCAACGCGCTTGCCCAAAAGGTTTTGGCGAAAACGTCCCTGCTTGCCTTTCAGCATATCACTGAGTGATTTAAGTCGGCGGCGCTGTCCGGTCGCAGCTACAGCCCGGCCGCTTCTGGCGGCTGAGTTGTCAATTAACGCGTCAATCGCTTCCTGGAGCATCCGCTGTTCGTTGCGGCGGATCACTTCAGGCGCGTTTAAGTCGATCAGCTTCTTTAGCCGGTTGTTACGGTTAATTACCCGGCGATATAAGTCGTTCAGGTCGGATGTTGCAAACCGGCCACCGGTAAGTTGGACCATCGGCCTAAGATCAGGAGGGATAACCGGTAAAATTGAGATACACATACTTCCCGGTTGAATACCGGCCAAATCTATGCTCTCCAGTAGCCTAAGACGCTTCATTAGTCGCTTGCGGCGTTGACCCTTAGCTTCCTCTACTTCCGAGTCCAGCTCGGCAATTAAGGCCTTTAAATCAATCCGGTCAAGCAGATCCTTAAGTGCCGATCCGCCCATACCGACTTTGATTATAGCCCGGAGTTCATCGGGTAATGCCCGGTAGTCAGTCTCGTTTATTAAATTCAGTCTGTTTAGCCCTATTAGCTGATCACGGTAAACTTCAAAGTCCTTATTTATTTCTTCCAGTTCTTTGGTTTGCATTTCAGCCAGAGCCTTAACGTTGGAGTCTTCTTTTTTAGCTTCATTCTCGAATCTCAGCTTGATAGCTTCTTTAGCCGCAGCAAATTCGGCTTCCTTATCCGCCAGCAATTGATCGCGTTTCTCCACGTCCACCTCAATAATGATGAAGCTGGCAAAGTAGGCGACTCTCTCTAGGCTTTTAACGGTCATACCAAGAATCAAGCCCATCGCACTTGGTGTGCCACGCAAGAACCATATATGCGCCACCGGTACCGCCAGATTGATATGCCCCATCCGTTCCCGGCGAACAATACTTTTAGTTACCAGCTCACCGTTTTTATCTACGGCCGCTTCGCGGCTGCGCACGCCTTTATATTTAGCGTCATGCGGATTGATGTCTTTAACTGGGCCAAAAATCCGTTCACAGAATAAACCGTCTCTTTCCGGTTTCTGGGTGCGGTAGTTAATGGTTTCTGGTTTAGTAACCTCACCATAACTCCATTCGAGAATGTCCGCCGGACTGGCGATTGCTAACCTGACGGCATCGAAATCCGCAATATCTGTACCGTAATTGAATGTTTGTGCCATAGGGTTATGCAACCTCCTCTTCGTGTTTTTCCTCGACCGCTTTAAGTTCTTCAGTATCCGGCATAGTGTCCTCGGCCGCATCACTGTCAAGAGTAACTACGCTGAAATCGTCACCGACGGTTTCTTCGGTTAAATCTATGTCAGAAATGTCCGCTACCGGAACGGAAATATCACTAATATGCTTGGCTTCTTCGTGAACGTTAGTTGCCAGTACGTCCTCGGCGTCCACTACGGCGCTTTCTTTGATCAGGTCAACCTTAAGGCCTAGGCCTTGCAGTTCCTTAACTAACACATTGAAGCTTTCCGGAACTTTGGGACCGACAATTTTAGTCCGTTTAATTATCGATTCATAGGCTTTGCTTCGGCCGTATACATCGTCCGATTTCAGAGTAAGCATTTCCTGAAGTGTATTGGCCGCACCGTAGGCTTCCAGTGCCCAGACCTCCATTTCGCCGAATCGCTGTCCACCGTTTTGAGCCTTACCCCCAAGCGGCTGCTGAGTAACCATGGTGTACGGACCGGTAGATCGTGCGTGAATTTTATCGGCTACCATATGGTTCAGTTTGATGATGTACATACTGCCAACGGTCGTGCGTTCGCTAAAGGCTTCGCCGGTTCGACCGTCGTAAAGCTGTTGTTTGCCATCTTCCGGCAACCCGGCTTCTTTTAATAGCTGTTGAATCTTAGCGGCCGGAACGCCGTTAAAAGACGGACTGGCAACTTTTATGCCAAGTGCCCGGGCTGCCATACCCAAGTGAGTCTCAAATAACTGACCGACGTTCATTCTGGACGGGACGCCTAGGGGATTAAGAACTACGTCCACGGGCGTACCGTCTTCCATAAACGGCATATCCTCGATTGGTAGGATTCTGGCGATCACTCCCTTGTTGCCGTGCCGGCCACCTAACTTGTCACCGACGGAAATCTTGCGCATTTGGGCGACAAAAACCTGTATTTGCATAATGACGCCGGCTTTTAGTTCATGACCGTTTTCCCGGCTGAAAATCTTCACGCCGACAACCTTGCCGTGCTTGCCGTTGCTCATTCGCTGCGAGGTGTCTCTGACTTCCTTGGCTTTTTCACCGAAAATGGCGCGCAGCAATCTTTCTTCAGAACTTAGTTCCTGTTCACCTTTTGGCGTAATTTTGCCGACCAAAATGTCGCCGGGATGAACTTCGGCACCGATTCGAACAATGCCTTCATCGTCTAGATGACGCAGTGACTCTTCGGAAACGTTTGGAATATCTCTCGTGACAATTTCCGGCCCAAGCTTGGTTTCCCGAACCTCGATCATAAAATCTACGATATGAACGGATGTCAGCGAATCTTCCTCGACCAGTCGGCGTGAGATAATTATAGCGTCTTCGAAGTTATAGCCGTTCCAGGGCATAAACGCTACCAGTAATTCTTTACCTAAAGCCAGCTCACCGTTAGCGATGGACATACCTTCAGCTAGCACATCTCCCCGCTTAACCTTGTCCCCGGTAGAAACCACGACTTTCTGATTGATCGATGTGCCTTCGTTGGAGCGTATGAAATGGGCTGGACTATAGTTCGCTACGCCGTTCTTGTGTTTCACACTAATCAAATCGGCCGTGGCTTTTATGATCTCGCCGTCATCTTCAGCCAGAATAACTTGACCGGTATTTAGTGCCGCGGCTTTTTCCAGTCCGGTACCCACAACCGGGGCTTCGGGCTGAATCAGCGGTACTGCTTGGCGCTGCTGGTTGCTGCCCATTAGCGAACGCAAAACATAGTTTTTTTCAATAAATGGTATTAGCCCGGCACTGCTGCCAATAATCTGGTTGTGTGCCGCGTCCATATAGTTAACCTCGTTAGCGTCAACTTCACCGGAATTCAGCCGGTTTCTGGCGCTTACCCGCTCATCTATAAAATATCCGTTGTCATCAAGTTGATTGCCCGCCGCGGCGATCACCGTGTTTTCTTCTTCCGAAGCGTCCAGATAAACAACATCGTTAGTTACCTTGGCTTTAACCGGCCAGGTTATTTGATTTTTAACCTTTGCCAACTTAGCGGCATCGTCAACGGTAATCACTTTATTAGCTTTAACTAGGATTTTTCCTGATTCGTCTTCATAGTCGACGGCCGCGATGTGCCCGACGATATCTTTGACGCTAGCGGCGTTAATAACTTTGCGGTAAACCGTTTCAATAAAACCGTAATCGTTAACCCGGGCATAGTTAGCCAGGTTAAGGACTAGCCCGATATTGGCACCTTCCGGTGTTTCTACGGCGCAGATTCTACCGTAATGGGTGGCGTGGGCATCGCGGACTTCAAAACCTGCCCGCTCACGACTTAGCCCTCCGGGCCCCATTGAACTTAGACGGCGCTTGTGACCCAGCTCACTCAAGGGATTGATCTGGTCCATGAACTGGCTAAGTTGAGATGAAGCGAAGAATTCTCTAACGGCTGCGACCACTGGTCGGGCATTGATCAGTTGTGACGGCATAACGTTTTCAATGTCACTCATGCTCATGCGGTCTTTGGTGTTGCGTTCCATTCTGAGCAATCCAATCCGGAACTGTCTCTGAACCAGTTCGCCAACCAATTTAATTCGTCGGTTGGCTAAACTGTCGATGTCGTCTGCCGGTTCTTGCGTATTGTTCAGCCGGATAATTTCGGCGATAATAGCAATCAAATCGTCTAGCCTGAGCACGCGGTTTTCAATGGTATTCGGAACGTCGAGATCCAGCCGTTTATTAATCTTGTATCGTCCGACACGAGAAAAGTCAAAACGCTTAAAATTATAAAACAGTGTTTCCAGCTGGCTTTTGGCGTTTTCAACTGTTGCCAGTTCGCCCGGGCGCAAGCGCCGGTAAACTTCAATTAGCGCTTCATTCTGGCCGCGGGCCGGATCTTTATCCAGTGTAGCCTGGAGATAATTTTGCTTGCCGCTATCGACGTGCGCAAAAGCCTCTTTCATTGCCGATTCACTCATACCCAGAGCCTTCAAGAGAGTGGTGACGGCTATTTTGCGTTTACGATCGATCTTAACATAAATTGATCCGTTGCTAGCCGTTTCAAATTCCAGCCAGGCGCCGCGTCCGGGAATAATTTTAGCCCCGTATAAATAAGTTGAGACATGCTGATCACGGGTAAAGAACACTCCGGCCGAACGAATCAGCTGACTAACGACTACACGTTCCGCTCCGTTGATTACGAATGTTCCGCGGCTGGTCATCCAGGGGTAGTCACCCAGATATATTTCTTGCTCTTTGACTTCGCCGGTCACTTTGTTAGTTAAGATTACGCCGGCTTTCAGCGGCGCTTCGTAGCTGACATTGTTTTCCCGGGCTTCACTTTCGCTCATTTTCGGTTGATCAAAGTGATAGTCCTTAAAGCTTAATGACAGCTTGGAACCGGTATAATCGTCTATCGGACTAATTTCAGCCAGTAATTCACCCAGGCCTTCTTCAACAAACCAGTTGAATGACCGGTTCTGGTGGTCGACCAGATTCGGTAATTCCACAGCGTTTCTTTGCTGAGTAAAAAAGACTCTTTCGTTTTGCTTGTTGTCGGTTTTTGTAGCAGTGGATTTCGCCATACGCTCTTAAATAGCCCCCTTGATTAATTAGCCTTGGTATAATCTGTTTTTTATTAGTTTTTTAGAATGATAATCGGCGAAGGTACCTAAGTTAAGGGGTTTTAGTTTGTCTGTAGCTTAGCAAACAAATACCCCAGCTTACACTACTTCTTAATAATACATTCTGACAGATAACTAGCATGGCTGTCAAGACCAAATATGAGTTTAAGCTTTATTGGGGCTTAAGTACATGATCAACCAAACCGTAACGTTTAGCCTCCTCGGCTGAAAGCCACTTGTCCCGTTCCATGTCCTCATGTATGTTACTGAGTGATTGACCGGTGTTCTTGGACATAATTTCCTCCAGTAATTTCTTTAGGCGCAAACCTTCGCGCAAAGTTATTTCCTGGTCGGTTATTTTGCCTTGAGTACCGCTTGAAGGCTGATGAATCATCACTGTCGAATGTGGCAGTAAATAACGCTTGCCCTTGGAGCCGCTGCTTAAAATAAAAGCGGCCGCAGACGCCTGTACACCGATGCCAACAGTTTGAACGTCGTTGCTTACGTAGTTAATCGTGTCGTAGATTGCCAAGGCATCATAAGCTGAGCCGCCTGGGCTATTAATATATAAGTAGATGTCTTGCTTCGGATCGGACGCCTGCAAGAATAATAACTGGGCGACCACAATATTGGCGCTGGCCTCGGATATGTCGCTGCCGAGGAAGATAATCCGTTCTTTGAGTAGTCGCGAATAAATGTCGTAGGCGCGTTCGTAACGACCTTCCTGCTCGATGACTGTTGGTATCAGCACCTGCGAAGTTAATTTGGCTAAAGGGTTGTTGGATAGATCCATATGAATAGAATAATACCTAAGCTAGCACTCTACTGTCAAGACTGCTAATAATTTAGTCCGCTTTTGGCTTTGCTTGATTCAATAAAACCAGCCGGTCTAACGTTTTTTCAACCATTAGTCTGTTACGCAAATCGTTTAAGTTGGCCGGTTTATTCAGTTCTGTTTGCATTTGCTCGTCAGCCTTGTACTGGGTTTTTAGCTGTGTTACATACTGAGTTAGCTCGTCTTCACTTACCGAAACACCCTCTTTTGATGCGATCGCTCCGAGAATCAGTCCCGTTTTTAGGTGCAACAAAGCTTGAGTTTTGGCTTGTTCAGCGAATTCTTTTTCCGATAAACCCTCATATTTCAAATATTCGCTCCAAGTTTGGCCGCGGTATGTTGCGTTAGACCGGGTCTCTTGCTCGATCCGAGATGTCTCTTCGTCTATTAACGCATCAGGAATATCCACGGTAGATCCGGCGAGAATTTGATCAACTAGCTTGTTTTGTAACGTCGCCAGCGCCTGCTGTTCGTTGTTTTTACGCAACTCCCGCTTGATATCTGTTTTCAATTCTCCCAAAGTCTTAAACGGTCCGACCAGCATCGCTAAATTATCATCAAGCGGTGGCAGTTTCAGCTCGTTAACATTTTTAACCTTAACGGTGAAATTAACGCTTTTCCCACGTAAAAAGCTGACTTGATAATCCAGTGGAAATTTCAAATCGAAACTCAGTTCAGCCTCGGGCTTGACGCCGATTAAGTTGTCTTCGAAGCCTGGTATAAAGGTATTGCTGCCAATTATCAGGGGATAGTCCTTACCGGAAGCTCCGTCAATCACTTCTTTGGTTTGGCTATCAATCCCGTTAAAATCAATTACCGCTTCGTCGTTGGGTTTAATCGCGCGGTGAACTTCCTCTTTGGTAGCCAGCTGACGGCGCAGTCTATCGATGACTGTATTAACTTCACCGGTACCTATGCTCGATGTTCTCGATTCAATGTTCAATCCTTGGTATTTGCCGAGCTTGACTTCCCCGACCACATTTACGGTTGCGCTAAATTCCAGGCTTTCGAAGGGTACGTATTTGCCAACATCTATCTGAGGATTATTTACTACCCTCAGCTGTTCGTTAATAATAGCGTTGCCGTAAAGAGTGTTTACGGCTAGTTCTAAGGTCTCTTGAGCCAGGGTGTTTGGGTTTAAATGTTTCTCTGCGAGGTTTTCCGGCGCGGCTCCCGGTCTAAACCCGGGAATTTTAAGATCTTTGGACAGCTCCTTAATAGCAGCTTTTTTAGCCATAAAAAGCTCATGAGAGTCGGCGGTAATCTTTAACTCGACTTTAGTGGAGTTTAGCTTGCTAAGAACTGTTTGCATAAGTGCATAGTTTAACACTTAAACTGCTCTTTGGCTAGAAAAGCAGTTACTTCGCTTTTTTGGTGTTAACCTGTCTGGCGGCAACTAAAGCTTCGCTGACTTCTTTGATGGTTAATTCGCTTTCGCTTTGGTTGTTTAAATCCCTAAGCGTATATCGTTTATTCGCTATTTCTTTCGGTCCGACAATCAAGGCGTAGTTAGCCTGATGTTTTAGCGCCGCCTTTATCTGGTCTTTCAGTTTTCGTCCGCTAAAGTCAATGGCGGCATTTATCCCGAGTGAGCGTAGCTGTTCAACTACCTGATAAACCTTGCGGTCTGCCGTTTCGGGGAGCAAAACATAAACGTCCAGCGGGTTTTTGGGTTGCGGTAAAAGATTATGAAGTTGTAAAAAGTTGGTTAATGTTGCATCGCCCAGTCCGAAACCGACGGTCGGCACTGGCTCAACACCGAATAAGCCAACTAATCCGTCGTAGCGTCCGCCACCCATCATTGATCGGTTATTGTCCGGATGCGAGTCATAAACTTCAAACACCAGCCCGCTATAGTAGTCAAAACCCCGCATAATTGATATGTCAAAATTAATGTTGGCTATGCTAAGTTCTCTGCATCTACTCAAAACCTGGCATAACTGCTGAAAACTTTCGATGTTTTTTATCTGCTCAGGTAAATCACTTAGACTTCGGCAGTTTAAGATTCCCAGAGCTTTTTCGGTTAAGCCTGCTTTTTTTTGATCGGCAGTAAAAATCTCGTCAATCCCGTCAATAAAATCGTTTTGGGAAATCTTAGCTTTTTTATCGATCAGCTTAGCGAGCGAATGCGCTTGTGTTTCGTTGAGGTAAAAAATTTCTTTAAATATATAGTCGATCAGTTGCCGATGATTAATCTTGATTTGGTACATTGACTCGTCGGCGCCAAAAGTCTTATATAGTCGATCGGTAAGTATAATTAACTCAAGCTCGGCGTCGACGGAAGTCACTCCGAACATATCGACGTTTAATTGCCAGTGCTCTCTTAACCGACCGCGCTGCGGCCGTTCGTAGCGCCATAAATTAGGTATTGAAAACCAGCGGATCGGGTAAGCTAGCTGCTGCCGTTTGGCCGCCACCATCCGACTGACTGAGGGTGTCATTTCTGGACGAATGGCGACTTCCCGGCCCCCTCTATCGGTAAACGAGTAGGTTTGCTCGTTGACAATTTCATTACCGCTTTTGGCCTTATACAATTCCAACGGTTCCAAAATCGGTGCGTTATATTCCTCATAGCCGTAGCTGGCCACTACTCGCCGGATTGTCTGAAAAAGATAATCCTGCAGGCGTTTATCTTCAGGGTAAAAATCTCTAGCGCCCTTGTATGGTTGAGTCGGTAGATTCATGTCTTTAGAATTATCTTACGCTAGGTCTTAGACTACATTGCCGGTTGCACCCATGCGATATGGTCCTATTATGTCTCTTAAAAATTATGCCGTCAAAACAATGCGAAAATTTTACGGTCTATTCTGAATTATTATCTATGACCTGTTTTAAGTAAAAATTTTGCAAAGAAACTAATATAGTACATTTGTTGTGTATTAATTTCTTAATGTGGTGCGCGGGAGAGGACTTGAACCTCCATGGGTTTCCCCGCTAGCTCCTAAGGCTAGTGCGTCTACCATTTCGCCACCCGCGCGATTTATCGTAATGTCACTCTAGTAAAACATAACATTATCAGCTTATTTAGGCTATACTGAGTTGAATATGTTAAGCACATTCGTCAGGTTGGCTTTTGTGAGACAATGAACAGCAAGCAGTTGACACCACCGATTAATAACCAGCGTTTACTTGCGCCTGTCGGGAGTTTATTTGGCATTAGCTTTAAGCTTGCACTAAAGTCTATTGAACAGATAACTATTTTATTTTTTATCCCGACATTACTACTGATTCTCGGTCAGCTATATGCCGGCAAAGCACTAACTTCTTTCGGTCAGGTAATCCACTTACACCAGGCAATCGGGCTGGGTTTGATCGCTGTGGCATTAATCGGCGCACTAATAAATTACGGTCCGTCGCTTTATTTTCGAAGCCGGACATCACTTCAAGGTAAGCCGGTATCGATTATCGAATGCTACCGTATCGGTATTAAAACAATGATCAAATTAATATTGGCCTCTCTACTGTCTTTGCTGGTAATTATCATAGGTTTTGTTTTGCTTATTGTTCCTGGCGTCTTGTTACTTAGGCGCTTTATTTTCGTGCCTTATTACGTGCTCGACAACCCGAAACTTTCATTAATGAAGGTTTTTAAATTAGCCGCGTCCGGTACCAAGAATTATGAGGTCTCTATTTATTCGTTATACGGCTTAATTTTGCCTGTTAGCTTCATTTTGAAACTGTTTCAAGAGATAAATATTATCTGTAGCATTGCGGCTGTAATATTATCCTATACGATGCTATTTATGCCGGCTCTTCGTTACGCTGAGATCATCAAAGACTCTAAGGTGAGTTCCGTAGACGGTAAACAAAAAACCGACTAGCATTAGCGCCGCACCAAACAAAAATAAGTTAAGCTGGCATCCCCGTATTTTTTCGTTTTCAGTAACTCTAAATTGGTTAAATTTGGCAGTTGAGTTTTCGGCGGCCAGGACAAGACTAAATGCCCGTTTGGGTTAAGCAGTCGGCTTAGTTTAGAGACGGCGTCGGGTTGTGGCTTGTTGTACGGCGGATCGGCAATAATTAAATCAAATTTACTCTCACAGTAGTCCGCCCAACGCCCGACATCGGCATTGACGACTTTGAGTTCGGCCCCGTACACGTTAAGTGAGATGGCGTTAGCTTTAATTATGCTGACGGCGGCAGCTGAGCTATCCACCGCCACTACGCTTTTTGCGCCCCGCGAATAACTTTCCAGAGCAATCGCCCCACTGCCAGAAAAAGCATCCAGGATACTCATTTTGCTGATATCCCCGAGGGCCGAAAACAACGCTCCACGCAGCTTTTCACTCATTGGCTTGGTTGGACCGCTAGGCGGAGCCTTGATTAGTCTACCGCCTAAGCTGCCGGCAATAATGCGCATAGGGTCTATTCATCCTTCGAAGCTTCGCATACTGCGGCAAACCAGGTTAAAGCGACAGTTTTTACCAGTACCGGAAAAAGAGTCTTACGCGCGTCTTTAGCCAGTTGGCGGGTCCAGCCTTGTTTATAGAAACGATCGTAAAGATGCAGATCGGTGATCGATAAGGCAACTTTCCGGTACCAGCCAGCTAAACTTGCGGCGTTAATTCGATCAGGTTCACAATCAACTAATCTTAAACCACAGCTACGCAGTGGCTTTATAAGAGTGGCAAATCCGATTTCAAATGCGGCGTGCGTCATAAACAGACCTTTGGGTCCCCAAAATTTCCAATTGTTATGTGCTAGCTCAATTAGATTTTTACCGGGCATCAGCAATTTTTCTTTAACGTTGACACGTGATTCCAAACCCTGTCCGCCTCTCAGCTCGACGACTTTTTGGCCGTAAGGATAATGATGTGCCGGGGTTAGGCCATCTACGATTGCGTGGGCCAGCCAGGCAGCTTCAAACGCCGAACGAACTTCGTCTTTTATTTTCAAACTGGCGACCAGCCGGCGATAATGCGAGTCGATTATTTCAATTAATTCAGTGTCGGACTTATTTTCCGGCTGGAAGTAGTGCCACGGTTCATCTTTTGCCGGACTTTTTCTTTTAATCGCGTCAGGCCCATTGCCTCCTTCGAAATGCAGTATTTGGCGCATCGCCGGAAAGTTTCCGGATTTTAAATTCGGGCACTTGGCTTCGATCAATTGGTCCAGCTGCTTATGGGCTAGCTTGTCAATTTTTTGGTGAGCTCCGAGAAAACGACCGGAGGCGCGGGTTAAAGTTGATCCGGCATACATATTAATTATCGCTATTTAGGTTTGTATCGTTTGGAGCTATCAATTACGTTGCTCGATTAATAAGTTAATTGCTTAGTTTAAGTAGGTTAGGCTCTGAGCGTCTTTAACTTGCTGTGCTAAGTCCTTGTATTTTAGCAGATCGAGTTTTTTGCTTAAAACGATCTCAATAGCCTGACGGCAAAGACGGATTGTATGTTGGTCGTCGAGAAGCAGCCAGTTCATACCGGTTTTACCGTGTTGCAGTTTTCCATAGACGGCACCTGGCCCCCGTATCTTTAAATCTAATTCGCTTAGCCGAAAACCGTCGCTTATCTGGGCAAAACTTCTCAGACGAATGTTGGGATCGCTAGCATCGGATAATATTAAATGGCAGTAGCTCTTATGCTTTCCCCGGCCTACCCGGCCGCGTAGCTGGTGTAGCTGTGCCAGTCCAAACCGTTCCGGCCCGTAGACAGCCATTACTGATGCATTAGGCACATCCAGGCCCACCTCTATTACACTGGTTGCCACTAAAATATTTATTTCGTTGAGGTAAAATTTGCGCATAACTGACTCCTGATCGTCTCCGGACATTTGGCCGTGTACTAGCCCGATTTTTAGTTTAGGCAGCAGTCGGCTGTATTCGGCATAAGTTTCGAGAACTGATATTTTTTTGTCCTGATCGGGGGCCGGATTGATATAGGGGCAGACAATATAGGCCTGCCGGCCGTTATTTATTTCATTCTTAAGATTTTTCAGAAATGAATCAAAAGAAGAGGGTGCAACTAATGACGTGTCAATCGGTTGCCGACCGGAGGGCATTGTCACCAACCGGGATAGACTCAAATCGGACAAGGCGGTCAACGCCAATGACCGAGGAATCGGCGTGGCGGTTAAGCTAAGAAAGTGCGGCAAATGTTGGCTGTGTTTTTTCAGTTCCATGCGCTGATCAACGCCAAAACGATGCTGTTCGTCGACAATCAGTAAGGCCAAATTACTCCAGTTGACGTCGCTATAAAGCAAACTATGCGTACCGATAATAAACGCTGAGCTCAGCAGGTTAATTGTCTTTAGCGCCTGCTGTTTTTCTTTTTTATTTAGGCTGCCGCTCAAAAAAACTGCGTTCTCGGAAAGCGACAAAGGCTTAAGCAGTCTAACGATCGTTTCGTACTGCTGTTTGGCCAGCAGCTCAGTCGGCGCCAAATAAGCAACCTTAAATCCCTCGGCTAGTGCCATAACCGCGGCCATTACTGCTACGACGGTCTTGCCGCTGCCGACATCACCTTCGACCAAACGATTCATGGGGACCGGCTGTTGCATATCCAAATATATCCGCCAAATAACCCGGCGCTGGTCGTCGCTCAACTCAAATGGCAGTTGCGAAACAAATTTTTTAGCCAACTGTTGATTAAAGCGGACCTCGAGCGCGGATGTCGTGCTTAAATCGCGCTTATTAAGCTCATTGGCCAGTAATAACGGAAATAACTCATCAAAATTAAACCGTTTGATGGCAGTGTCCAGTTCGGCCTGATTCTCGGGAAAGTGTATGGCTTTGACGGCACTACTTAGAGGCATTAAATTTAATTCATCGACAATATCCGGAGGCAGGGTTTCTTTAATTAAGGGTACGTAGTCCAGGGCGGCGGCTACCGCTTTGCGCAGCACCAATGAGGTTAAGTTTTTGCTTTCAGGATAAACCGGAACGATTCTAGCGCTGTTTAGCATCATTGCACCCACAGGCTCAATTACCGGATTGGTCAGACTGTAGCGGGAGCGGCTTAATTTGTACTGGCCGGAAATATAGTATTCCTGGTCAGCTATTAATGATTTCTGCCGGTAGGGTTGATTAAACCAGATTATCCTTACGCTGTCCGTCGTATCGCTGGCGATTGCTTCAGTTAGCACGATGCCACGGCGGGCATATCGGGTTCGGGCATTGTTTATCTTGGCTTTAATAGTCACTTGGCCGGGTTTTAATTTAGCTACTGGTATTATCTGGCTATAGTCCTGGTAGCGTCTGGGGAAATAAAACAGCAGATCACTGACAGTTAAAATATTTTTCTTTTTTAAGACACTGACACGAGCGGGACCGATTCCTTTTAATGACTCTATCGGATCGCTGAGTTTTACTTGCATATCTATTAAAGTAACAATCTATGGCGCTTGCTCGACCAGTGCCGTGTCTTTATAGGCTTTACCGCGGCGGAGCAGCAATCGGCCCTCTGTAAAATCGGCTTGGTCGATAGTTTCGTTTGTAGCCCGAACATTGTTTAAGTAAATCGCTCCGCTTTTCAGCAGTTGCTTGGCCGCCGACACTGAGCTCGCTAGCCCCGATTCTACCAGCGCTTGGGTAATTTTAGTCCCGGGAGCCGCCTTTATGTGCGCAAGTTCGTCCTTGATTCGTTTAAGTGTCGCCTCATCGGCGTCCGCAATCTCGCTTTGGCCAATCAAATAGCGGGTAATGTTTTTGGCGGCGTCGGCCTTTTGTTGGCTATGAACCAAAGCCGTTACGGCGTCGGCAAGCGCAAACTGGGCGTGGCGAACTTTAGGCTGCTGACGGTGGTGCTCCATTATTGTGTCTATTTGTGTTTTATCGTAATCGGTATATATCTTCAGATAATATTCAACTCCGGCATCATCGACATTAACCCAGAACTGATAGAAGCTGAGTGCAGAGGTTTTGTTCGGGTCAAGCCAAATGGCTCCAGCTTCGGTCTTACCGAATTTGACACCGGTCTGAGGGTTGACGATTAATGGACCGGAGTAGACATGCGCTTCCGCTCCAGATAAGCGGCGGATCAAGTCGACTCCGGCAATACTGTTTCCCCATTGATCCGAGCCGCACAACTGTAAATTTACTTGATACTGCTGATGCAAATACCAGAAATCATAAGCTTGAATCAACACGTAGCTAAATTCGGCGTAGCTGATTCCGTTGCCATCCTCACCTAAACGTGACTGTACGAATTCTCTGGCCAGCATCTGTCTTAGGGGAACATGTTTGCCGATATCCCGAAGCAAATCCAAGTAATTTAAATCCTTGAACCAATCATAATTATCTACTACCCGGATTTTTTGATTGTCGAACAGGTGATTATACTGGCCAATAATCGAGCGCTTATTAGCGTCAATTGTTTCCTTTGGCAATAGTGAACGTTCGCTGGCTTTCCCGTCCGGATCGCCTATCAGGCCGGTCGCCCCTCCGACCAGCAAGACTGCTTTATGCCCATATCGAATAAAATGTCGAAGCATCATAACCATTGCCAGATTACCTACCTGCATCGAATCGGAGCTAGGATCAACGCCGAAGTAGAAGTTAAATTGCCGCTTATCCAGTTCTCCCATGTCGGTTAGCGTCGTTTGGTTAACGAAGCCGCGCCATTGCAGCTCTTCACTCAGTTTCATTATTTTAAAAATTGCCATCCTTGAAGCATTAATTCGTTATACCTATTTTAGCAATAACGCCCTATAATTAAAGGCGTTATTCGGGGATAGCCTATTTCGGTGATTTTAGGCGTATTACTAAAGATGTTATTAACCTTTTATCAAAGTCGTATTTAAGCTTTGGGGACATATTAATTAAAATGGTAAAAAGCAAAACCGAGGTAAGCCGGCCAAGGAAGCGCAAACGTAGCACTAGCAACGACTCGATAAGATTAAACAGCTCTCTGACCAATCGACACAAGGAACGTCAAGCCGCTCGTCAGGCTAGCAAAGCTGAATACTTAGCCTCATTGCCGAAAGCCCGGTTTAAGCGATTATTGGCCAGAATGCGGCCGCGTCATTTAGTCAAATTTTGGTTTTCGCGGGACGGCGCCATAATGGGCCTTAAAGTTGTTGGCGTAACTATTGTTCTGGTATTTTTAGTCACGATCGGTTTATTTGCTTATTTTCGTAAGGACTTGCCGGCGCTGTCGAATATTTCCGGTCAGAATCTTGGCGGAAGTATCAGCTATTACGACCGAACCGGCAAGGTACTTCTCTGGCAGGATTACAATGCCGTTAAGCGGATACCGGTACGATATAATCAAATATCGCCGTATATGCGTGAAGCGACGGTGGCCATTGAAGATAAGAACTTTTACCATGAAGGCGCTTTTGATCTTAAGGGAATTATTCGGGCGGCCTATCACGACGCGCTACATAGCAGCAGTTCGCTGCAGGGCGGTTCGACAATTACCCAACAACTGGTCAAGCTTAACGAGGGATGGACTAACAACCGGACAATTACCCGCAAGATTAAAGAACTGATTCTAGCTATTGAAGTAAACCGGGAATATACCAAAAACCAAATTCTGACTGGCTACTTAAACATCGCCCCTTACGGCGGGATTGATTATGGAGTCCAGGCGGCAGCCGAAGATTATTTTCATACTTCGGCGACTAATTTAAGCTTGGCGCAAGCAGCTATGCTGGCGGCATTACCCCAAGCGCCAAGTTACTATTCACCTTATGGGAGTACCAGGTTTAATCCGGAAGCCGCCGACACGTTCAGCCAGAGTGCTCTGTTTGGCCGGATGGATTATATTTTAATGCTAATGCACCAGCAGGGTTATATAACTGTGTCCCAGGAGAATCAGGCGAAGCAGGTGAATATCTTAAGTCAGGTCTTTCCGCTGTCCGGCAAATATAACAATATTCAGGCGCCATATTTTGTTATGGTTGCGAAACAACAACTGGATAATATGTATGGAGCGACAACGGTCAGCCGCGGCGGCTGGAAAGTTACTACAACCCTGAATCTCAACTTACAGCATATGGCTGAGACTGACATTGCTAATAATATTCCGAATATTGAAAGTACCGGCGCTGACGAAGAAGCGGTCATTGAAGAAGATGTGCACACCGGACAAGTTTTGGCGTTAGTCGGTGGTACTAACTTTTTTAATCCAAATTACGGGCAGATCAACTATGCGAATATAAACATCTCACCGGGATCCAGTATTAAACCGTTTAACTATGTTACCTTAATTAACGACCATAACAATGTCGGAGCCGGATCGGTGCTTTACGATTCTCAAGGTCCGATCCCTGGATACCCCTGTACTAATAAAAATACACCACTTAACGGAGGTAATTGCGCCGAAGACTATGACTTCCGTTATCCCGGCGCGGAGACCATCCGCTATGCGCTGGGAGGTTCACGCAACGTACCGGCGCTAAAGTCAGTAATGGAAGCAATTCCCGGCGACACCAGTCCTGATTACGTTAATTCTGTGCAGAAGTTTGTCGGCAACGTCGATGCCTTGACCGGTTATCCGAACGCCTACAAATGCTTTGTGCCAGGAGTCAACGTTGAGACAGCCGGCAAAAACGAACAAACCCCCTGCTACGCATCCGCCGGAATCGGCGACGGCGCTTATTTGCCTATCGATGCCCAAGTAAACGGCGACACCTCTCTAGCCCGTTTAGGTAATGAAGTTCCCCAAAGTTATATCTTACGGATCACCAATGCGGCTGGACAAACCATTTACCAATGGAAGCAGCCTCAGGGCACGCAGGTAGTCAGAAAAGATGCCGCTTTCATCATTGACAATATTTTGTCCGACCCAAGAGCTACTTATTTGCCCGGCTACTGTACAGCCATCAATTGCACGCCTCTTTCCCGAGGCGGCTATAAGTTTCAGCGCTACAACGGTTGGAATATTGCAATTAAGACCGGTACTACGAACTATAATTTCGAAGGGCTAATGACCGCTTGGACCACACAGTATGCGGTAGTTAGTTGGGTGGGGTATCACAACCGGAATAAACCATTAGCCGAAGGCCAGATGGAAAGAATTACCGAACCGTTAACTCGCGGTCTCATGGAACAGTCGCTATCGGCACTTGGCGGCAAACCGGTTAACTGGGTGCAGCCACCGGGCATTAAGGTTTTACCGGCATATGTTCAACGGGTCCATGTCGGCTTAGGCTCAGAGGAACCCGGTCCCAGCAAGGATCTTTTCCCCAGTTGGTATATCGGCAACGGCAATAACGTCGGCAGCCGGGTTATCGATAAAGTCTCCGGGGCATTGGCGACTAGCTGTACACCCGCAGACGCTAGAGAGACCGTATCAGATGCTAACCCTAATAATTTTTCTGTCGATATATTCTACCCGCCAAATCAGAACCAAACAACTAAATCAGCTAGTGCCTATGATACGATTCATAGCTGTAGCGATAGCCCCCCGCAATTAATTCTGACGACACCCGGACAATGCACCAATATGGACAATAGCGGTAAAGGCTGCGCGATCACCGTTACGGCCATTCAGGGAACCCATCCGCTTGGAGGCGGTAAGTTCGGCGGCACAGTCACTATCAGTATCAATGGAGTATCTGTTAAAGTCTTTAGTGTTAGTTCTTCTCCGGCGGCGGTTACCTATTATTATTTACCGACTTCATCGGGTAATGTTAACGTTACGGCGACCGTAACCGACAGCGTGCTTTACCAAACAACTAAAACTAACTTAATGACAGATATTTATACGCCACAGACTACCGCACCCTCTTCCGTTAATAGCCCCTAGTCAACGCTTGATGGTTTTAAACCTAAAAAATAGTCGAAGTGTCCGGCGTATCACACCTAGATAAGGCTTGACTACTTAATCAAAAACTCATTAAGTACCGATCGTACTTCGGTAACCGGCTGTAAACCGAGTGGAGTTTGGTTGGATTTGCCGTTGCTAAGCGGCGGCTTAGGGCCTATGGCAGCTTCAAACCCTAGAGAGAGTCCTTCAGCAACACGTTTATCTATAAACGGCACATGACGAATTTCTCCAGACAAACCGATCTCACCGAAGACGACAGCGTTTAATCTTAGTTTTTTTCCTCTGGCGGCAGAAGCAATTGCCATAACAACAGCAAGATCAGCCGCCGGTTCGTTAATTTTAATGCCCCCGACAATGTTGACGAAAATGTCCTTATCCTTAAGAGTTAAATTCGTACGTCTCTCGATCATCGCGATTAATAAATTAAGCCGGGACAAATCAAACCCGCTGACCGCTCTTTTTGGATAGCCGTAGCCGGTCGGATTGACCAGCGCTTGAACTTCTACCAGTATCGGCCGACTTCCCTCGATTGCCGCCAGCACTACAGAGCCGTCGGTATTTTTACGTTCTTCAAGCAGAACCGCTGACGGATTTTTAACCAGCTCCAAGCCTTGATCCTTCATTTCGAAAATAGCCGTTTCATTAACCGAGCCGAACCGGTTTTTGCTGACCCTAAGCAGTCTAAGCCCGCCACTGCTATCACCCTCCAGGCTCAAAACGACGTCGACAATATGCTCGAGCAGTTTAGGCCCCGCCAGATTACCTTCCTTAGTCACATGCCCGACGATAATGACCGCACAGTTCGCTTCTTTGGCGGCACGCGTGATCATAGCTGAGGAATTAGTTATTTGTGTCACGCTGCCGGCACTGGATCCGATGTCGCTACAAGTTAAAGTCTGAATCGAATCAACAATGACCAGTTTAGTTTTTTTCTTTAATATTTCCGAGGTAATTGCGTCGGCGGAGTTGGATGAAGCGAGCTTAAGGTTGGTTGATTGGACTAGCCCGAGACGGTTAGCCCGCAAACCTACCTGGTGCAATGATTCCTCCCCGCTAACATAAATTACCGGGTAATGGTTGGCGACTCCGGCGGCCAGCTGTAAAAGCAGTGTGCTTTTACCCATGCCGGGTTCACCGCTAAGTAAATTGACGCTTCCGCCGACGATGCCGCCGCCAAAAACTAAATCAACGCCTCCTATAGATGTGACTAGTCGCTGATCTTCTAATTGGATTGCAGCTGCCAGGTTACTGCTTTTTAGTCCGGCGTCGGCCAATGGGTTGGATAAGGAAGCGGTTGCAGTAGTTATGCTTAGTTCCAGGGTGTTCCATTGACCACACATTGAGCAGCGCCCGGCCCAATTGGAAAACATCGCCCCGCATACGGAGCAGATATAACTTGACGATCCTGTTCGTTTTGCCATAACTAGACTATATAACAGTTTTTATTTTTGACTTAGGCTAGATGACCCGTATGGCTGAGAACTGATTGCTTTTATCAACTGCTGCTGGATTAAAACCTCTGAGTTGTAACTAGCCAAGAGCGTGTTGTATTTGTTGATATGGGCATTGATAACCAAAACCTGCGATTTGTATTGTCCGATCAGCTGGTTATATCCCGGTACGGCCGCGTTATAGGCGTTAAAGTCCCCCTGATTCCGCTCACTGGTCATTTGATTATTTACGGCGTTAATCGTGTTAAGGTCCGAGTACAATGCGGCTTGCTCCGAGTTAATCTGCTGCTTTAGCTGTCTAAGCTGAGCGGCGTCGGTATTAATAGTATTAATCCGGCCGGTAAGAACGCTTTGGTAAGTTTGATACATTGTCGTAATTTTAGCCCGATCAGCGAAGTACACCCGGTAATAGGCGGACAGATAAGCTGGCAGATTGGCTACTTCGGTTGCCAATACCGAGTATAGTTCATCGTCTTTGGCACCCGGCTCAGTTTTGGCGTAGACGGCCATTTGCTGACTGATAACCGGTGATGAACTGAGATTTTTGGCATAGTAACCGTTCATGAGTCGGTCAAGTTTTGTTCTGCTGGCGCTACTCAACCTGGCATAACCGGCATGCAGCATTTCGTAAGCCGCTGTTACTTGATCAATACCGTTTAAGCGGGAATCAGTGACATTAAGCAGGTAGATGCCGTTATCCCCGCTGTGGTAGCAGCCTAGTTCATAGGTTTGCGCTAAAGCGCTCGGGCATACCTTAGCAAAAGCAGCCTTATTCATAAGGCTTGGCCGGTTAACATAAAACAGACTCTTGGCATAAGGAGTCATAGTATCGGCTATGGCCAAATCACTGATTGAGGCCGGTGGGTGGTATGACCATAAGATGTACCAGTCGCGGATCCGCTGTTGATTATTCAGACCGACCATAGCGGCAACGGCTAAAAGCAACATTCCAATTAACAGCACTACTGGTTTTTTATTTACCGGTTTGTGTCGTTTTAAAGTCGAATTTTCATTCGTTACGAGTGGCATAGGCTAATTCGCCGTTTCGAGTGGCCACTTGAATTATATCGCCTTTCGTGTAGTGTTCATCGAGCATTTCGAGTGCCATCTTGTCCTCAATTGTGTCCTGGATTAAACGCCTAAGCGGTCTGACGCCGTTTTTTACGTCATAACCGTGCTCTAGTAGGTATGCCTTAGCATTCGCGGTCAGAGTTAGGCCAAGACCTTTTTTCTGTAACCGGGCACGTAATTCGTCGATTTGCAGATCGATGATTCGGTTAATGTCTTTTTTGGTCAATGCGTGAAAAACAATCGTTTTATCGATTCGGTTTAATAGTTCCGGTCGCATAATCTTTTTCAGCTCGTCGTTGACCTTAGCCTGGTTTTCTAAATGCAACTGGTCCAATTCTTGTTCATGTGAGGCGTTAGTTGCATGGAAACCAAGTGAAGCTTCTTTTTGCAATTTCTCGGCCCCGATGTTAGAAGTCATTATTACTACCGTGTTGGTAAAATCAATTTTCCGCCCTTTAGCGTCGGTTAGATTACCGTCTTCGAGTATCTGTAGCAGCATATTGAACACGTCCGGATGAGCTTTCTCGATTTCATCGAACAATACCACGCTATAGGGTTGACGGCGGATTTTGTCGGTCAACTGCCCGCCATCGTCATAGCCGACGTAACCGGCCGGCGCCCCGATTAAACGGGAGACATTGTGATGCTCGCCAAATTCGCTCATATCGATTTTAACCAGGGAGTTTTCACTGCCGAAAAATTCGCGAGCTAAGACTCTGGCCAATTCGGTTTTGCCGACGCCGGTCGGTCCCAAAAAGATAAACGAGCCGATCGGGCGTTTTTCGCTGCCGATGCCGCTGCGGTTGCGGCGAATAGCCTTGGCGACAGCACCTACGGCTTCATCCTGCCCGATAATGTAACGGCCAATGGTTTTTTCCAGTTTCAGAAGATATTTAGCTTCTGAACGAATGACCTTTTTTACCGGAACGCCGCTTATCCGGGAAATAACATCAGCCAAGTCCTCGCTGGTTAAAATTAATGATTTGGCTTTTTTTAGTTTTGCTTCGAGTTTACTCAGCTCTTCGTTAATTTGGGAAGCTCTGGTTTTGTAATGCGCCGCCAATTGATAATCCTCGCTCTCCGAGGCTTCATCTTTCCTTAAGCTGACCAGTTGAAGTTCCTTGTTAAGCTTGCGAACTTCGGGGCTGGTTTTGACCTTTTGGACTCGAATATAGGCCGCTGCTTCATCAATCAGATCAATGGCTTTATCCGGCAAGTAACGATCCTGAATATAGCGTTTGGCAAGCGTCACGGCATCCTCCAGGACTTCATCGCCAATTTTAACGCCATGAAACTTTTCGTAGTGTTTTCTTAACCCTTTTAATATGGCCAACGTCTCGGCGGGAGTTGTTTCCGGCACCTGAATTGGCTGAAAGCGACGCTCGAGTGCCGCGTCTTTCTCGATATGCTTACTGTACTCGACAGTTGTCGTCGCCCCGATAAACTGGATCTTACCGCGCGCCAAAGCCGGTTTTAAAATATTCCCGGCGTCCATGGCGCCCTCGGCCGCGCCGGCGCCGACAATCAGATGCAGTTCATCGACAAAAGCAATAATTTTTTTATCCGATTCCAGTTCGCTCATGACTTTCTTTAGCCGCTCTTCAAATTCGCCGCGATACTTCGTTCCGGCGATCATCCCGGCTAAGTCAATCATCACGACCCTTTTATTCAGTAAGCTATCCGGTACGTCTTCGCTAATAATCCGCTGAGCCAAGCCTTCGACGATAGCAGTTTTACCTACCCCCGGTTCGCCGATCAAAACCGGATTGTTTTTCATTCTTCGGTTTAGGATGGTAATTAATCGAGAGATTTCATTCTCGCGGCCGACTACCGGGTCCAGCTTATTTGCTTTCGCTAAGTCCGTTAAATCAGTACCAAAATAGTCTAGTGCGTTTTTCTTGCCACGTTTAAGTCCGCGGCTATCGCCACTTAAAGATGCCCGCTCGTTATACTGCTGGCGGTTGAGGAACTGCTCAACCTCTCTGGTCAGTGCGTCAACGTCAACATTCATTGATGTAAGTAATTCGGTTGCCCGGGTTCGTTTCTGATTTAAAATACTGTATAAGATATGTTCCGTGCCGCAAACATCTTGCGAATAATCCTGGGCTATATCATATGCCGTTCTTAGTGCCAGCTTAGCTGTTTCGCTTAGCCCCTTAGCCCCCATGTTAACCACGAAAGTGTTCGGTGTAAGGTTCAATACCAGCCTGGCTCGCTCCAGTGTTACTCCATAATTGACCAGCATCTTAGCGGCCATAGAACTTTCTTGAGCCATTAACCCCAGCAGTAAATGCTCGGTGCCGACATAGGCGCTGCCGAAGCTGCGCGACAGAGCGTCGGCATGCTTTAGTGACAGCAGCGCATTGTTGGTTAAGTGTTTTCGAAAGTCCTGAAAATCAGGTGTGTCCGGCATCATATATTTCTTATAGCACCTTTCTATGATACATAGCTGTAGGCCGGTTGACGCAGTCAAGTTTCGATGGATATTGTTAGCGCGGACGGTGTCAACAACAGACTACCCTCTAATATATTAAACGATCACAACTTATTTTACCGTGATATAAATCAGGTAAATATATATTAGCGCGTCTAGCACTCGCTAGTCAAGAGTGCCAACTATCACTCACCATGCTCTTCGATAGCGTCCAGCAGGCTGCTTTCCAGTTCGGTTTTTTTCTTAATCCGCTTAATGGCCGGTTTAGCTACCGGTATGGCTTTAACGGGTTGCACTGATGCTTCGGTCTTTACGGGCGAACTAGTTTTATCCGCTTCAATATCTATTTCATAACCAGTTAGCTTGCTGGCTAAGCGAACATTTTGGCCGCCCTTGCCGATAGCGATGCTCTGTTGGTCTTCCGGAACGTTCACGAGCGCTTTCTTATTAGCCTCGTCCAAGGTTACCTTGGAGACCTTAGTCGGGCTGAGGGCGTTGGTAATAAACTCGATCGGGTTGTCGCTATAAACAATAATGTCTATTTTTTCCTGCTCGCCAATTTCGCTCATCACCGCGTTGACCCGGGTTCCATGTCCGCCGACAAATGTTCCAACGGGATCAACTCCAGGCACATTACTCCAAACGGCAATTTTTGAACGGATGCCGGCTTCACGGGCCAGTTCTTTAATTTCGACCGCGCCGTTTTCCATTTCCGGTACTTCGTTTTTGAACAGCCACTCGACAAATTCACGGTTGCCGCGGCTGACAATCAACTGAGGGCCGCGAAAACCACGTTCTACATCTTTCAAATAAACCTTGATTCTCTGGCCGGGATAATACCGCTCGCTTTGAATTTGCTCTGATCGAGGCATAATACCCTGAGCCTTACCGAGGTCGACTCTTATAACGCCGTTTTCCACTCGGTTGACGCTGGCGTTAATCAGCGTGCCGATCTTATCTTCATACTCAGCCATAACGATTTCCCGTTCAGCTTCGCGCAGCCGCTGCATTATTACCTGTTTTGCGGTTTGGGCGGCAACCCGTCCGAAATTCTCAACTTTTTCGTGAACTTCAACGCTCTCGCCTATTTTGGCATTCTTTCGAATCAGCTGCGCTGAAACTAAGTCAATCTCCGCGGCCGGCGTAGTTACTTCCTTCACCACTTCTTTAGTTATGTAGGCGTCCACATCACCGGTATTTAGGTTCATATTTATTTTTATTTCCTGGTCCCGGTCGCCGTAATCACGACGATAGGCGGCAGCCAGCGCCTGCTCGACAGCATCACGCACAATATCCTCTGGCAAATTTTTCTCTTCGGCGATTGCCCGGATTGCCACTCCGAGCTGTTTAAAATCTAGTTCCATTGCTTATCCTTTGCTTTAAGTGTCCTTTATTAAAAAATCCGACCTAGTCGCCGGTCGGATAACTAAGTTTTACTTTAGACGTATCCCGGGTCAATGTCAATAAAATCAAAATCATACCCCATCGCGTGTTAAACTAAAACGGATAAATTAACCGAATTAATTCGAGGAATTCTCTGAGATGAAGCGAGTCCGTCGATTATATAATAATTTTAAACCAGATATATATGATCTTAAATTAGTGCTTGCTAAAGATGAAAAGACATTTGCCGGGCAGGTGACTATAACGGGTAGTAAATCCGGACGTCCCGCTAAGCGTATTAGCTTGCATAGCAAGGACCTAAAAATTACCAAAGCAGAGCTGCTTCGGCTAGATCACAGCAACCCCGGCCCTATTAAGCTCGAACGGATCGCCACCCACGGCGCATACGATGAGTTAAGGCTGCATACAGCCGAACTGCTCAGGTCCGGACAATATTTAATTAAACTTGAGTTTAAAGGCAAAATAACCAAACCCATGAACGGGCTTTACCCTTGCGATGCAGGGGACGGTTCGGTGGATCCGGTAATTCTTGCTACTCAGTTCGAAAGCCATCATGCCCGGGAAGTGTTTCCTTGTATTGACGAACCCGAAGCCAAGGCCGTGTTTGAGCTGACGCTAACCGGCAGCGCTAGTGACGTTTTTCTGGCTAACACCGATCCGCTCAAGACGAATATTAAAGGAACCGCTAAAACCGTTGTTTTCAAACCGACGCCCAAAATGAGCACTTATTTATTAGCTTTCGCGGCCGGGAAGCTGGAATATCTGGAGGGCTACACTAAAAACGGGATCAGAGTAAGAACCTATGCGGTGAAATCACGGGTTAAGTCGAGCGGGTTCGCCTTGGAGGTGGCAATTAAAACTCTTGAATTTTATGCCGACTATTTTCAAATCGATTACCCGTTAAATAAATGCGATTTGCTGGCGCTGCCGGACTTTGCTAGTGGCGCAATGGAGAATTGGGGCCTCATCACTTTCCGAGAACAGGCTCTGCTGGTTAATGAAACGCAGACCAGTTTGAGTATGCGCCAATATGTTGCCAACGTCGTCGCGCATGAACTGACTCATCAATGGTTCGGTAATTTGGTAACGATGAAATGGTGGACTGATTTGTGGCTAAACGAAAGTTTCGCCTCACTGATGAGCTATCTGGCGGTCGATCAGCTGTTTCCCGAGTGGCAAGTCTGGAAACAATTTATCGTTGACGAACAAAGCCAGGCACTCAAACTGGACAGCTTGGAACACACTCATCCGATTAGCGTCGACATCAGACACCCCGATGAAATAAGAACCATTTTCGATAATATAAGTTACGAAAAAGGCGCCAGCGTTTTGCTGATGCTCATGAAATACATTGGCGAAGAAGATTTTCGGCGGGGGCTGCAGCTTTATCTTAAAAAACACGCTTATTCCAATACCGAGTCGTCGGATTTATGGCAAGCCTGGGAAGAGGTCACCGGACTAGCGTTGGCTAGTTTTATGCGCGCCTGGATTGATCAGCCGGGTTACCCGATTATAAACGTAAAACTTAACACTGAATCCAATGAATTAACTATCGATCAACAAAGATTTTATTTAAACCCGCAATCATCTACCAATCAGCAACACTGGCCGGTGCCTATTTTTAGCAATAATACCGAACTGCCGGAAATATTGCTTAAAACGCACCACTCATTAAAACTGAGGACTGCCCCTAACCCGTTGATTATTAACGCCGGGCGGAATACGCTTTCCAGAGTCATTTATTCAAGCGAACTTTTAGATAAACTAAGGCCGGGCATTAAATCCGCAAGCATTGACGAGCTGGATCGAATGGGTATAATTGCCGACTCCTTTGAAGCCGCTAAAGCCGGACAACAGAGCACGATCGACGCAATTAAGCTACTGAGCGCTTACTCTAACGAGGCTTCCTTACCCGTCTGGGAAGTGATCGCAGCCAATATTGGCAGCGTCCGGTCGGTTATGGACGACGTGACGCTAAGAAAAGCGATGAACCCGTTTATTCAACGTTTAATCAGCAAGCAGTATGATCGTCTTGGTTGGCGCGAGGCCAAAGATGATGACCACTTCGACAAACTACTCCGTCCGATAATTCTCGGGCTGGCAACCGCTACGGAACAAACCGATGCGCTTAAATACACTAAGGAACTGTTTAAAAATAGAGATAAACAACCGCTTCACCCCGATATTCGCAGCATTGTATACTCCAGCATCGCCCGCCATGGCGGAAAAACTGAATTTAACTTACTGAAAGACTTATACTCTGCGACCGACAATAGTGAAGAAAAAAATAACTTATCGGCTGCACTTACCAACTTTACCCAACCTGAGCTGATTAGAAAATCACTAGATCTTATTCAGACTGATCTGGTCCGGTTACAGGATGTTGATTACTGGATCAGCTATTCGTTTGCCAATTGGCGGGCTAAAAAAATTACCTGGGACTGGCTGAAGACTAATTGGGGCTGGCTAGAATCGAATATGAGCGGCGATCTTGGCTTTTATATGATGCCCAGAATAGCAGCACGAGCCTTTTCCGATGAAACTTTCATTGACGAATTTAGCTCGTTCTTTAAAGCGCATATGAGCCCGGCACTTAAGCGGCCGTTCAGCCAGGCGGTCGAAACAATTACCTGGCAATCACGCTGGAAGTCAAGAGACTTTAAAGATATAAAAGCTTTTTTCGCATTAACCACTAAAGAGTCAGGCCAAGATACTTAAGCGGCGCGAAACTTAACCTGTGCAGCGGACATTGACCGAATATATTAATAGCCTCTAGATGTGCTGCCGTTCCATAGCCAACGTTAGTTTCGAAACCGTAACCAGGATATATTTCGGCCATTTTAATCATTAGTTCGTCTCTGGCTACTTTAGCTAGTACCGAAGCGGCCGAGACAGCCGCAACGCTAGTATCGGCTTTGATAATTGGCTCTGCGCCAAAAATATCTGGCGCATAGTTGAATCCGCCGTCGATTACTGCTCGCTGATAGTTAAGTTTCAGCTTTTTCGTTGCCCTATCGGCCGCTAAAACCAGGCTGGCGCTCAGTCCCACTTGATCAATCTCTGTTGCTTCTACCCAACCTAACCCTATGTAAAAAGCATTTTGTTTTATTAACGGTACCAGCTTTTCCCTTTGTAACCGGCTGAGTTGTTTAGAATCTTTCAGCCCGGCTAGTGGAGTATCGGCTAAAATTACAGCCCCGACCACCAACGGACCAGCCAAGCAACCTCGACCGACTTCATCAATACCTAGAGTTAACACAATTTAAACTATAATCCCGCAAAGGCGCAGACTAAAGTAAGTTTTATTTCTTGTCTTTAACTTCAGTGGCTTCCGCTTTAGATTCCGTTGTTTCGCTTGTTTCTATCGTATCTACTTCTTCCGGCTCGGGCTGGAGCGTGTTGACTGCTAATCTATCGAAGTCAACGCCGCTAAGCCGAGCGGCTTTGCCCGTTAGATCACGCATATACGACAAATAATTACGTCTGACCCGGCTTCGCTTGGTAATTTCCACCTTAACGATACTAGGGCTGTGCAACAAAAAACTTTTCTCTACGCCGACTCCGCTGGCAATTCGTCTAACGACAATCCTGCTTAAGTACGAATTGCCTTTACTGGTACGGATAACCAGCCCCTGGAAAACCTGAACCCTCTCCTTGTTGCCTTCTTTAATTTTTTGATGCACTTTAACGGTATCACCGCTGCGCACGGCAACCACGGAATGCTTCTTCTGGCTTTTGTTAATAATCTCAATAGCTTTTGACATTTCCGTTCTAGACTACACCATACACTTCTTGGATGCAACAATTATGCACTTACTCACTGCACCGCAGTCGGCGGGGTGTCCAGGGACTGAAGGGATCCCCCGGAGAAGGTAGCGCCGCCTCTTAGTCTGTCAATGGTAGCCGGATGGTAAAAGATCCTAAAGCCGGTAACGG
>JAJZKN010000006.1 GCA_021850865.1 bacterium | reverse complement strand
CTTACCGTTTCGTTAATTAAATCATCGAAGTCTAAACCGCCGGCCTGGCGCAGTTCCTGTTGGTAAAGCGGATAAACTTTAGCTGTCACCTCCGCTGTCGGGCCGCTGGCGGTAGCCGCATAATCCTGAGGATCGATTAGTTCGTTCTTAGCGGAAGATATCAAATTAATAAGTGTCCGCGGCGGAAAAGCTTTTTCATCAATATGCAGCGCCCGGCATACCCGCTTAACGGACGCCAGGCGATCGGATTCATCGAATATGACAAAACTTTTGGCAATATTGATAGAATCGGCGTCGGCCCTAAGCAGCTTGACGCATAATGCGTGAAATGTGCTGATGTAAGGCATAAAGTAGCGGTTATTCGCGTCGGCGCCCACTAGCGTCGCTACCCGCTCGCGCATTTCCCGGGCCGCTTTATTGGTGAAGGTTACAGCTAGAATCTCCAACGGTCCAGCCTTGTCGCTAGCTAAAAGATAGGCCACCCGGTGAGTTAAGGTTTTGGTCTTGCCACTGCCAGCACCGGCTTGAATCAACAACGGTCCCTCGCTGGTCAATACCGCCCGGCGCTGTTCCTCGTTCAAACCGTTGAGCAACTGCTCGCTAACGCTTTCACTAACTCCCTCAGGGGACATTGAATGCTCCTTGCCGGATAAAATTATTAACTACTACTATAAGGTCTTAAGACTTCAGAGAAAAGAAGTGAGTGTGCGGCAAGTGCCAAGCATCATGAATTAAACCGGCATCCAGGGCGACATCAAACCAGACGACAGCTAAAACAATACAGATAATCGCCCCGATGACCAACGCCTGCTTGTTTTTTCGTTTCACAACCATATTGACCGGCAAGAAATATTTGCCGCTACTAACCAGCTGATCAAGCTGGGCAGCTCTAGCTAAGGCCTCCTGGTCCATTTCTTTGCTTGATTGGCTGTCCGGCTGCCCTTCGTTGGATGGATTAGTCTGGTTTTGATCTGACGCATTGGCGGAATCGATCGGTGAAGCAGCGGCCTTATCCGGTTGTGGTTCCGGCTCACTGCCGGTTAAGCCGGACTCGGCTTGGACTTCCGGCTTAGCTTCTTGAGGCTTAACTGGCTGGGGGGCGTTTTCGTCGCTGCTAAGAGCGACTTCCGGCTGGGCGGAGGCATCCTCCGGTTGGTTTTGCCCGTCAACATTAGCGACCAGTTTGGCCTCGTCCTTAAACTCTTCTCTTGGCTGGATATTTACGGACCCACCATTAACCGTTGCCGGCTCTTCTTCCGCCGCGGTTGCATCTGCCGGTAAACCCCCGTTTTGTTCATTAAGTATGGTCGGGTCCTGCATGATCGGGCCGTGGGAGCTAATTATCTGCCTGGATGTTGAGCTGGCTGGTGAAGGTTTAAATTTAACTACATCCAGTGCTTTATCGGACTGTTTCGAAGTATTAACCGTTTGTGGGCGTCGGGTCATTTAAATTATTCCACCTTTGTTTTTTAGCCTTCACCGCGGCCTAGGGCCGACAAATAAACGCCCTCTATAATATCCGCGAATTGTTGGGAGTCTAAACTGGCATGGCCGACAAGCAATCCGTCAATTCCGTCGACTTCCATAATTGAACTGACGAATTCCGGTTCGTCGCTACCGCCGTAGAGTATCCGGACGTTGTCGGCAGCTTTTTGACCATATAAATCCTTGACTTGATAACGAATCCATTCAACTGCCCGGGCAATATCTTCCGGCTTGGCGGGGTCGTGTCCGCCGATCGCCCAGACCGGTTCGTAGGCGATTACCATATCCTGCATGTCCTCGCTGGTAAGATTGCTTAGGGCGGTTATAACTTGGTCGTGGAGCACGATTTTAGTCTCCTTCAAGTTGCGTTCCTCCCAGGTTTCGCCGACACAAAGAATCGGCAGAATATTGTTCCGGACCGCCGACGCCATCTTATCCCGCACCAGTTCAAGACCTTCGTTGAAATATCGACGCCGCTCCGAGTGACCGATAATGGCGTAATGAACTAAGTCGCGTAATTGATTAAACGAAATTGCCCCGGTGTAGGCGCCGCCGTCAATCGGGTAGCCGTCCTGGGCCGCCAGACGGAATTTCCGCCGGTCAATTTCATGACTCAAGGGCTGAAGACAGAGATAACTGGGAGCCAGCACCACTTCAACGCTACGATGCGGCTGAACTTTTTTATCTAATTTATTGACTAGCAAGCTAGCCTGATGGACGCTCAGGTTCATTTTCCAATTAGCAACGACAAGTTTAGGCTTTTTCATGATGCTTACGCTACTCTATTGTACCTTACTTGACTTATTCGCCAGCGCTTCGACACCGGGCAATTTTCTTCCGGCCATCAACTCCAGACTGGCGCCACCGCCGGTTGACACGTGGTTGAACTGATCGATCAAGCCACGGCTCTCAATATATCCCGAAGTATCTCCACCGCCGAGCAAACTGAACGGCCGGTGACCGAACTGGCCAAGCAGAGATTCAATAATCAGTTCGCTGCCGTGGGCATAAGGTCCGATCGGTCCCTGCAAAGACTCGGTTTCAGTAACGCCCATGGTGCCGTTCCAGACAACCGTATCGCATAATTGAATGCTGCCGGCAATAAAAGAGCCGCTGAACGGTCCGATATCTAATATCATCTCGTTGGCAGCAACTTCTGAAGCCGAGCGCGGCACCCGCTTAGGATAATTTTCAACGTCGGCGACAACATGCGAGCTCCAATCGACAATCCGGGTTGGCGCTGCTGGGTCGACGCTACTACTGACGACCGCGTCGTGCGGCAGAATAAAAACAAAACGTCGTTTAGTGGCTTCAGCCTCGCCCGCCTCGATTATATCTCTGGCCAGTGGCACCTCATTACGGTCCGCCAAACTCTTGCCGATATCAACGTTCTGCGCTAAAAGAAAAGTGTTGGCCATCGCCCCGCCGACCGCTACAACGTCCGCCAGCGAAATGAACTTTTTCAGCAGATCCAGCTTGTCGGCAATTTTTGCACCCCCGATAATTGCCATCAACGGTCGCTTCGGTTTTGACATAACATCGGTAATAGTATCTACTTCCTTCTTCAGCAAAAACCCGGATACGCTTGGTAGAAAATGAGTGATAGCTTCAGTTGAAGCATGCGCCCGGTGAACTACGCCGAAACCGTCTTGGACGAACAGTTCGGAACCGATAGCTAGATTTTTAGCAAAACCTTCGTCATTTTTTTCCTCCTCCGGATGAAACCGTAAATTCTCACAAAGAAGTATCTGGCCCGGTTTAAGCTGGTTTAGCTTCTCTTCAACGAGCGGGCCAACACAGTCAGCGGCAAACTCAACTTTAACGTCAATAAGACCAGCCAAAACGGCCGCCACCGGCTTAAGCGAAAACTTGGCGTCTGGCCGACCCTCCGGACGTCCGAGGTGAGATATCAAAATCAGTCTGGCCTTTTTCTCTAGCAAATACTTCAGCGTGGGCAACGATTGTTTGATCCGGTAGTCATCGGCAACTTTGCCGTCTTTGATTGGCACGTTGTAATCAACCCTGACAAGTATGGTTTTATTTTGACAATCAACATCCTCGATAGTCTTCTTCTTAAACATACTCGGGTTAGTTTACCTCTCTGATTTTTAGCGTATCAAGCGGACCGATAACGCCCGGAGACTCGGAAGAAACTTCAACAATCAGCTCACCGGGAGCAACCAGTTGTTTGCTTAGTAACAGCTCATTTAGCTTAAAGTCGTTGTTCGTGGCTGGTGGTTTTAAATAGGGTTCGACACCGTATACCAACTTCAGACGATTAACACAGGCGGAGCTGTTGGCAACGGCAATTAAACGTACGCCCTCTTCCCTTTGGGCGGCCAGATTTATGGCAGCTTCAGGCGTTTTAGCCATAATTACGATATCGGCTTTTAGCGATTTCGCTAGACCGATAATGCCGGAGGCCATAACATCGGTGCGGGCTTTTTCCCCATGAACTAAGAGCGAGCGGACATCGGCAGGCCGCTCAGATAAAGGTTTTTTGGCATAGTAATCTACTATTCTGCCGATCGTCTTGATCGCTTCCAGCGGCTGGTTACCACTAGCGGCGACATCATTTAGCAGGATGCTGTCACAGCCGCTCATAACCGCCGAGGCGACCATTGCCGATTCGCCGCGGGCGGCTTCGAGGTCGGAGCCCAGGCCGACGAACATTCTAGTAGAAATAATTGTCGGCGTGGCGTAGCGTTGACCGGTCAAAATAACTTCTTGCTGCAACAACGGTAACTTTTCAAACCTTACGGTTGAACCGGTAATTAAGGCCTCGGGCGAGAACATTACCATGTCAGCCGTCTGAGTAATCTCTTCCAGGTTATTGATTCCTGCCTTGTCTTGGATTTTTGCGATTACTCCGCAACGGAAATTCATACTGCTCAACAACCGCTTAAACTGATTCACGTCATCGGCCGAACGGGTAAGATTCAGCGTCACGAAGTCAATGTTCATAGTTGAAGCAAATAGTAAGGCGCGCTTATCTTCAGGAGTCACCAGCCGTTCTCTCAACCGGCTGTCCGGCAAAACAATGTTCTTGTATTTAATCAGTATGCCGTCACTGACAGCTTCAGCGAAAACGGCACCGTCCTTAACCGAATTGACCACCGCCTTGACCCGGCCATCAAACATTAATAACCGCTCCCCACGCTTAACCAGAGGCGAAAGGTCTTTCATTAGCGGAATTATTCCGGTTTGCACATAATCGGCATTTTCGGCCAATACTATAGTCTGGCCTTTTTTAACTTCTATCACTCCATCGAAATTGCCCAGCCGGACATCCAGACCCGGCAAATCCATAATAATTGCCAGGTTTTTACCTTGTTTTTTGGCAGCTTTGTTAATCCAGTCGACCTGTTTGGCGCGCAATTGGTTATTGCCGACCGTAAGATCCAGGCGTATCCCGTCGATAATCGAACCGACCATAGCCTCAATCTGACTATAGTCTTCGTTATACGGCTCTAGCGTCGCGACAATCTTGGTTTTGCCAGCTGACTTTAACAAGTATCTCTGTTGTTGTTTTGCGCCCACCATAATCTTAGCTTTAGTATATTTAGATGTTCCCAAAAAACCAAATATCTTACTCTGCCGGTTTCGGCTCAATGAATGAAGTTATACTTCAGCGCCGCCGCCGCGGACAAGGTCCGGTAATCGACTTCATCCCATCCAATCCGGTTCATTTCAGATATCTGCCAGCTGCCATTAGCGGCATTGACACTTTCCACGAAGGCAACGTGGCCTTCTCCGCCCAAAGCATTCGGGTCCTGCATAATCGCTCCGGTTGCCGGAATGTGATTGACTAAGTAGCCGTCTTTAGCTGCATTGGCTGCCCAAGAAATAGCATTACCCCAATCGTTTGGTATCGGTTGATTAGTCTGAAGTCGCCTTAGCGCCACCCAGTATGTGCAGTTACCGTAATCATAGGCGTCGTTAACAATTTTCGGGGCAATAAACAAGCTCGCTGCCGCTGATGCCAAAGCCGGCACGTTAGTATAAGCAAAGAGAGCGATTAGCGGCAAAACCATCAAAACGCCAGTCACGGATAAACTAATGATTACCAGGCGCCTCATACTACTTTTTCTTGCTCCGGACTTGCTGTATAACTTCGCTTGGATCTGTGGTGATTAGCGGGTGTTCGGTCTCCGATGCCACTACGCTTACCGCCACATGGTTCAAATCGGCGATAATCAGCGCCTCTCCCCGGTCGCACGTCAGCAGAAAGTTTTGTTCGTATTCGCTCAGTTGAAACTGAGTGACAACGTTTTTAATCGTCGTTGTGTCCTGTCGCATTAAGATTCTCAGAGCGCTTTGCGAAGCAATAGCTTTACCGTAATCATTAAGCAAAAAGTCGTTGGCCTGTTGGGAAATAAGAGCCACTCCCAACCAATATTTTCTAGCGCGTCTGACCAGCCCGGAGACAAATCTGGCGCTTTGTTCGTGCTCCAGCAATAACCACCCCTCGTCAATAACCAACAGGCGTTTCTTGAGCGACGATTGCACCCGGCTCTGAACGAAGCCGGAGATAATCATCATCATTATCTGCCTGATATCCTCCGGAGAGTCCTTGATATCAAAAACCACTAGACGGTTGTTTAGGTTAATGTTGGTTTGTACGTTGAACATCCCGCCTAGCGAACCGCTGACGTATTTATCCAATTTTTCCGCCAAAGCCGTCTCGCCCGCTGCCAGTAACCGCCGATGAAAATCTCCCAGTGTCGGCATAGCCGCTTGCCCTTTAACGGAATACAGCCCGATAATCAGCTTGTCGGTTAAAGTCTGTTCACGGCTGGTTAATCCACCGGCCATCAGCGATATAATCTCCAACAAATCCCTGGTAAGTTCAGGCACCGACCGGTTTTGTTCACCGTTAAGCCGCAGATCAAACGGATTGATATGATCAGAGGAACCGATGGCTAGACGAATCGAGGCGCCATTAACCGATTCCGCCAGTTTCTGATATTCCCTTTCTGGGTCTATGACTATAACGTCAACACCTTGCATTAACTGCCTGAGAATTTCAACTTTGCTGGCATAGCTTTTACCGCTGCCGGATTGGGCAAAGGTTATACTATTGGCATTATTCAGACTGAACCTGTCCAGCATCACCAGCGAGCTGTTGGCTAGGTTAACTCCGTATAGAATGCCTGATTCGTGAACCAGTTCGGCTGAGGAAAACGGAAAACAAAGCGATGCCGTCGTTGAATCCATGTTCCGTTTTTGACTCAGCTTATCTTCCGCTCTGGGCAGGACGGTTTGTAGTGCATCGATTTGCGCATACCTGGCATTTTTAACGAAGAACAGCCGTGACGCCAGCACCGATTCGATCAGCTGAGTCATGTTATCGAGCTCATTGAGACTGGGTGCTCTTAAGGAAATGTTAATTGAAACCTGGAACAGTTTTTCCTGACCGCGTTGCAATTTGTTTTTAATGTCAATTGCCGAGTCTAACGGATCAGTGAGGTCAGTGCCAATAATTTTACCGGATTTAATCATTGCCCGCTTAGTGGATTCAAGCTCGGTTATTTTTCTTTCAAGCTTCGGTATTGCCGCCAGAACGTCAATCTCCTGAATATGATAGGCGATGTCGATATTACGATTGAAATTTATCAGGTTGTCCAGCCAGCCCGAACTGGCAACGAAAGGATAGCCGGAGACATACAGACAACGAATGTAGGTATCGTCTACCAGTAGATGATCGGGCTGTTCACTCAGACCCTCGTAGCTGATCAGACTAATCTGCTCCTGCTCGCCGTGGCAAAAACGATGCAAAATATCCGGGTTTGAGTTGATCATTTTACCTCTCTAATCAACACTGAGTGCATCAATCTTAAGGTAAGCGGTGTCAGCGGTTGCAGTTTAGCGGACAGCGGGTTGTAAAAACTATAGAAAAGATCAAGTATCTCGACGCTGTTTAACTGCCTCACGTGCATTCCCAGCCGTTGCAATCCTTTCGATACAATATCTGCTCTTTGTATTAACTGTTCCCTGTTCAACGAATAGTTATTGCTTTTACCTGGCGCGTCATAAGGCACTACAACATAAAAACTACGGCTTAAAATCCGATTGGAGTTTATCAGGCTGCGGACAAAGGCGGCATAGCCGACGAGTTGATCACGGTAAACGCGTTCACTCTCGCTTTTTAGCTTACGCTCAATTGAGGCCAGATAGTCATCAAGATCGATCTCTCGGACCCGGACAATAATCTGCAGCGGCGTATTAAGACTGTTGAGGAAGTTTCTATAAGCTTCTATTAGTGCGTCTTGCTCCTCCTCGCTTCTTAGTTCAAGATTAAGTGACGAGGTTTCAAATATTAAACGGTAGCGATTACCGCTCAAGACCAAAACGTCATCACTGACCGCCCTAATATCTATTTGCTGTAGCGCCGAACCGGGCTGGCGGTTATTTAATAATTGCACTAAATTTACCCTGCTTGTTACTTAAAAAACTTATGTTGCGCGCTTTTAGCAACTTAATCAGTTCAGCTGTCTGCGCCTCGTCAAGCGGCTGGGTTGCCGGCTCGAAATTGGTTCCCCGGTTAGTCTTATCGGCTTCGGCTTCAAGAGGATCGGCGACTGCTTGATCACAATGGCAGATCTCCGGCCGCCGGCTCAACAAATACAGCCGCGGCCGGAACCAGAAAGTCAAAGCTGTTCTTAAAGTTTTAAAGACAACCTCACCCCGGAAACGTATGGCCAGGCCAAAGGGCAAGAGAGCAAACAATCCGGCTAACGCAAGCTTTAACGGGTCAAGTTTAAAAAACGGCGGCAGGACTGCGAATATTAACGCTGAAAAAAATACCGGAATTATTAGGAGTATCATCTGAGTCAGACTAAGGTTAGCGGCAATCCTATCTTCGACGGTCATTATCTGGGCCGGTACGATAGAAGTCTTCATGGTTTTCGGTTACCGCCCCGACTTATTTTGTCGCTTTTTGGCGTTGTCTCTTTAGGGCGAAGCGCGACGGCGGAAAGCTTACGCTGCGCCGCTGAAGCAGCTTCCGACAATGGCAGCGCCAAATCGGCAGCTACATAACGGGCCGAACCTCCGATATAACTGACACCGTTAATAAAGCTGCCCCCGAGCTTTCTGGCGGTTTTCGGACCAAGGCTGGCATAATTCAGCTGCATTAATACACCTTGGGTTTTAATTAATGCCACCACGGCGGCAATACCGAGCAACATTGCCATAACCGGGTCTTTGCTGCCGTTGGCCGAACCAACCTGCAAAAACAGCGAACCGGCCAGAAGAATAATTACTACGTGAATAAACAGAACGAAAACGGTGGCGATGTAAGTCTTCAGAACGCTTTCCGCGAAATCTCTAAAACCGGGAATGAGCCAAACCAGAATTACCAGCGGCGCCAAGACAGCGCCCAGATATAAAACTACTATCCGGGAAATGTAGTAAATTAATAAAATTACCGTCAGAATTATAAAAATCAAAAATATAATCAGGGCGGGCAGACTAAATACCGATATATTAGTGATCAGTTTAATTAGTACCGTCCAAGGATAAACGTTACCGGCGCCCAACCTGATAGCATTAATCATCGCGTTCGACAGTTCAATTAAGCCATCAAGCAAATAAATTGAACTGTTAATTAAAACAAAAACCAGTAGAGTTTGCGGCAATAAATTCTTTAAATCTACCTCTTTCAGACCGAACTGTTCGGCGCCCATAACATGGAAGCCGATCAGGCCGATCGCCAAGACCATTAATGCATCGGCAATGCCTACCGATATCAGCCATAGGTGCACCACGCTCGGATTGCCAACCAGCAGCGGCGTTTTGGTCGTAAAATATACCAACGCGTCAATGAAAGGTTTAGCCGCCGATTGAATAATCACCCCGAATAAGCCGGCGACCGCCTTAACGATCACCTCAACAAATCCCCCCGAAGAGGGAGCGGGCTGAATTGGACTCAGGGCAGGCAAACTAGTTGCCGCGCTAGGCGGTACCGCACCGCCATATGTTTTATTGAGAATACCGCTTAACAGCACAGCGGCCAGGACAATCACCAGACCGATTAAGGACCTGAGCATCAATCGCTTGGCAGCAGCCAATCTGTTGGCATTGCCGGCACTGGAAATATAATTTATTCCCGCCCATACCAGTAAGAAGGTGCAGACAATAGCCGCCAGCAGACCCATACCCTCGATCGTACGTGCGACGAATCCGCCTAAACCGGCGGCGGCAATAATACCCTGGCCCATAATTATCCGCCAAACGCCGAGTTGGCCAGTCCGGCGACAATATTACTGAGTACAAATGCGGCCAGCGTAATTGCCAAGCCCAATGCGGAAAAGATGATTGTCCGCTTGGCATGTTCAAGATTATGAGGATTACCGGAGCTGGTAATGTACTTGAAGCCGCCCAGCACAAAAAACGCCGTAGCAATCAGTCCGGCAATCCCGGTAAGCGCCGTAATAATACTCTTAATAAAACTGTCTACTTGCCCCATATTATTAGTGGCGGCTGAAGCCGAACCACTGAACATGAGCGGTAAGACCGCCGCCAGATAACAAAATCGATATATTGCTCGTTTGGCCGGTTTCATATAATACCCGCTCCTTTAAATTGACAGCGATTATATGATTGTTTGAATTTGACCGGCAACCGATAAATCAGAAATTGCTCCGCCGGACTGCATTAGCATTTTTTTAAGCCTTAGACAACTATCAAAAATATAAGAAGTTAAGAGCGGCCTGCCGGCGCAAAGCCGATGTCGTTTACGGGTTAATTAAATATCTCTTAAAACTTCCGGCGGGCTTAAACCTTGAACAGCAAACCGATAAGATATCCGGCAACTGCCGCACCCATACCAATTAGTACCATTTGTAACGAGTTTTTTAGCTTGCCGCTGAGGTTAATCGTGGCTTTATAGATGCCGATTCCGGCAAGCACGGCAACTGACAAAAACAGCGAAACTATAATGGCGGCATTGGGTTGCATAAAGAAGAACGGGATTAGCGGCAAAAAAGCACCCGCAAGAGTAGATACCCCAACCACCAGAGCATAGCTATGAACGTCTTTAAGGTGCACGGGCTTTAGCTCAAGCTCTTCCCGCATCATCGTGTCTACCCAAAGTCTATCGTTAGAGGTAATGTGCGCGACGATCTCATCTAATAACCGGCCGTTAAATCCTTTAGCCTTGTATATGTCCACTATTTCCCGGCGCTCCTGATCGGGAACTTCTTTTATTTCCTTTACTTCACGGGCACGTTCGGCTTCGTAGTGATCCCGCGCAGCCATCATTGAAGTATAGGCAACGGCTCCCATCGATAAAGTTTCGGCGATAATCGTCGCCAGGCCGCCAGCAATAATGACCCTGGTCGAATTAGTAGCGGCCGACAAACCGAGCAACAACCCGAGAATACTAACCAGTCCATCCTGACCACCGAGAATGATGTCTGAAAGCCGGTTACCGCGCTTGTGCGGTTCATGTTCTTGTATTAATTGCTCGTCCATTACTTTGATCTTAACCGAATCGGTCTGGGCATACCAGTTTTTTGTTCCTCGTTTTGACTAATAAATTATGCCCGGCGTAGTCGTACTCAATATATAATATTAGGGTAGATAACCATAGTATTATTGGGACAGCGACTTAACTATTATGCATTTGAAACTAGCTCTGATTGCAGCCTTCCTTGTTACCCTGTGCGACGGTACGGCTGTTGTGCTGGAAAAAATTACCGCCGACAAACACGCCCGGGTCAACCGTTTAAAGTTCGGCTTTCTCGTCCGGTTATTAAATGATTGGCCGTATATAGTTGGGCTGATACTGGAGTTCTTCGGCTGGATATTAACACTGTTCGCCGTTCATTATTTACCGCTGTTTGTGGCCCAACCGATTTTTGCCTGCGCCGTGGTCGTGAGCGTCTTCGCCGAGTTTTTTATTTTGCACCGGACAATCAAGCGGCCGGTAGCCATGGCCATCGGTCTGATTATTGTTGGCCTATTGGTCATTTCGATCACCGCTTCGTCACAAAAGGCTTACGTCATTAATCCGACATTTAAGATAGCGATCTTACTGGTTCCGTTGGCCTTGGCTGTGATTTCCGCCGTGGTCGTCAAATTCAATTCAAAGCTCGCTAATTTCGGTCTCGGCGCCTTAAGCGGCATCGCCTTTGGCGGTACTTCAATCACTGGACGAATGTTACGCTTCTACCATCCGTTCTGGCATTTGTTAATTAGTCCGACGTTCTGGTCGCTTCTAGGTTACGGCATCATTGGTCTGTTAACGTTTACGCTCGCACTCCAGCGACACCGGGCCAGCATCGTTTTTGCTGCCAACATAACCTTGAATAATATTTTCCCGATTCTCATAGGCATTTTCTTTTTAGGGGATGCGCCGCGCAATAATAATTGGCTAGCGGTCGGCCTAGGCATCGCGCTAGTCTTGGCCGGCGCTATTGTCATCACCCAAAAAAGCCCGATTGACGATCTGGAGGAAAAGCCTATGTCTCAGCAAAAACAAACGTTGCCCTTAAATTAGCCCTAGGGATTTTGCCCAGTGACATTGGCAACATCCGACCATAGCTTAGAGCCAGTGGCAGACTTGGGGTTGGCGCTAAAGCTGAAATTATTACCCTTATCGCTCACCAGGTAGCAATTGCCGTATTGGGCCGTGTAAATGATGCTTGGATTAGTAAACTGAAAGGTGTAATCATCAATTAAATTACTCTTATTTTGACAGGTATTGGATGACGTCCGGGCTAACGACCTGAGATCGTTAAGAATTGCTCCGGCGTCAGCGGTATCGTCCAGCCTGATAGTGAAACCGCTTTTGCCGGTATTCGAACTCGTTGTTCGGCTAATTACGGCGGTAGTGGGCGATTCTGTCGCCGCCGGTGAAATATACTTGGGAGTCGCTCCGTTTCGGCCGAAATAATAGGCGGCCGTGATTAAAAGCAGCACCGCTATCACGAACATTATGCCCCCAAAGGGTGTAACTCTGATAAATCTCCGCTTATTGTCCTCCATAGCCTAATAACATTCTACCCTATTTAATAAAACCAGGGTATTTAGTGTAGTGACCCGAGTTAGCGAATTGGCCCGGCTCTAATTAATTTGTGATGTTTAGTTGATCTAAATAGAATAGAGGTATGTCGCCACTGGATTTTGTTGTGGTTTTATCGTTAATATCGGTCGCCGCCGGGCTACTCGGGTCGCTCGTCGGGCTTGGAGGGGGCATTGTCATCGTGCCGGTTTTAACTCTCTTGTTTCACATTGATATTCGTCTGGCGATCGGCGCCTCGATCCTATCGGTTATTGCCACATCCTCCGGCGCTGCCGTAGCTTATGTTCGGGAGAAGCTGACAAATTTGCGGGCAGGTATATTTTTGGAAATCGGCACCACGCTTGGAGCGGTGACCGGAGCCTATCTGACCACCCTGGTAAGCGGTAACTTTCTGTTTATTTTGTTTGGCATAGTGCTGTTATATTCCGCCTTCGCCATGATCCATAAACGGAGAGAAAAGGAAATCTTAACCCATTCCAGCGACCGTATTGCCAACCGCCTAAAACTGCACAGCTCATACTACGATAAAAACCTTCGTAAACAGATAACCTATAAATTATCCGGCACCAAGATTGGTCTAGGGCTGATGTATCTGGCCGGAGTTATCTCAGCACTGCTCGGTGTCGGATCGGGAACGCTAAAAGTACCGGCTCTGGATATCGCGATGCATATGCCGATCAAGGCATCGGCGGCTACCAGTGATTTTATGATCGGGGTTACCGCCGCCGCCAGCGCCGGCGCCTACTTTAGCCGTGGCCAGATTAATCCCTTCATTGCCGCACCGGTAATTATCGGGGTGTTGATCGGTGCAATTATTGGTTCAAGACTGCTTGGTAAAATTAATCCGAAAACTATTAAGTTGATGTTTGTAATTGTTTTAGTAGTGGTTTCGGTTGAGATGATTCAACGGGGGTTGTCGGCATGAGTCCAAAAGACCCGCTAGCCAAGGATGAACTGCTAGTCAGCCGGGTGCTGCAAATCGGCGTCTCTGTCAGTAGTCTGCTGGTTTTAATCGGCATTATATTGTTTTTGAACCAGTACCACACCAACGTCAACCCGGCACTCGGCAATTCGTTCAAAACCCTTACCGCACCTTCTTTCAGTTTTCCACACAGTCCGTCCTCGCTAGTGAGCGCGCTCAGATCACACAGCGGCCTCGGCTTTATAGTCCTCGGCTCACTGCTACTAATATTGACGCCGGTACTGCGGGTAGCGACAACCATCTTGATCTTCGCCCACAAGCGAGACAGAGCAATGACGGCAATTACCGTATTTGTTTTAAGCGTACTGATCGGTTCGTTTATCATCGGGGTATTTTTCCGTTAACCCCCTCTTGATTAAGACTGGCAGACGAATAGTTTTTACTTAATTAAGCTTTAAGCGCTGCCTCAAAACGTAAACGATCAAAGCCAAGAATTTTCTCTGTCCGGCCGTCTTCGTATTCGATGGTACTAAACGGCACCCCCATTTGACCGCTGAGTGCAACCATTGCCTGAGCGGCCATCGGGTTCAAGTCAACGTTGTAGTTAGTGTAGCTGATTTCTTTTTTGTCTAGCCAGGATTTAAGCATATTGCAATACGGGCAAGTTCGAGTGCTATAAATAGTTATTTTCATAAATTCTTCCTCCTACGGCGCAGGTCCGGCATAACCCGCATATTGTTATTCGGCCGGCGATTTCACAGTCTGCGAACGAATTTCTTAAGGTGTCGATCAACCGATACTTAACGTCACCGTCTTTCAGCTTTCCGCAGCGGCTGCACAGAAAATGATCGTGCGGTTTTAGATTGGCATCATAGCGGATAGAGCCGTCACTGGCTGACGGAGCAATCGCTATTTTACCGCGATCAGCCAGTCTAGCAGTTGCCCGGTGAACGGTTGTTGCGCTTAGCTTAGGGTAGTTCTGTCTCATTGCCCTCAGTATTTCGGCATTGGTCGCATGCTGCAATTTTGCAATTATCTTAATAATGTCAAAGCAGTATTTGGTTTGGCGCGGTTTTAGTTGACCTGGTCCCATAATCGGTAGTATAGTCTTATTATAAGTTAATGTAAATAGTTAACATTAACTAAAAGGAGAATAATTTGGCTAAACTAATTATAGATGTCCGAGAGCCGCACGAATATGCCGGATCTCATGTCGCCGGGGCGATAAATATACCGCTAAATGAGATTGCCCGAGGCTCCGCAAAATTAGACGAAGTAGAGTTGGATACTGAGATAGTTCTCTACTGCCGGTCCGGCGGGCGTTCGGGTATGGCTTTGGCCGCCCTCAAAGAACAGGGATACACTAATCTGACAAATGGTATTAATCAGGCGGTGGTGGAAAATAACCACCTCTAAACGATAACGGCGCTCGGGCCTACAAGCTTAGGCTAAGGCTTGGTTTGTTTGATTGGATGAACGATGGTCCAATGCCGCCCGACAGGACAATACTGATACCGGGTCAACGGGCCCAGTCGAACGGCTTTCAGTGATCCGCCCTCAATCCAGACCGTAGTAAAAACATGGCCCCGGCGGCAACGGACTTCCACTTTACCGGGAATTTTATACCCACGGTGGCGCATATAGACATTGCTGCCGATTATTCCAAAACCCACTGCCGCCAAAACTAGCAGCCCGAGATCGCTTTTCATTACTTATTTAATCCAGTGAATATTAGTACAGTAAGCAAACTCATAACCAACCAACTTATTTTACACCTATAATCACTATCGGGTATGGAGAAAAGATTCAGCTCAGAGATCAATAGCCTGCTATCCGGCAGACAGATAACACTGCAGGACGCTGTCGATAGTTTCCGCGAGAGAAGTTTTGCGGTATTGTTTTTGATCCTCATGCTAACTCCGGCTTTGCCGTTGCCGACCGGAGGTTTTACCCACATTTTTGAATTAATCGTGATGTTGCTGTCATTAGAATTAGTTGTCGGACAAAAGACGCCTTGGCTGCCGCGTCGATGGCTCAGGTTAAAACTGCCCGGGATTCGTGACCGCTCCGGGCGAACTAAATTTATCAAGGCTGTTCGCTGGATAGAAGCTAGAGCTTCCGGCAAAAACTATGAACTCCAAAACAATATTTTAGCCCGTAGGGGCATTGGCCTGATAGTCTTTATCCTAGCCGGTTTTGCCTTCATCGCCCCGCCATTTTCCGGCTTGGATACCCTACCATCTCTTGGCGTCGTTGTCTTATCGCTCGGCTTAATATTTAAAAGCCCGTTTCTGGAAATCACCGGACCGCTGATCGGCAGTATCGGGATTGGGCTGATCGTGCTGCTCGGCAGGTTTGCATTATCTATGTTCTAGCAGACTGGGCCTCGTTTTTTTGAGGGAATTATCAGACAAAATTGATTTCCCTTTTTGTGTCGCTGACTATTCGGCCTCTAAACACGGTAAAGCTGCCCGGCCATGCTTTCAAGCTCTGAAAAAAGGAATAAATCTCGGGGTTTTCGCGGCGTATTTTGCGTACGCGCTAAACTTTTGCCGCAGGTTTTTTTCTTCAAACACGGATTTATAGTACAGATCAATAATCAAGATGATGGTTAGCAAATATTCAAACATCAGTCCACCGGCTAAAGATGACCCGATAGCAAACAAGATAACAAAAGAATACATCGGATGCCTGACATACTTATATAGTCCGCCAGTCCCAAGAACGGCATTAGTTTTAGGTATCGGCATAATACTCAACGAGGAACGAATAGTTAGCGCAGACAGCAGGACACCGATTATCGCCAGCGCCTGCAAAGACCGGCCAATGATCAAAAGCCCCCCGGTAGCGGAGTTACCAGTGTGCGACCCGGGGAAATAGAAAACCAGAATGCCGAGAATGACGAATTGAATAATTACGTAAATATAGGCCTGCGCCGAGACGACCAGCTCGTCGAGTCTATTTTTCACTTTGCAGAGTTTTTAAAAGATTAACCAGATCTGTCTCAAGGGTCAGATCTGCAGGATCGTTAATCAGCTCCGAAGCGACTCGATGCTTGGTCGAATAAACAAAGGCCAAATCTGGACGAGTGCTATCGTGGACTGCATAGTATATGCCGTCGATACTGGCTTCTATCACGCTCGTCTCATCCCATTCAACTTGTTTCGTCTCAATCGAATCGGTCAACATGCGGCGCGGCAAAACCTGTTGTGTGCTAAGAATTTTACCGCTCTGAAACTGGACAATTTTTACTTTTTCAGCCTCGTAGGTCCGCTGACGGTTAATTCTGGAGGTAGTCGAAACCGCCCCCTCCGTCCATGACTCGTTGGCATCTAATGCAGCATTCAACAAATCCAGACACAGACCCTCGGCCTCTGCTAATATAGCGGCGGCTTGCATTTTTTGCTCCGGACTTCGATTACGAACTAGATAGTGCCAATGTTCGTCTATGGCCGTGGTGAATAGGGAATCGAAAACCGACATAGTTTTGTTGACCAACGCAAGTTCGTTTGATGTCATAGACAAAGGGTCATCTATAGGCTGTTCAACATAAACGATTCGACCGGTTTCTAAGTTATAGCTTAGTCTAGTATCCATATCATCGGAGCCACCACCGAATCGATTAGTCACTAGCGCTAACTCAATGGTATTTTCCGGTTCGCCCATCGGCTGAAATTCAATTTGTTTAATCAGGTCGTTATGATCGGGGTTTAGAATAATCGGTTCGGCAGAATCAAATCCTGAACTGGCCAGCAAAACTCTGGCCCGGTTAATAACATCCCGGTTAATTTGCAGTTGATCCTCACGCTCAATAAAAGCTTCGCTTTGTAGTGTGGTAGATGGTTTAAAAGCCTCGTGCATAAATTAATAATAATATATAGCGCCGCCTTAAGCTACCCGGCAGGGGGTTCTAGGCGCATACTTTAAAAACGTCCTGATTCAACCCACTCCAGGTCCTGGGCGACAGTGTTTCATTCTTCCGCTAAGGAGCAGTCATGTTTTGGCAAAATAGTTCGGCTTTGGCAACGCTTATACTCTCACTGTAATTTGAATACTTGGTAGTTAAAAGACATACTACTGGGCAAGCCGTCGAGCCTTAGGCATTTCTTATTGCGGCATTAACATCCTCTTGAAAGGCCGCCTCATCCAGGTTAGTTTGCATAGCAGGAATGTCTAGTTCAAAACCGGAAAAATCTGCACTTTGTCTACCGGCTAAACGTGTTTTGACCTCCGGATTTACTTGGACAATGAGTTCTCTTCTTACCCTATTCAAATTATTGATTAATGGTAAAACAATGCAAGCGTAAGCATAGCGCATACAACGTTTGTGCCAGCTATTTAAACCAACTTTTTGCAGCAATATTTACCCGGCTGAAGCTTAGCCGCCAGATGATTCTTTGCTTCTAAAAAACAGTTGGGCGCAACTAATGGAGCCTAACGCCATAGCGCTAACCGCCATTGCATTACCGCCTTCCGTTAACAGTTCATGACTAAGACCGGGACTGCCGGCAGTTGCCGATGCTGCCAAATCCAATCCTATGGTCATAACCCGGGCAACCATACCCAACTTTCCTAATCTGGTAACCTCGGGTTCCAAACCTTGGGTTTTGGCATGCAACGTCGCTAGCGCCGTAGCAGTTTCCGTAGCCAAAATACCAGCTCCGTGCCAAGACGGTATATCGCCGCCTGCCCAGCCGCCGGCGAATACTGCCGCCGCGAAGATTTTATCCGCCACGGGATCAACAATCCGGCCCCACTTGCTTGGAATAATTCGTAGCTTCCGCTGCAGGCGGGGGAAACGTGCAGTAATGCCGATTAGCGACCCTTCGGTATCACTGACACCGAGTAATCCGGCAGCGATTAGCGCTTGTCCCGGGTCCACGCTATTTGTTGCCAGGCCGACGCCCAGCGCTAAACCTCCGGCGGCGCGCCCAAAAGACATAGCATTTGGCAAAGTCGCCAAGACGTCATGCTCTACCGACCGATAGGAGTTTAGCCTCATAGTTTATGTGTATACTATCAATTCATACGTCAAATTCATAATATGTTTTGCCACCGAGCAACGCCAGAGATATTAATTAACGATTCCGGCAGCAACATTGAACGCACAATAGACTTTTTTAAACCGTACGGCATCTAGATTCCTAAACCGATAAACGACCCGAATGTTATTAACGGACTATGGCAAACAATAAGACCGGTTAGGTTATTTAAGCCCCATGGGAGCATAAATAACTTCAATGCATATGCATATGGTGAGGGTTTCGCCTGATCATATATCTATTTACTGGTACGGTGATAATAAACGCAATGGACAACGACAGTGCTAACCCCCACCAAAATCTGGGTTGCGTCGCGTTAACTAAAAGCGCGTTTGGAATAATAAACTCTATAGTATTATCTACTATCTCCATTGTGGTAATGGAAACCGTGTCCGTGGCGGCAGTTATTTTGAAAGCTTCCCTTGCCGAACCGGCGTCCTTCCTTACTCCGCGATAGGTTAGTGAATAGCCGAAGATAAAAGCGAATAATATGGCCAGCGGCAACCTGCCAAGTCGATGCCAGCCAAAAGCTGATGCTATTAACATTCCTACAATTTCACCGATCCCACAGCCAATTAAGCAATGAATAGTGTGCTTAATCGCCATTTTTGTTGTATGGTCTAATTTCATACTTACCATTTTAACAAATGCATTAAACCTAAAAGGAGTAATGAACCAAGCTACTAAAGTACTGGAAAAGCTTACGGTATTAACTACTTAATCGTAGTCCTTCTATTGGTAACATTTCCTGCAGGAAGTGGAAGTTAGTTTAGTCAGGTTAATTACTATTGCTTTTATAAGGAGTTTTTGGGGCTTTTTCACTTTTATTTTGCTTCTTTATGATTTTAGCAAAACAATTTATCTAAGCACAGGAGGAATGGTGACCCTAAGGGGTCCAATTGATAAACAACTTATTGCAGAAATTATTAGGTGGAATAATATTCTAGTTTTTACTGGTTGCAATAGTTCGCAATAATTGCTAATATAATTATATGGCATCAACTCAAGGCATAAAGCTAGATGACAACACTAGAAGACGTATAAAAATACTTGCTGATAAAAAACAACGCTCTTCGCATTGGCTAATGAAGGCTGCAATAGAGGACTACCTTGAGCGCGAGGAACAATATGAAAGAGAGAGGGAAGAAGATAATACAAGGTGGGAACATTATCTTTTGACAGGCAATGCCATATACCACGAAAAAGTGGAAGTCTGGCTTAAAGATTTAGCTCAGGGCAAACCACGAAAATGGCAAAACTAAAATGGCTTCCTGAGGCTATTGAGGATTTTGAACGTCTTTATTTTTTCTTATTAGACAAAGATACTGGAGCTGCAGAGAAAGCAGCACAAAGTATACTTAGCGGCTCTAATATACTTAAATCCTCACCAAGAATTGGACGTTACGTTCACGGTGATAAAAATAAACGTGAGCTGTTCGTGGCTTTCGGGGCAGGAGCATATGTAATTAGATACAGACCAGAAACAGAAGACTCTGTTGTCATCATAAAGGTATGGCATAGTAGAGAGAATCGAACTATTTAACAGATAGGGTTTGCGTATGGGTCGTCCGATGCCTGACGGCACAAAACGGCGAGAATTATTTATACCTTTTGGGTCTAGGTTCTACGTATTACGTTACTTCTTGGATACGAAAAATACTGTCATTATCGTGCATGTATGTCATAGTAAGGAGAGTCGAAAAAGTTAACAGACAAGGTTTAGAATTTAGCTCTCGAGCATGGCATGGTCTTATATAATCCAGGTGCAGTCTTTAATTAAAACCTCATGACCAAAGTAAAATTAAACTACAAAATAGAAATTCTTAAAATCATAGGTGCTAGCTTATTCGCCCAGGCAATTACTCAGCTAATTGTCACCGTTATTTACAAACTTATTTATCAAAGTGAACGAGCTGGTTATTGGCAAGGTTTCGGTGCTAGCATTATTGCCACTGCTGCGTTCATCCCGTTAATGATAGTGAGTTCAGTAGTAAGTCTTAAACTATTTCGTTTTAAAAGATGGTTACGTTTAGGTCTAGTTGCTGGCACAGCTACAGCTTTGGGATGCAATATATTAAGTCAGAGTTATAGTAACAGTCGTTACCAATACCAAATTTTAGTTCCAGCTGTTATCTCAATATTTGTTTTTGTACTGACATTGTCAGTAGATGCGCAGATTCAAAAGCATTTATCATCGTACCCTGCCTCACTATTACTTGCTGCCATCATTTTAGCCATAACTATTGGCATAACTTATCCTCTCAATACAAAACTGACTGATTACCAATTAAGTAAAGATAATCAAACAGCCAGACAATCAATCAATAATGGTCTTGATAAGATTGATTTCGCAATCTACATGCCAAAGTGGCTCCCGAAGGGTTTAACTATAAAAGTAATACGAACTCCGAACCCCAGCAATGACGCTATTTACCATTCGCCAACTCGCCTGGAATTAGATACGGGACCTAATGGCGACAATGGATTATTTTTTAATGAATTTAGGCCTTCAAAAGAATACAGCCCACCTACTAATTGTGGCCCTTATTCAGCTGGGACCGTCTCCGTAGGCCCAGCAGGTTACACCGTCACCTGTAAAGAAGTGGTTTCGATAGACAACATTCCTGTATATATGGGCAGCTCCGGGGCTACCAGCTATCCACCAGAATATGATTATTATTTTATTAAGGGGGGTACTGAAATAACCATAGAAGATACAATGGGCTATCCGTTGCCAACAGATGACATTAACAATCTCGTTAATGGCCTATACGAGATTAACATTAATAGTTTGCCATCCGCACTGCTTCAGCAACAATAAAGCTGAAACGAACTCAGTAGACAGATATCCTGACCTAAAACTTATAAATCACCGTTTTAGGTGATTATTTTTAGAGTCTCGAAAATTGACAGATTGCTGATGATAAGAATGGTCGCAAACAAATAGACTCAATCATGGTGATCCCCGTGCACTAGAATTGGAAAGTTATTTGTACCGAAATTCTTAGGCGGTATGAAGGGCTAGTCAATATAGACAAACTAAAACAGTGCGTAAGTATAGGATAACTATTAACTAATTTCTGGGATAACTTTGAAGTCCTTGTCAAACGAGGCAAGTGTTCCTTCGTATTCAATTGTTAAAGCAGCTATCCAAATTTCATTTGTCGGAATCATTTTTCCGCGTTTTTTAAGATCTGCGTATAACTTGCCATAAACTTTTGCAGTTTCCATGGAAGGCACAATAATTCTGCACGACGGCTTAGCGAGAACTCTTTTTAGATCACTATAGTTTGTAGCAAATTGGCTTCCATAATAAAATCCACCGAGTAACTCTCCTATTACTGTATGGGGGAAGGCGATTTCTTCTGAGCTTCGTACGAGCGAACTAACCCTAGGATTATTTTTTGCCCAAGCCGAATAATATAGTTTGTGTCCAAGACCAGCAGCCCAAAGTTCATATTATTGCCAATCTTTAGGACTCACGATTCGCTGAGAGCTTAAAGCAGCTTCTTCTTCTGGTTCAAGGGGCGTAATGCTACCAAACAAATCATCAAAATCTGTATTTACCTTGGCTTTAGCAATCTGTGTTGACTTTTTAGGTGAATTTAACCTAATAGACGATAGTTGCTCAAGCACAACCTGATTTAAACTCTGGTTTCTTAAGTTAGCTAAACGACGAAGTTTAGAGTCGACTTTGGGCGAAACCCCACGAATTGTATATTGAATAGTAGACATACTATTATTGTAGGCACTATGTGTCGAATAGTTTTGTAGGAATTGTTTCTGAGATAGTGGTGACCCTAAGAGGTCCGATTTATAGAAGTCTATCTCTGGGAATTATTAGATGGAATGATTGTCTTAAGCAGTTGCTAAATCCTTATATGACTTTTTGAGTTTGCTAATAATTTCCTCGTAGCCATGCCTCTCTACATAGTTCCATGCATCAACATAGTCTTTAGCTTCATACATTTTATTATTGGCAATATCTCGCTCAAGTCGCATTGGCTCATTTAATACATCTAGGTAGATTGCTTTATGAACTGCATGAACTGGTATGTGAACTAGCATGTTAAAGTTATGGTTTTTACCAAATAAACTTTGCCAGGGTACGAGCAACAAAGTTTCATGGGGTATGGTGGTATTGTCGGTAAGAAGTCTATGCGTAAGTTCATGAGTTAGAGTATCTATAAATAAATCAGGCTCTTGCATAACTCCAATTACCATCGGGTCACTAAATGCCCGAAACCATGGAGCAATATATACATCTATGATGTTTTGACTGTATTTAAGCCCCAGGGTATCATTCAACCCATTGAGTATCTTTGTCTCATATGGTTTCCAAGCTTTATTATATTCGGCTACACATTTTTCCATCCAACTATCGTTAGCTAGCTTGTCGCCCTTTTTAGCCCATAATTCATGCAAATATTTGGATGCATTCTCTCTAAGTAGCCAAGCATCTTTAATACGTATGGTTGGTAAATTACTGCTTGTCATGCTCTTATGCTAACATAATACCTAAAGTGAGTCGCACCATTTAACAGATAAGGCTTCAAATTCTATTATGGTGACCCTAAGGGGTCCGGTTTATAACATTATTGCAACGGAAATAATCCGCTGGAATACAGTAATTAAGAAAGTAAGTGAACAGAAATATTGTTTAGGCTACCGTATGCATCAACCAGTGGCTTATCAAAAGTAACCAAGCTAGTGCAGCCGTTCCTTATTGCCACAGCAAGTTGAAGGGCATCTTCAAAATCACCGTTACGTATATTATTAAATGCCCATTCAAAGTCTGCAGAGTCTAGCGGAAGAATAGTGTAGTCTGCCAAAAAGCGCCGCAGCACAGGTAGGTCAACTCGTTTATGGCCAAAATACATAACAAGATGTGCAGTTAATGAGGAAATGTATAGGTTGTCACTATACTTAGACAATAGTTCTTTGGCTAGTTCCTGATTGTGTCGTTCTAAAATAATCTCCAGAACTATATTAGCATCTAAAAAAACACTGTCAGCCTGTGTATTTGTCAGAGATAGATTCATGGTAAAGCTCTTTAATAGTCTTATTAGGGTCAAACGGAGACGGTTCTTTAGGGGCATTCTCAAATGCCTTAAGTCCGACAAGTTTTTGGTGATTTTTATTAGCTAAGGCATTAAAAGCACTTAAACGTACAGGCTTTTTAAATCGATGCTGAATAATAATGTCCTCGCCACCCAACACACGGTCAAGGATTTCATCCATATTTTGCCTTAATTCTTTTGCGCCAATTGTTTTCATATTTTAAGTTTAACTTAAGTTAAACCTGATGTCAATAGGCTTTTGTTCCTAGGTCAAAAGGAATCGAGCTATTTAACAGATGAGCAGCCATTATAAACTTTCAAAGCTTCTAATTTATAACAAAATCTTATCTGAAATTCTCTCTTGGTGAACCACCTGATTTCGAATTGGAACCATATCCTTGAAGATATTAGCCAGTGGTGTGAATTATTGAAGAGTATAACAGATATATCAATACTTCCAGCAATGAGTAAAACCTAATGGATACGATCAAATTAATGCTCTATTTAGAATTTCGTTGAGCATTTTGATCAACATCAATAATCCCCAGACTTACTTGTCTTCCATTTATGTCAGCTTCAGCAAATTCGCCGTTTATTTTACCGATTACCGCTTTTGCTAATGGCGATCGGTAAGAGCAAACGTCCAATTCATCACTTACATCTTTACCGGGCTGCACACCAACAATATCTATCTGGAAAGGATCAGACCCATTAAGGCTCAAAGTTACCCTACTACCTATTGTTGCAAATGGTGTTTCTTGAGTTGGATAATCTAGCACGGATCTGTTAGTTAAAATTTGACTAATTCTAGAACGTTGCTTTAAAAATATCTGTGCTTCATGGCGAATAGCATCGGCAGGAGCATTATCGTGCCATGTTTCTGAAGACTGGTGCATAGCTTCGTTCTTTAGTTCTCCTAAACGACGTAATTCTAGTTCTGTATCTTCTAACTGACGTGAAAGCATGTCGACTTCGTGTGGCAATAGGTAGTCAACCCCCTCATTGATGTCTTCTAACGATCTTATCAAATTAGGCTTTCTATACTCTTCCAAAATATCCTCCTATATACTGTTAATAATTAAGATTTAATGCCTTAGCTATACCTTTGATTATAACTTCCGGATTGTCTATTGACGTATCAAATGTTAGTACCGGCAAATGTGTCGTCTCTTGTATGTACTTGGCTGTATTAACCCATGCATTTTGATAGTGTTCGAGGAAATATAAAGAATTAAATCCCCAGATTTTCTCACTGATATCACCATTATCTAATCGCCTATGCAGTCTGTTAGCTATAGTTTCTATAGGCGCACACAGTAATACTAGAGCATCTATATCAAGGCTATCTTCGGCACTACTAAATATCTTGAAAGAATAAGACTGATCGACTTCCTGACCTAATATTCTCCTCATTGCATTGTGTGAAACGAGAGTAACAAGTCTGCTGCCAGAAGTAGCAACTGTACCTCCTTGATCTAAATGTGATCTTAGATTTATGTCAATATATCCCTGAAGCGTTTTATAGAATATTTCTCTTTCATCTATAAATTCATCTGTTATCAATGTTTCCAGATTCCTATTTTTGAATTGCTTTGATTCAGGAGTACCAGTAGGCTCAGAAATGACTAGAGACCTATAATTATCTCTTAAAGTATTTAATATAGTAGTCTTTCCTACGCCATCAACACCACCGACAAGAATTAGACTTTCTTTTTCCATTGATGAAAATATCATATAATAATTAGTTTTAATAGTAAAGTTTGTATTGTATACTGTTGTAGAGGCTAAAAGTATAGTATGGAAAAGTCTAGAAAACTAACTAATATATTTATAGATCATAAATCTGAGTCCTACTTACCCCTAAGTTGGCACCTAGACCCAACTTCTAATGAAGTACCGTCTGAAGTTATTGAACTTATACAGACGGAAAGAAATACTCCAGTAGTCGTTAATGAAGACCTTACATTGAGAGCAAAAGTTATTGATATGTGTGGTTTAGCCTGCGAATTTTGTCATAATGAGGGCACTCCTGTAAAGATTGACAATACTCATGGGGCAGAACCAATAGTAGGTCCTGGGAGGTCTGGTAGAGTCTCTATATTTGTAAGGTCTAATGGTGTCGATTTTCTTCCTGGACGAATGGAGCCAGATAACTCATTCACGTCAACAATTTATTCCCTCAAAAATAGACTGGGTTTTGAAGAAATTCACTTTACTGGAGGGGAGCCTACACTACATTCTAAACTGGACTTATTGTCACAAGTGGCATCAGGTCTGGGGTATAAGGTTAAATTTACATCTAACGGAGAAAACGGAAGAAGTATCATAAGACAATGTGCCGAGTTTGGGTTAACTAGTATCTCTTTTAGCATTTTTGGTACTAATCCAGAAGAACTAGCATCAACTCAGGGTATCAAATACAAGACTAATTTAGAGCTTGCTGAAAGAAAAATTGCCGCCCTTAAAGAATCCATATCTATTGCTCTTGATTATGGAATTAATGTAAGTGCTAATATTGTAATGCAAGACTCTACGCACGCCGAAAGAGTGCTACGGCTTCTTGATAATTACGATCAAAGAATATCTGTAAGACTATTAAATTCTCTGGATTTTGGCGCATCATCATACTATGCCATATATGATTTTTTATATAAGTTGGGCGCAAGACCGAATAAGGTACTGCTGAGTGCTGGTAGTTCAACTAGTAGAGTGGAATACGAAATGCCGAATGGAAGAAAAATCTACTTCAAACAGATAAGGCCGGCGAGGCTACATGAAATATGTAACGATTGTAGCTTGAATAATCCAGTTGACTGCAAAGAAGGCTACTACGGTTTACGACTTTATGTCGACTCTGACGATAAATATAAAGTTGGATTTTGCATACAACGTATGGACTATTGTATGGACATAGATGATTTCTTAAGAAGCGAATTGCCTGAGCGCATAGTAGAATCACGTCAAAATGAATTTAAAGAAATGACCGAATTTTTTGGTATTGGTATTATTAATTAATAATATAGAACAGGAATATAGATGAGAGCAAATATAGAATTTGAAGGAAAAGTATTAGAAATCAAAGAAAAGGATATATTAGAAAAACTCGTCAAGCAACAAGCAAAATATATTGGTGAATATTTACAGAAAAGATATGTATTTAACACTATTCCTTTTAGCGAAAACAGATGGGTAAGGCTTCGTAGTGACGGAGAGAAGACCACACTAGCAGTAAAAGAAATTGGAGATGATAGCGTAAGCGGTACAAGTGAGTGGGAAGTTGACGTTTCAAGCTTTGAAGAGACGTTAGTAATTTTAAATAAAATTGGCATAAAACCTAAGGGCTATCAGGAGAATAGGCGTATCGAGTACCTAATGGATACTTGTCAAATAACATTAGATTTTTGGCCGAATATACCTGTTTACCTAGAGATTGAAGGTAAAAGTGAAAAGGAAGTTTATGGTTGCGCAAAGAAACTAGGTATAGATAAAAAAGATATTACAGGCATAAATACAACAAAAATTTACCAAAAATACGGCATAGATTTAGATAAAATTAAGGCTTTAAGATTCTAACATTAAATACACATCTGTCATGACCAACAAGCAACGAATAGCAGCCAAAAAAATGGTGGAAAATGGTGGAAATATATCCTCCGCTATGAGGATAGCCGGTTATTCTGATTCCATGATAAAGAATCCTCAAAAAGTCACTAAATCAAAAGGCTTTAAAGAAATACTGGAAAACATAGGCCTAGACGATAAATCACTGGCAAAAGCACTCAAAGAAGGGTTAGAGGCTAATAAGGTAATAATTATCAGCAAGAATAAAAATCCTACTTATATTTCAAAGCCAGATTACGGTATAAGACACCGATATCTGGAAACAGCGCTGGAACTTAAGGGATATGTTGGCCGTAATTCAAAACCTCAAATAGAAGGCGCTGAAGTTGTTTTCATAAACAATATGCCAAGACCTTCTTATCAAACACTTATAGCTGAACAAAGAAAACAATACGGCATATAATTTAAACCATCTTGCCGATTAGAGACTTCAAAACACCTAGAACAGATGCCGAGTGGTTTTTATTCTACCTCTTTAATGACCCTGATTTTCTAAAGAAAAAACAAAAAATAACCGAAGGCTTAAAAAAGGTTTACGGTGATAATTACTCTGTCATTCTAATGGCTTGTAATAGTACTAGCACTCTATGGGCCGAATTTACAAAAACAACAAGCGGTAAGGATTGTTTAGCGCTAATGGAAAAAGTCTCAATTCGCTTTGAAGTTCCTACATACATATAGCCCCTCCAAAACAAAACCTGTATTTTTTGGTATGCTCTATGCATGTTAAAAACACAAATAACAAATAACGAAAAACAGCTCCTACGGGAGCATCATAAACAATCATTGCTGCTTCTGGTAAA
>JAJZKN010000009.1 GCA_021850865.1 bacterium | reverse complement strand
CTTAAGAAGCCGGTTTGAGTGAAAATGTTTAATACCAACTTGGTTAGTGAGGCGTTCAGAGCATAGGCACTGGCCGCGGCTATCCCGGCCAATATCGCTCTGGCGGTCTGGCTTTTAAGCTGCCGAATTATAACCGCCGTAGTAATGATAAGCGTGCCCATAACGCTGATCAATATCATCCACGATTCCAGGCTGTAGTTTAAAGTACCGCGTTGCGGATGCAGGACATAAAATAAACCGCTGAGACCGACGATAATCGCCGCCACGGATATCCATTCTCGTGATTTCATTACTATGCCGGCCTGCCAGCGGATCAACAACAGTAAGAAAATCAGATCGGATGTCAGTAATGGCTCGACTACTATAAGAGGACCGTTTTTAAGCGCCGTCGCCTGGGCCAAGAAAGCGGCGACTTGTAAAACAAAGCCAAACAGAAAAAGCCGTTTGCGAAGTATTTCCAGCACGAACTTAAGCCTAAATAGCCGGCCCACTAAAGGCGTCTGGGTTGCCAGTCTCTGAGCAACTGACGACGATGCATTAAGCCCAGCGGCGGTAACTGCTGCCGTATAGGATAGAGCTAACATATTGATAAGACTAGACGATAACGTCGATAACTTCTACAAGAATTATTATAGCGACAGTATAGCATCCAAGCGGATTGCCAAAAACGTAATCATTCCGGTCGACATATTCAAAGCGATCAACATAATGGTATATTAAAGTTAAGTAAATTTTAAGAAAGGAGTGCTATGTCAAAGTCTCTGATCTGGAGTATTGTCGGGATAGTAGTCGTGGCCGGAGCTATTATTGCCATCGTTTTGCTAGTCCCCGGCAAACATAAAACTACCAACAACGTCCACCAACCAGCTGTGTCTACAAGTTTGAGCGCAGCCCAAAAAACCGAAGCGACGGCACAAATAAAAAATAACCTGCAAACTTTCTTTGCCGCATCAACGCCTATGCCAACACGGGTGAGTCTTTTGCAAAACGGTCAACAATTTAACCAAGTTATGAGTGCCGAATTCAGCCAGCTGTCAAATGAAAAGCCAAGCGTAACAATCAACAGCATCACGTTCCCGAACAAAACAACGGCTGACGTAAACTACACGATTTTGTTAAATGGCCAGCCGGCGCTAAAGAACCAGACCGGTGAAGTAGTTTTAGTTAACAATAAATGGTTAATCGGTGATTCGACCTTATGCCAACTGTTGAGCATGAGCGGAACAACACCTGCGATATGTAGCAAAATACATTAAACCGGATGGTATTGATTGATGATGGGTCGGAATTATTCCAGCCGCAGATCCCTGGCTATTGTCTGTTTGGTATTGTTTCTGACTTTCCTCGATAACACCATAGTTAGCGTAATCCTGTCAAATGTCCAAGACAAACTGGCGGCCGGCGTTCAAGCACTACAATGGATTGTTGACTCCTATATGCTGGTGTTTGCGGTATTCATGCTTTTCGGCGGTACACTGGGAGATATCCTCGGCCGAAAGAAAGTCATGCTGGCCGGAGTCGGATTATTCGTTGCCGGTTCATTAATTGCTATGCTGGCGGATTCGGTCCCCGTGCTGGTCGCTGGCCGGGTGGTGATGGGGTTAGGTGCTGCCGCATCAGAACCGGGGACTTTATCGATGATCCGGCATATATACCCCGATCGTAAACCACGCTCCAGGGCTTTGGGTGTCTGGGCGGCAGTGTCCGGTATCGCGCTAGCGTTTGGACCGATTTTCGGCGGTGTAATAATCGGCTTTAGTGATTGGCGTGGAGTGTTTGCCTTTAATGCCGTGTTCGGATTGCTGGCATTGATTGCCGGTTGGCTGTTCTTGCCGGAAAATTCAAATCCTCGCGGATCGAAGCTGGATATTGCCGGCCTGGTATGCGGCGGGGTATCACTCGCCAGTGTAATTCTAGCTTTGATTCTGGGCGAAAACTACGGTTATAGAATCTGGTGGATCTTGTTATTGTTCATATTATCGGTTGTTGCAATGATCAGCTTCATCCGGATCGAAATGATTAGTAAAAACCCGGTTTTGCCGCTAAGCTTCTTTAAGAAAATACATTTTACTATCGCTAACATCGTGGCTTTCACCGCCAATTTCGGTATATTCGCTGTTTTCTTTTTCGTAGCCCTATATTTGCAATTGATCGCCGGTTACTCCGGTTACCAGATTGCGCTGGCATTTATTACTATGGCTGTGGCTATAGTTGCGGCCGCCTTGATTGCCGGACGGTGGAACGCGGCCCACCGGACTTTACCCTTAACCATATTCGGTTGTCTGGTGGCCGCTGCCGGCATATTCATTTTAAATAGCGTTATTCAGCCGAATGTCAGTACGGCTACCCTGGCATGGACACTGGCGGTGTCCGGTTTGGGTTTCGGAATTTGTCTGGTGACTATGACATCAACGGTCTTGGGCATAGTACCTCCCGATCGATCGGGAATGGCAGCCTCGACAGTGAACACTTTTCGTGAGCTTGGCGGAGTTTTCGGTGTCGCCATTTTGGGTTCAATTGTAAATGCCCAATTAACCACGCAACTGATATACAAGTTGAAAGCACTCGGGCTACCAACTAATTTTCAATCGTTTGTTATTTATGCGTTGACTCACGGCGGTCATACACCCAAGGGCCTGCACGTCTCAGTAGCCGAGCTAGCCGCTCATGCTTCACTGATCCAGCAGGTAACGCAGGCAGCGTATAAAGCCTTCGGCAACGGATTAAGTATTGCCTTGTACATTGCCGGTTCGATGCTGGCCGCTACCGCCATGATCACCGCTATCATCTACTTGTGGCGGCGTTCAACTAATCTGGGCAGCTTGTATACTAACCAACCGGAAAATAATCAGCTTCATCATTAGCTGTTGCGTTCTGCCTGCTTACCCTTTCTGATTAATTCGCTTACCCGTTTGCCGCCCTTTTTGCCGATGGTTTTATAGAATTCATGGCCGTGACTGGCCGCTGTGCGGCGGCCGCCCTTACGACCGGCATCACGAACACTCATACTGCCTTTCTTTATCCGGGGCATAATCCACCTCCTTATATGTTTAGGTAGTCGGTTTTTTTCGGCTACATAGCTAATATATAGGCAGCTTATATTTCAGCGCTGCGAAAGAGCTAACTCAATAAACGTCTAAATTCTTACCGGTAATCAGTAGCAGTTTAGCTTACAAGCATTCTATCCTTTAAATTACGGTATTAAACAATGCAGTGAACGGCTTGAGTCTCTACCAGCGGACCGATAAGCATTCCAGTTGGCAGACTGTCCGAAGATAACGCTTAGCTTGTAGCATGTCAAGGATGTGATTAATGCTTGGTCGCCGGATAGTCAGCCAACAAGCCGATCGAGCCTGATAGAATACGACTATGAGAATATTAGTTGTAGAGGACGAGCACCGTGTTGCCGATGCCATAGTCAGATCGCTAAGGGCGGAAGGTATGACGGTGAACAGCTGTGCCGATTCGCAGACGGCTCTAACTGCTTGTCGGGATAATTATGATCTGATAATCATGGACCGGATGTTGCCCGGGCCGTATGATGGCATGACAATTGTTAAAATTATTCGCAGCCAAGCAATTCAGACGCCGGTGTTAATATTAACCGCACTCGGAGAAGTGACCGACCGGGTTGAAGGCCTGATGAGCGGCGCGGACGATTATTTAACCAAACCGTTCTCAATCAAGGAAATGATCGCCCGGGTAAAGGTTCTGCAGCGTCGCCCGAAGCGGCATGTCGGCACGGTTATATCAATCAACGGATTGGAACTTAATACCCACACCGCGGAAGTAAAACGCAATGGCCGGGTTATAAAATTATCCAAGCGGGAGTTCAAGATACTAAATTACCTGATGTACCATAAAGGCCAGATTATTTCCAAGCAGCAATTGATTAACCATGCCTGGGACGAAAACGCTCTGATTATGCCCAACACAGTGGAGGTGTATATCGGTTACTTACGAAAAAAAATTGACCGTAACTTCCCAAATGAACCGCCATTGATACACACGGTATTCGGTTTTGGTTACCGGTTAGGAGATTAACAGCTTGTTTAAGTCGGCACTGATAAAACTGACGTTATGGTACGTGGCGATCGCCGTAGTGTTAAGTGTATTATTAAGCGTTTTTTTGTACCATATCGCGACCGTCGAACTTAAGGAGGGACTTAATCAATTCCGGGCGCTGTCCGTCAATGACAATGACGGCGACGAGGACATAAATTTGACTAACCATGAATATGATGAGCGTGCCAGTCAGTTGTTCATCCAGATAGTTTACTTTAATCTGGTGGTCATTTTACTGTCGACTACCGGCAGCTTGTTCCTGGCTAGAAGAACCCTTAAGCCGATTCAAGAAGTTCATGAAGCTCAAGTCAGATTTACGGCCCATGCCAGTCACGAATTAAAGACTCCGCTGTCGGCTATCAGGGCGGACACCGAATCGGTTTTGATGATGAAACAGCCTGATGAGGTGTTATTAAAAAGGACGCTAAAAGCAAATTTAAGAGACGTCAGGCGAATGGATGAACTGGCTAATCATCTGCTTAATGCGGCCAGGCTGCGATCAGTTAAACCGGTAGATTTAGTGAAGCTGGATCTAAAGCCGTTGGCCAGGCAAGCGATTGCCGAAATTAGGCGTACGGCCGGATTTAAGGGCGCCAGAATTAAATTGACTGCTGCTAGTGTCGAAGTAACGGCCGATCCAATAGCCATCAAACAGGTTATGTTGTCGCTGATAGAGAATGCGCTTAAGTACTCCGGTAATCACGGTTCGGTCGAGCTAAACATTTACCGCCAAGGGAAAACCGCACTAATGGTTGTCAGTGATAGCGGCCCCGGTTTTTCTAAACAGGATCTGCCGCATATTTTTGAGCCGTTTTACCGTTCAAGTAGCAACGAGGCGGACGTCGATGGTTTCGGTCTCGGCCTGTCTTTGGCTCAAGAGGTCGTAAAAAACAGCGGCGGTAGTATTGAAGCTAAGAATGCCAAATCCGGTGGCGCGGAGATAACTGTCAAGCTCCCGGTAACCTGAAAACCACGCATCAGCATTTCTACAGTTTAAGCTGGCATATTTTCCAAAGTGAAAAAGACATTATTGGGCGTCACAATACTCGGCATCTATGCGGTTTACTCGCTAGGCATCAGACATCAGGATCCGGTTATTCCCAAGCCGGCTGCACTGGCCGGCACCAAACCATCGGGCGGGCAATCGTCACCTAATAACTCCGCCGGCAGCCAATCGGGCAGCCGTAGCCAATCAACCGGTCATAGTGCTTCGTCATCGTCAACGGCATTTAAGGACGGTACATACACCGGCAGTTCAGCTGATGCCTATTATGGTAATGTTCAGGTATCGGTAACTATATCAGGCGGTAAGATAACCAACGTCAAATTTTTGCAATACCCGAACTCGCATTACACGTCGGTAATTATTAACCAACAGGCAATGCCGTATCTTAAACAGGAATCGATCCAATCTCAGAGTGCCAATGTTCAAATCATATCCGGCGCCACATTCACCTCGCAAGCATTCATCCAGTCAATGCAAAGTGCGTTAAACAAGGCATAAAATTCAATGAAACAGACTCAACTTATTATGGGTATGCCAATCAGTGTCGAGATAACCGATGCACAAACTAACCAGCCGTTCGATAAAGTATTTGCTTATTTTAAAGAAATCGACAATCGCTATAGTACCTATAAACCGGGGAGCGAAATCAGCCGGATAAATACCGGATTAACTAAAGATCAATGGTCGGCGGAGACTGTGGCGGTTCTGCAGTTATGCGAAGAAACTAAACGGCTAAGTGACGGCTACTTTGATATCAGTAAGCACGGCTATATCGATCCGTCGGGGTTGGTTAAGGGGTGGGCAATCAATAATGCCGCCGATATGCTTAAGACGATGGGATACTCTAACTTTTATATCGAAGCCGGAGGCGATATTCAGGTAGCCGGCAGCAACGGATACGGTCGACGTTGGCGGGTCGGTATCCGTAACCCGTTTAATATCAGTCAGATTATTAAGATCATTGAAGTAACTGACGTTGGTATTGCCACATCGGGTACGTACATCAGGGGAGAGCATATCTACAACCCCAAAGACGGCTACTCGCATCCATCAGGCATTAAAAGCCTGACTGTTATTGCGCCCAATGTTTACGAAGCTGACCGGTTTGCCACATCGGCATTCGCCATGGGTCGTAGCGGCATGAACTTTATCCGGGCCTTACCTTCGTTCGAGGGCTACTTGATTGATGAAGCCAGGATGGCGACATATACGGAGGGCTTCGAGCGCTATGTGGCTTAAGTTGATTAAACCGATCGATAATCTTCTCGATGGCATTACGATGTACCGTCTCATGCTGTATTATCTGATCGGCTTGTTAATCGCGGCTATCGGCTTATCGGCTGTCGGTGTTATTCATTATAAACCGATTGACATTGCTATCTCGGCGGCAATCTTGGTTTTTTCTTGCTGGGTCATCAATAAGGTTTTTGCAACAATTTTCGATGCGCCGGTTAACCCGGAATCATCTATTCTGAGTGGGCTGATTCTGTCATTGATCGTACCGCCTTCACCGACCAGTTACGGGTTGTTGTTCTTGCTCGCCGCAGCCGGTCTGGCGATGGCCTCCAAATACATATTAACTATTAACAAAAAGCACATCTTTAATCCGGCAGCGATAGCTGTCGTGCTTACCGCTATCGGGCCGCATCAAAACGCCAGTTGGTGGATTGGAACCGCATCATTACTGCCGTTTGTAATTATTGGCGGCGTGCTGGTGGTGCGTAAGACCAAACGTGAGCAAATGGTTATTGCGTTCCTGTTAGCCACGTCAATCGTTACCGCGGTATTGTCGCTTACCGGCGGTGGACATATGCTAACCAACCTCAAGAATATGGTTTTAACTTCATCGGTATTTTTCCTGGGCTTTGTAATGCTGACCGAACCTTATACGTCACCAACGACCAAAAACAAACAGTTGTGGTACGCGGTTATCGTCGGCGCGATTATGGCTCCCCAGGTTCACATCGGTAACTATTATTCTACACCGGAGGTGGCCCTGATCATCGGCAACATATACGCTTTCTTGGGCGGGAATCGGGTCAAGCTGTTCCCGACGCTGTTTAGAAAATATAAAATCGCCGAAGATACGGCCGAATTTGCTTTTACCGTTGATCGAAAGTTTAACTATAAACCGGGACAATACATGGAGTTCACGCTGCCCCACCAGTCTGCCGATTCGCGCGGTGTCAGGCGATACTTCACACTGTCGTCCTCGCCGACCGAAGACAATCTAAAAATCGGCGTACGCTTCTACGACAAAGGCAGCACCTACAAATCGGCGTTGCTAGATATTGACCAGAATACGCCGATTGTCGCTTCTCAACTGGCCGGTGAGTTTGTGCTGCCCGATGACCCATCGGAAAAACTTTGTTTTATCGCCGGCGGGATTGGTATTACCCCTTTTCGGAGCATGATCAAGTACCTGGTTGACAAACACGAAAAAAGAAACATCGTATTACTATATTCGGCCAAAGACGAAGCGTTTTTTGCCTATAAACAGCTTTTTTCCGAAGCCAGAAAAGTGATCGG